>NZ_JAUOEV010000026.1:0-72301 GCF_031932135.1 Shewanella vaxholmensis
CCCGCCACTTCAATGGGTTTGAATTTCACATATGGAGAACCCGCCACTTCAAGGGGTTTGAATTTCACATATGGAGAGCCTGCAACTTCAAGGGGTTTAAATTTCACATATGGGGAGCCTTGAAGAGCAACACTATTTGCTACAAAACCAATTGAAGATAATAAAGTAACTGTTACTAGGATTCCTTTAATCATTCTAATTCTCTCAGGGTAGTTGATATTGATTTATTATTGACACTGATAGTGCTATTGCACTTGTTGTGCCAATGTTGTAAATACTAATCAAATAGAGAGTTAAATGATCAATTAATGTTGCTTTGAGTGTTTGACTTTATCATGTCTTCTTGGAGCAGCAAGGTAAACTCGGTCTCTTTTATAGCCTTACTAAAGATATAGCCTTGGATCTCTTCACAGTTAAGTGCTCGTAAAATGTTTAATTGCGCAGTCTGCTCTACCCCTTCTCCCACAACAGAAAGCCCCATGTTATGGGCGATAGTGATAATAGAATCGACCATTTTGAGATCGCGATCAGACTTATCAATATCGTCAACAAAAGCTTTATCAATTTTTAAAGTATGAATCGGGAAACGTTTTAAGTACGAAAGGGACGAGTACCCAGTGCCAAAATCATCCAGTGCCAAACTGACGCCCATTTTAGCCAGTTGCTGCATGACAATAATCGCCGTTTCCGGCTGTTTAATGACAGTACCTTCAGTTATTTCTAATTCAAGGTGACAAGCGGGGAGTTTGGTGAGTCTTAAAATTGACTCTATTCGTTGTTGGATATCGGGGAGTGCAAATTGACGTGACGATAAATTGACGGCGACTCTGCCGCTGAATATTCCTTGTTCACGCCATTTCTGCGCTGCGAAACAGGCTTTGCGTAAGACGATTTCACCAATTTCAACAATTAAACCGTTTTCTTCGGCAAGTGGAATAAAATCATTAGGGGGTATCAAGCCATGTACAGGATGATTTAATCTAACTAAAGCCTCCATGCCTGCAATTTTACCGCGCTTAAGATCAACCTTAGGCTGATAATAAACTTCAAATAGATCATCTTTTAAGCCTTCACGGATGAGATTCTCTATTTCTAACTGCCTAATCGCATGTTGATTTAATGACTCTGAATAAAACTGATAGCAATTACCTCCTGCTGACTTTGCATGGTACATAGCAATGTCAGCTTTCCTCAGTAATGCTTGCTCACTTTGCTCATCTTCTGGAAATAGCACTATACCGATACTTAATCCTAGGACTAGTTGTTCATTACTTACTTCAAAAGCGGGTTTTAACCCTTCGATAATACGATTAGCAATCGCAGCACTGGCGCTTATATCTGAGCCTTTATCTAATACAATGGCGAATTCATCTCCGCCTAGACGGTAAATACTGGTGTTTTTGGAAAGTAATGACTTAATGCGAGCTGCAACGAGCTTTAATAATGTATCTCCAATCTGGTGACCTAAGGAATCATTAATACGTTTAAAATTATCAAGATCAAGCACCATTAGCGCATGGGCTATTTCTCGATTCACTAGGTTACTTAAGGTCACTTGTAAGTTGGAGCGATTTGGGAGTCCGGTTAAGAGATCATTATTGGTTAGTTTTCTAAGCTCTTCTTCTTGCTGTTTCCGTCTCGAAATATCCGAAAAAACCCCGACATAGTGTGACAATTCGCCTAACTCATCATAGATAGCATCGATAGTCAGCTCCATGTGGAAGTGACTTTTATCTCCTCTTGCGGCTTCGACTTCATTTGCCCAGCGACCTTGTTGCTTCAACATGGTCCTGATTTGGGTGGAGAAGGTTTCAGGATATAAATCAAATGTGAGTACGTTGCCAATAAAATCAGTTCTGTTACGTAATGAAATCTTACAGCAAGCTTCATTAACTTCGACAAAACGGTATTCACCGTCGAGGATAAACATGCCTTCAGAAATATTTTCAATGGCTTTTTCAAAGAGTTTTAGTTGCTCTTCTTTTTGTTTAAATTGACTAATATTTTTAATTGTACCTGTCATACGCAGGGCATTATCTTTGTCATCCCGCTCTACAATTTTGGCACGGTCTAAGATCCATACCCAATTGTCGTCTTTACCTTTTACTCGGTATGCGGCTTCGAAATGATCTGTTTCACCATAAAAATGCTTATTGAGCGCTTCTCGAACACGTTCTTGATCCATTGGATGTATATTACTCTCTTCATCCGATTTACCCGAGCGATGTCCATCACGCGGAAATTCAAGTGCTCCCCAGATATTCGAGCGGAAAATGTTGCCAGTTTCTATATCCCAGTCCCACATTTCATCACCACTTCCCCATAGGGAAAGCTTTAATCTTTCTTCGCTGAGCGCTATTTGGCGTTGAACCTCTCGTTTTCTTAAAATTGATTTTGTAATTCCTAAAAATGTTATTACTATAATAATGAAGTAAATTGACTTTGCTAATGTTGATAGCCACCAAGGTGGTGTAATTATAACTTTTAATTCTTTTTCTGGACCATTTATCTGCGTTAATGAATCAACTGCATAAACTTTGAAAATATACTCATCAGGTGATAAATTCGTATAGGTTGCTGAGTTTATTTTATTTGATGCTATCCATTCATCTGATAGACCATCCATTTTATAGTAATAAGACGTAGTAGAGGGTTCTGATGTTGGTGAGTTAAATGTTATGGTGAATGGATAATCAGAGTATTTTAGTTGTATACTCTTTGATTTACTTATTGAACCTTTGAAATACTCACCATCCCCAGCTATTACGGAGTTGAAAATACGTAATCCAGAGATGAAGGTCTCTGGTGGCTGTGAGTTTTTAATATGGTCTAAAATTATATCTTTAGATATCAAGCTTAAACCATCAATGCCCCCAAAAAAAATATTTTCATTATCAATGACTACGCTACTTCTAGTATTATACTCGTATTGACTTCCATTATTTGTTGAGAAAATATAATTACTATCACCATCAATTAAAACAATTTGCCCAAGAGATGATGCGAAAATGTAGTTGTCCAAAGTTAATATGGAGTAGATTTCTTTGTTGTCGGAGAATAATTTATTTGTTTTTTTGCTAATGGGGTTGTATTTCTTAATTGCGGTTGAAGTACCAAATATAATTTCATTTCTAAACTTTGTAATGCTATAGGTTAGTTCATCTGTTATTTTATTGGTTTCATTATCAGTATAATGATATAGACCATTTTGGCTTGCTAAATAAATATCAGCATCTGAAATGTAAAGGATTTCAAAAACTGGATCTTTTTTATTAGTTGTTATTTTTTTTAAAATTAGATTATCTTTTATGATTAAAGCTTTCCCTGAAGCGGTTCCAACTATAATGTTTTCATTGTTATTGATTAAGTCAATAGTTGTTATCTGTTCACCTTCTATTATGTTACTTATATTGCCATTGCTATGTAATAAAATTACACCTTTCTCATTTCCAATGTAAATTCCATATTTTGTCATTACAGAATTTTTATAGCCGGTAATGCCTGTTTGATAAGTTTTTATTAAATTCAAATTTATGTCGTAACATCGAAGAATACTATCATCAGATGATACTAATATTTTGCTATCAAATGTTTTACTAATGTGCCAAACATTATCCTTTATTAGATCTGTATTTAAAACAAGATTGTTTGACTTTCTTATTATTTCAAACCCTTGATTGTTCATTCCGATAATGAGGTAGTCAGCCGTTGAAAATAGATATGTTTCCTTACTTTTTTCTTTCTCCTCTACCGTTTTCCCAATCAGATAGGGTTCATTATTTACCGAGTATATTTTGTTTTTATCTATTCCATAAATATCACTATTGTATCGACTTAATAAAGTATATTTGCTGTTTGATAGTTTTAATACCCTTTTATCACTATAGGTGTAAAGTCCATTTTCTGTTGATATATATAGGGTTTTATTTTCCTTTTCTATATCAAGTACGTTATCAATAATTTTTACTTTATTACTACCATCTATCCTGTAAAGTTTACCATCATAACTTTTAAGAAATATGTCATCACCAATGTTTACACTTTTCTTTACTTCGAAATATTCTTTTTCAATGTACTCTAAGCTTAGAGATTTATTTTTTAAGTTGAGGCTAAGTATGCCCTTATTGGTTCCAACTAAAATCTCTTTAGTAAAGTCATTGTTGGATAAACTCCATATTTCACCATTCAAATATTCATTTTTCACATCGATAAATTTAAGTGATTCATCATTTCTATCATATATAGCAAGTCCTTTGTCAGTACCAACTAGTAGATCACCTTCTTCAGTGATTAGCAGGCTTCGAATAAAAGAGCTGGGTAAACCAGAAGCGCTATTATCAGCATAAAAGTGTTTAAACTCTTTTCCATCGAACCGATTTAGTCCGTTAAGCGTGCCAATCCAAATGTAGCCATCATTATCCGTAACGATAGACGTAACTGTGCTTTGGGAAAGTCCTTGCTGGACACCAAAAGATTGTGATTGGAGAATAATTGGAGATTTGTCAGAAAAGGGAGATGCGTTTACGTCTTCGAATGCATGCAAGCCAAAGAAAGCGAGCAAGACGATTTTAAAGAGTGCTTTAGGCATAGTGTTTATTCTTATTATCCGAGGATGCCATGAAACAATTGTGTTACATCACTTTTCCAGAAAGTGAGGGCTTTGTCAAAGCGGTATCGATAAAAAATCCTTTTAACAGCATGTAGATGCAGCAAAATTGTCCGCAGTAGAAGGGGTAGAACATGGACTAGCCATGTTTTACATTAGTATTACGCCCAACCGTGATAGATACAACTATAGTTGGGCCAATTTGTAGCGGTTTTGTTTGTTTGTCCAACTTTGTGAACAAATGTGTGTGTAAAAGTGTTTTTGTTTAGAAATTAAACTTCTCTGCCGTTTGCTTAAACGTTTTGAGATCTGTGATCATTTTTTCTGACTGCAACGCCGCTTGGGTTCTGTGCTGTTCACCCGTGCTAAATAAGACTAAGCGGTCACTGTGTTTGGTGCGCATTTTACGCATCATGAATTTGAGTAAATCAGTGCGGGTGAGCTTAGTGATTTCGTCTACAACGAGCTCCCTTTGGTTAAATTGATAATCTCTGTTGCCGACACTGACCCAATACCGTTGGCTGCGAGTTTTGAGGTTCGCATCGTGCTCCATGATTTGACTAATAAGACCGACCTTAGTGCTTTCCCATTCTTCGTTGGTGATTTGCATCACGGCGTAATTAAAGTCGGCAATAAACTCATCTATCGCCTCTAATAAATGCAGTGGTCCAGTCGTAGGTGACTGGATATAAAAAATGAGTCCTGGATGGCGATTGAGCGGCAGATAACCTGTGCCAACCATGTAGCCTAACTGTTTTTCAGTTCGCAGTTCATGGAAGAAGGTGGACGACATAGTATGATTTAGTAAGCTAAACAGTGCCATTTTTTCTGGCGTTGCTACTGCGGATTGGTAATACACAATGATCGCGCTATCTTGATGATCTATTGCAAGTTCTCTAAGTAAGGTGCCTTGGCCCGTTAAATTGACTAATTCTCTGGTGGACTCGGCGCTTGGCGTCGAAACCAAGGATAAAATGTGCTCTAAGCGTTTACCGAGAGCTTGTGCTTCAGAGACTAACCAATCCCCGTAGACTAACCCTTCAAGATAGATCTTCTCGTAAAAGGCACGTACATGGTTATGCAAATCTTCAAGGCTTATGTTTTCGAGCATTTGAGCCATGCGGGCAGGCTCATAACTGCTTTTTTGTAGCGTGACAGTCAGACTAGTAAACAATTGTGAAATAGGTTTAGCCTGCGCTAGATTCTGCCAACTGCGCAGTAGTTGAGATTTAATTAGGGCAAAACGTTCTTCAGTAAAATTACGCTCTCTGGCTTTGTGAATTAACAAGGCCAACAGGGTTTCTTGATTACCGGTAAAGCCCGATAAATGCAGGGTAATGCCACCTTGATGCGGATAAATATTGTAACTTAAGCCCGCAACTTCGGCCTGATAGGTTGGTTCAGTCAGATAATCGAGCAGCATTTCAACATACAGGCGGGTGAGGGCGGCATGTTTTGGTGTTTTACTCGCCTGCTCTGAGTCCAGCGACAAATACATGTGGCCTTTGGGCACATTAAACTCATCGTCTTTCTTGTGCCAAATACGGTATCCCGTCGATTCTGCAACGATCACTGGTACATCGACATCGCTCTTATCTGGTCGAGGAATGGAGTCGGCGACGATAAATGGGTTTGCAGCAGGTAATTGTAATTCTGGGCGAATACTGCTCACTTGCCAACGAACGAGGGACTGAGGTGCAATAGGGCGCACTTTATAGGGGGTGTGATACCAGTTGGCTTTACGATCCGTTTTAACCGATTGCGCGATAAGCTGCAGACGCATATTGTGGGGCGTCATTAGCTCGAGTAGGGCTATGGTTTCTGGAATATCCAGCCCATCCATTCGATAGTCACCAAAGACCAAATCTTCGACTTCATAATGATGCATATTGATGCTGAGGTGGCTGGCCAAATCGAGTGATTTAACTTGCTCTTGGTAGCGAAACGCCATTTTGAGTAAGTTTGCGCGCTCTAAATAACGCCATTCATCTAAACCTTGGGTTTTGATGAGCTCAATATACTCAAAACAGCAGCTGATAATCTCATCAAGATTCGCCAGTCCCTTATCGCTTAACTGTAAACCGATACTGTAATCTTTGAAGTTATAACCATTTACGCCGCCGCCCGCGGACAAGTTATTCACAAGTCCCTGCTCTTTAAGATAGGACAACAAGCTGCCATGGCTCTCATTGCCTAAAATATGGCTGATATAAGTCAAAGGCTTACGTTTGTAGTAGTGGTCAATGCCAGGGAAATTAAAGCTGATGCTTAAGCGTTTTTGCTCCTTAAGCGGCACGATATCAATTTGGGTTAACAGCTCATTTTCTGAAAACAGCGGCACTTGAGGATAGTTTTTCACTAAGTTCAAGTTTTGGATCTCGCTAAAATAATGGCAGGCTAAATCTTCTAATTCGTCGAGGGAAAGCGGCGCGACTAAGCACAGGGTCATTAAGTTGGCGCTGTAGTGGCTTTGATAGAAATCGAGTAATTCGCTACGTACCTGTGCTTGCTCTCCGCCTAAGGTGACTAAGTTACCGACTGAAAATTTCGAAAAAGGATGCAGCGGATTGACTGTCTCTTTCAGCACTTGATAGGTACGGCGGATATCGTCTTTCAGTTTTAAACTAAATTCAGATTCAATGGCTTGGCGCTCTCTGTCGACCAGTTCTAAGTCAAATTTAGGTGCGATAAAAAATTGGCTGAATCTGTCTAAGGAGTCGGCAAACACGTCTTCATTGATGGTGAAAAAGAAGTTAGTGTGCTCTGTGCCCGTCCAAGCGTTATTGCTGCCGCCATGTTGGTTGATAAAGGCGTGGTACTCGCCTGAGTCGGGAAATTTTTCGGTACCAAGAAAGAGCATATGCTCTAAAAAATGCGCCATGCCGGGTCTATCTGCGGGATCATCAAAATGACCCACGCCTACAGCCATAGATGCGGCCGCTTGGCTGGCATCTTGATCTTCAACCAATAACACCCTAAGCGCGTTATCTAACACAAGATAACGATACTGACGGTGATCGTTTGGACTTTTATAAATGGACTGAGAGGCTTGCAAAGAGACACTCCGATAACGATAGCTTGTTATATATTGATAGTCTTAATGGTTTTTAGCAAATATCTCTTGTGTTTATCGACTAAAGATTAAGTCTTACAAGGTTTGTTGAAATGGATTTTAGGGCTACAATTGGGATAAAACAAAAACAAGTTTGAGTCGCGAGAGAAGTATGCAGCTATTTTTGATGAGACATGGTGACGCCGGATTTAATGCTCAGTCTGATAGAGACAGAACACTGACCGATGTAGGAAGGCACCATACTGTGTTGATGAGTAACTGGTTGGCTCGCAGTGTGACTGATTTCGATCTCGTTTTGGTGAGTCCTTACTTACGTGCGCAGCAAACGTGGCAGGAGCTGAGTCAGCATTTTCCTGAGCCGCGTAAGTGGTTAGTCGCTGATGATCTCGTTCCTTCAGGCGATCCCGCCAATGTAGCCGCGTTAGTTGTAGCCTATGCTGAGTTATACAAGGCGGATAAAGTGCTAGTGATTGCTCACATGCCGTTATTGGGCTATTTGGTCAGTGAGTTAGTGGCAGGTGTTGAACCGCCGTTATTTGCCACCTCGGGCATTACGCTCATTGATAAACATGCCGAGCAAGCTTCAATCGTATGGCAGCATGCGCCACACAGCATTAGCTAGCTTAGATTTATATCCCATTTACAGAACAAACGGCCCACATTATGTGGGCCGTTTGTTTTGCTAAATCTCTAAATTGCCAAATCTGAAACGTTAATCTCTGAAGCCGATAGCGAGTTAACGTCTATGCGGCTGCTCTCCAATATCAATCAGCACTAATAATGCCGCATCGCCACCCCATTCTTTAGGCGCTTGATGGAAAGCCTTCACCATAGGATGCTGCACTAACCACATGGGAACTTGTTGTTTCAATATGCCACTGCCGTAGCCGTGCATAATGCAGCAGCACAGGCTTTGTTGTTTGACGCAGGCTTGGATCAGTGCCGCTAACTCAAGTTTGGCTTCCGATTGGCGATAGCCGTGTAAATCCAGCAGTAAATCTGGCTGGTAATCTCCACGTCGCAGGCGTTTGAGTTCTATGCTATCAACCCCTTCCGCCAACCAACGCATCGGCCCTTGTACTGGCAGTAGCGGCTGATAAGTATCTGAGAAATAACTGTTAGCATGCAGTTGCTGCTCTTTCAGTTCTATTTCCTGTTTGGTTTTTAAGGGCGTGCGAAAGTGTCGCTTATTTTGCGTGATGGGTTTAATACCATCGATAAGCGCTGAGAACATCGCCAAGCCTTCTTTGTCGTCGTCTTTATTCATGGCGGGTATTCTATTGAATCCTATGGTTTCTGAATAGAGTTCAGTTACAATGTTCGCGAACAAACTAGCGGGAGCACGTTTTGGATAAGATCTTTGTAGATGAAGCTGTGACAGAATTACGCACTATTGGCGATATGTTACGTTGGGCCGTGAGCCGTTTTAACGACGCCAATGTGTATTATGGTCATGGTACTGATAACGCGTGGGATGAAGCCATCGCCTTAGTTTTCCATGCTTTACACTTACCCGAAGAAATCGGCCAGCAAGTGATTTTAAGCAACTTGACCAGCAGTGAAAAGCATAAAATTGTCGAGTTGATTATTCGCCGTGTCAGAGAGCGCCTACCTGTGCCTTACCTGACCAACAAAGCACGTTTTGCCGGACTTGAATTTTACGTCGATGAGCGCGTGTTAGTGCCACGTTCACCGATTGCTGAAATGATCGCTAACCGTTTTAGCCCTTGGTTATATGGCAAACCAGTAACGCGTATTTTAGATTTATGTACTGGCAGCGCTTGTATCGCAATTGCCTGTGCCTACGAATTTGAAGATGCCGAAGTTGACGCGCTGGACATCAGCGAAGATGCTTTAGATGTGGCGCAAATCAATATCGAAACCTTAGGTGTGATGGACCGAGTATTCCCGATGCAATCGGATTTGTTCTCGGCCATCCCAGAAGGTCCTCAGTATGATTTGATTGTTTCAAACCCACCTTATGTGGATGCTGAAGACATTGGCGACATGCCAGATGAATATCATCATGAGCCTGCCATTGGTTTAGCCTCAGGTCGCGACGGCTTAGATTTAACCAAACGCATACTGGCCAATGCCGCGCAATACCTCACACCAACGGGTTTACTCGTAGTCGAAGTGGGCAATTCTATGGTGCATTTGATTGAGCAATTCCCAGAAGTGCCGTTCACTTGGATTAACTTTGAAAATGGCGGCGATGGCGTATTTGTATTGACCCGCGATCAACTGGTCGAAAATCAGTCAGTGTTCGGCATTTATCGCGACGCAGAATAACCTAAGATAGCAAATTAGGTTGAGACTTTTCCCGCTGCCAGTTAGGCTTGCAGCGGGAAAATAAATTGTCCAGTGGTCGCTGGACACGGAGCGATGAACAAATAACCTAAGGTGTACAAAGCGGATGTCTGGAAACAGTATTGGTCAAAATTTTGTAGTGACGACGTTTGGTGAGAGTCACGGTGTTGCACTGGGTTGCATTATTGATGGTTGCCCACCAGGGCTTGAATTAACCGAAGCCGATATGCAGCATGATCTTGACCGCCGTCGTCCAGGGACATCCCGATATACCACGGCCCGCCGTGAGCCAGACGAAGTGCGGATTTTATCCGGCGTTTTTGAAGGTAAAACCACGGGTACCTCAATTGGACTCTTGATCGAAAATACCGATCAACGTAGTCAAGATTACTCTAATATCAAAGATTTATTCCGCCCTGGACACGCCGATTATACCTACCAGCAAAAGTACGGTATGCGTGATTACCGTGGTGGTGGCCGCTCGTCTGCCCGTGAAACCGCGATGCGCGTTGCGGCGGGTGCTGTGGCTAAAAAGTATTTGAAGCAAGTTCACGGTATCGAGATCTATGGGTTTATGTCCCAGCTAGGTCCTATTTGTGCGCAGACTATTGATCTTGACCAAATTGAGCAAAATGCCTTTTTCTTCCCCGATGCCAGCAAGCTTGAAGCGCTTGATGAATACATGCGTGAGCTGAAAAAATCCGGTGACTCCATTGGCGCGAAAATCTCCGTTATCGCGACAGGTGTGCCAGTGGGTTTAGGTGAGCCAGTATTTGATCGATTGGATGCCGATATTGCCCACGCGCTGATGGGCATCAATGCCGTCAAAGGCGTTGAGATTGGTGATGGTTTTGGTGTCGTGACTCAAAAGGGCTCCGAAGGTCGTGACTTAATGTCACCTCAAGGCTTTGAATCTAACCATGCGGGCGGTGTGCTCGGTGGAATTTCATCGGGCCAGCCGATCATTGCCCATATTGCCTTAAAACCCACATCAAGCATTAGTGTGCCGGGCCAAAGTATGACGGCGCAGGGTGAAATGGCCGAAGTTGTCACTAAAGGTCGTCACGATCCCTGTGTTGGGATCCGCGCTGTACCGATTGCCGAAGCTATGCTTGCTATTGTGTTGATGGATCACTTGCTAAGACACAGAGCGCAAAATCAGGATGTACGCAGTCACACGCCCGTTCTCGGAATGAGATAGGGGTATGCGATAGGAGCATGAGACTGGGGTATGAGATAGGCGCATGTGATAGATGGTATGCGATAACGATACAACAAGTGGCATGAGATAAAGGGAATGCGTTAATGTCAACTTCTTCCAGCACAAGCCGGCAATTACGCTGGCTTTGTGCCTGCTATTTTTTCTTCTTTTCTATTCTTGGTACTATGGTCCCTTATCTTGGGGTCTTCTTCGAAAATCGCGGTTTTAATCCTCAAGAAATTGGCTTTTTACTCGCCATCCTGATGGCGACGCGTATCGTTGCCCCGAATGTGTGGGCCAAAGTGGCTGACCGGACGGGGATGCGTGCTGAGCTGATAAAAATGGGCGCGGGAGCCGCCGCTCTGGCGTATTTGAGTTTCTTCTACCATGGCGGTTTTGTGTATATGGCGCTGAGTCTGGCCCTCTATACCTTCTTTTGGAACGCAATCCTTGCCCAGCTTGAAGTGATCACCTTAGAAACCTTAGGCGAGAATGCCAGTCGCTACGGTCAAATTCGCAGTTGGGGCAGTGTCGGTTATATCTGCCTGGTTGTCGGTGCGGGCTTTGCGATTGGCCAGTGGGGCACTGAAGTGCTGCCTTATATCGGTTTTTCATTATTTATCGGCATGTTAGCTAGTGCGTTGCCATTACCAGCAAATCGTTTAGTGCGTGACACCAGTCAAGTGCGGCCGCCATTACAATGGAATCGAGCGATTATTTGGTTCTTACTCTCGGCTATGTTGCTGCAAATGAGCGCAGGGCCTTTCTACGGCTTCTTCGTCTTATATTTAAAGCAAGCGGGTTACTCAGAATCTTCAGCGGGGATATTTGTGGCCCTTGGCGCTATGGCCGAAATCGTGATGTTTATGTTCGCGCCGCGTTTACTGGGCCGCTATGGCGTTAACACCCTATTGATAGTCAGTATCGGTATGACTTGCTTGCGTTGGCTGTTGGTTGCATTCGGAGTGGACAGCGTATTGTGGCTTGGTTTTAGTCAATTATTGCATGCCTTTACCTTTGGTTTAACTCACGCGGCATCGATTCAATTTGTGCACAGGCATTTCGATGCGAGTCACAGAAGCCAAGGTCAAGCCCTGTATGCCAGCTTAAGTTTTGGAGTGGGCGGCGCGCTCGGCACTTGGATTTGCGGCTATATTTGGGGCGATGGTAGCGGGGCGGTTTGGTCTTGGGTATTTGCGGCAGGATGCGCTTTTGCCGCTATGCTGGCGGTATTCTTTATTCCTAGGGATAAACCTGGCGTTGCCTCCCATGCGGCCTAATAATGTCAATCTAGCAATATCAATCACGATTAAAAAGTATCTATTAAGATACTAAAATATAAAGATAAAAATACCAAGATTGCGTTAAGTGAGGTAAAAGGTGATTCGGTTTCGTTTAGGGTTAGTGATCAATCCATTGGCTGGCTTAGGTGGCAGTGTTGGCCTTAAGGGCAGCGATGGCGTTGCCGAAGAGGCGCTTGCCTTGGGCGCCGAACCCAAAGCCGCTTTGCGTATGATGCAGGCCCTTGAGGTTATCCGTGATTATGCTGATGACATCGAGGTTATTACCGCTTCGGGCATCATGGGTGAAGACGCAGCAAAGTCACTGGGTTTTACCACGCGAGTGGTGTATCAAACCCCGGATAAAACACAGGCACTGGATACGCAGGCCGTTGTGCGTGCGCTGCTGGATGAACCGCTGGATTTACTGCTCTTTGCCGGTGGTGATGGCACGGCACGCGACGTTTACTCCGTGTTTGAGCAAGCCACTATCGATGACAAATTACCCGTGCTTGGTGTGCCCGCTGGCGTGAAAATTCATTCCGGCGTTTACGGTATTACGCCCCATGCCTCTGGCATGGTGGTCAAAATGTTGCTCGATGGTGAACTTGTTAGTTTGATGTCCGCCGATGTGATGGATATCGACGAAGTGGCTTTTCGCCAAGGCACAGTGCGCGCCAAACGATTTGGTGAACTTTTAGTGCCCGCCGAGCCGCGTTATGTGCAAGCGGTGAAGATGGGCGGTAAGGAAGTCGATGAACTCGTGCTGGCCGATATCGCCGCCGATGTGATTAATCAAATGGAAGATGAGCTGTACATCATGGGCTCTGGTAGTACGGTTGCCTTTGTGATGGAAGAGTTAGCTCTGAACAATACCCTGCTCGGTGTTGATCTCATTCAAGATAAAAACCTTGTTGGCAGTGACTTAACCGCGAATGAATTACTTGAACTGACCCAAGATAAGCCGACTAAGTTGGTGATCACTCTGATTGGCGGTCAAGGCCATATCTTAGGACGCGGCAATCAACAGTTGTCGCCTGAGCTCATTCGGCGCATCGGAAAAGACAATATTATTATCCTTGCCACAAAAACTAAGCTAAAAGCACTTGATGGACGACCACTAATTGTGGATAGTGGCGACCCTAAATTAGATAGCGAGCTTGGCGGCTATTATAAAGTGACGACGGGCTACCATGATTACGTCATGTATCAGGTGGCCAATCCAGATTTATTGGTCGCAGCAGATGTGTCGGCCAATCCAGTATTAATGGAGAGTTAGACCCAATGTTAGAGCATTACGAAGACGCATTAGAACAGTGGATCGCCAGTGTAGTCAGCCATGGTGATGACGATGCTTTGTTTGCCTGTGGCTATTTACAGGGTCATGTCGCCGTTGTGTTATCACAACTTGAAGCGCAGGGTGCAACCGATCTCGATGCCCTTATGTTGAAAATGACCGATTGTTTAGCACTCGCGCGCCAAGAATTAAATGATGCCGATTATGCCTTGGTTGAACAGGCATGGGCACAGCTGCATGCAAGGATTGTAGGCGAATTTGATGTTGCCTAGCGTTATGCCTATGACTGACAACGAGCAAGTGACTAATACTGCAGTGACTAATACCGAAGTAACGAGTACAGAAATGCCGAGTGCTGAATTAGCCAGTGAGCAAACGCTCGATGACAGCGCAGTGTTTATCGGTTTAGTGAATCCTAAAACGCCCGTTAATGTCGGCGGCATTATGCGCGCATCGGGTTGTTATGGCGTTGACGGCGTATTTTATACCGGCAGGCGCTACGAGTTAGCCGCGCGTTCGGGTGCAGTGCAATACCATGTCGATACTAAGGATGCTGGAGAGCGCATTCCGCTTACGGGCGTCACTTCATTACTCGCCTCGATTCCGGCGGACACTAAGCTCATCTGCGTGGATTTGGTGGTTGGCGCGACGCCGCTGCCGGATTTTGTCCATCCCGCGAAAGCCTTTTATGTGTTTGGTCCTGAAGATGGCACCATTGGCCAAGAGATTATCGATAAAGCCGATGCCGTAGTGTATGTGCCTACGGTCGGGTGTATGAATCTTGCTGCGTCGGTCAATGTGCTGTTATACGACAGATTGGCGAAATCTCACCGTGAGGCTGCAAGCCTGACATCGAGCCTAGTACCCAGTCTTAGCGGTGATGCGCTTATTCGTCAGAGTCGCGATAACAACAATCGTACTCGGGTAAAAGTGCCCAGAGCGCCGCGAAAACCTCGACATGTTGGAGCTAGCAGTCTTGAGTCTAGCAGCCTTGAACCCACAGCAGTGACAACGCAATAGTCGTTACAGCCGCTTAAGTGGTTTACAGAAAACATTTAAAAAAGGGACTAAGCCATGGCTTAATCCCTTTTTTATAGCGCTCAAAAACGTTATTTTTCTAGCGATTGATTACCTAGAGCGCTTTACCCTTGAGCAATTTTCGCAGCCACATGCGATTGGGGTTGAGTTTACACAGGGTGGCTTTATCAAGCGGTATTGGTTCGCCGCAAAGTTGCGCGGCGAGACATTCGGCGGCCAGTGGCCCAGAACTGAGTCCCCGCGAGCCTAACCCACCAAGAATATACAGTCCTTGATGCACTGGCGCTGGCGTGGTTTGCCAGTAGTGGCGACTCTCTTTAGTGAGTTGATGTTGCTCATAATCCTCAAGGATTTTCGCCACATCGGGCGCGCAGCCCATCATAGGGAAATGATCCCGCGTCACCATACGCACGCCAACACGGGCATTGTTGCCACTCATGTCGATATCTGCAAGCCAGCTTTGGTTCGGATAACTTTCGTGCATTTTGGCGAGGTTTTCTTGCTGTTCCTGCGGGCAAAAGTCTAAATGTTCAGGTTCTTTAACGTAACTCGCGCCAAGGCAGTGGAGTCCTTGGTGACTCGGGGTTAAATAACCGTTGGCGCACAGTACAGTCGCGAGTTGACTCAATTGAAACTGAGCGGGCACATGGCTGACTTGGCCACGAAAGGGGCTAATTTGTAATTTGTTGCTGGCATCAAACTGCGTCAATTCTCTGCCATTGGCGAGTACAAGTTGTGCAAAAGGCCCGAAACGTTCTTTTTCAGTCAACAAAACCCAGCCATCGGCTTGGCGTTCAATGGCAAGGATGTCGGTATTGAGCGAGACACTGACATCTGCCAGTTGCCTTGCTTTTTGTATTGCAGCTTCGGCATATTCAAATGGACAAACCCAACCACCTAAGGGATAAAAAAAACCTGGCTTATCGAGATTGATCTTGGCAATTGCATTGGCTTGCTCAGCATCGACGGCGTAGGCTATTTCACTTGGCCAGAGTTGGCCTTGAATGATTTTATCGAGTCGTAATTGGCTGCGTTCATCGTGGGCAGTTTGCAATACGCCACAAAAATCATGGGAAATCGACGTTTGATTTGGTGCGGGGACAGACGTCAGCGCCTGCACTCGACGTCGACTAAATAAAAATGCCTGTTGGAAGAAGCGGCTAAGCTCGTCATTTTCCGGTGTCAGCAGTGGATAAATCGCCCCTTGACGATTGCCCGAAGCGCCTTGGCCAAGCTTGGCATCTTTACAAAACAGCTGCGTGCCTTGGCCTCGCTCGGCCAAAGACAGCGCCAAATGCGCCGAGGCTAAGCCACCGCCTATTATGGCAATCGTGCTGGACGTGTCCGAGGGTAAGATTGCAGCCATAGGATTAAAGGCATAGGCTTTGGCATCTTGCTGGCGTAAGACGTGGCGCTCGTGTAACAAAATGGCATCAGGCTGATGGTTTGTCTGTATTTCAGTGCAGGTAAAATCCCTCATCTCAAAGCCACAGGCTTGGAAACGATTGATTGTTGTTTCGTTTAATCCGCTTGATTCGCTTGATTCAATAGTGGCAATGGTCGCGCTATCGTCACTGAGTTTTGCCATCTGCCAATGGTTTTGCTGATTCAACCCATTTTGCAGATGGGGCAATACCAGCCAGTGCTGAACGGGGTGAAGTGGAGAATGAATGAGTGAACTGAGCTGGGATTGAATATCACCAAAGTGCAGGTCGATTGTGAAACGACCGTCATCAAAAATTAATCTCTGGCAACCTATAATAGCCGCGGGCTCTGCATTAAGTAAGCGTTGGGCAAGTGGCTCAAGTTCAGGCTCTTTGGTTAAACAGGTGGATTGATCCCAAAGTAATTTAAGTTCGTAAGCATTAATCGGATTGGGTTCGAACACTTTTAAAAGTAAACGTTGGCTAAGGTGCGAATGAGCGCGCCACCAAGATAAGAGTTCAAGCCCGTTGCCTAGACCAATTTGGCCTAATACTAAGATTTTTTGCTGTGAATGAGCCTCAAATACCCGCTGCTGATAAATGCTCAACTTGCTGAGATAGTGTGCATCAGTGTCAGCGGTTGCGGGATAAAGGTTGATTAATTGCGGGTAATCACGCTTAATTTGGCAAGGTTTATTGGGCTCAGCAGTCAAAGAAATTTACTCTCGGTCTCATAATGGGCATTATTTTACTCGCCTTTATGGAAAGCTGACCACTTAATTGAGTCAAAACAGATACTATTGGCTCAGCGAAAAGTAGGTACTGACATGTACACAATGGATAGCAATAAAATGAAAAGAGTCGTGATCACCGGAATGGGTGTTGTTTCAAGTATCGGTAATAACAAGCAAGAAGTGACCGAGTCACTGAAAGCGGGCCGCAGTGGTATTACGCATTCAGCTCAGTTTGAAGAGATGCAATTACGTAGCCATGTATGGGGTGACATCAAGTTAAACCCAGCTGAGCATATCGATCGTAAGGCATTGCGTTTTATGGGTGATGCGGCAGCGTATGCCTACATAGCCATGCAAGAAGCGGTTGCCGATGCCAATTTAACCGAAGAGCAGTATTCTCATCACCGTGTGGGTTTGATTGTCGGTACAGGCGGTGCATCATCGTCTAACCAAGTACAATCTGCCGATACACTGCGTGAAAAAGGTGTTAAACGTGTTGGTCCGTATATTGTGCCTCGCATCATGTCGAGTACCGCCAGTGCTTGTTTAGCCACGCCATTTAAAATTAAAGGCATGAACTATTCTATCAGTTCAGCCTGTGCAACCAGCGCTCACTGTATTGGTCACGCCGTTGAACTTATCCAAATGGGTAAGCAAGACATGGTGTTTGCCGGTGGTGCTGAAGAAGTGGATTGGACGCTGACCATGGGCTTTGATGCTATGGGCGCACTGTCAACTAAGTACAATGCCACACCAGAAAAAGCCTCTCGTACCTATGATGCAGACCGTGATGGTTTTGTGATCTCTGGCGGCGGCGGTATTTTAGTGGTTGAAGAGTTAGAGCATGCTCTGGCTCGCGGCGCAAAAATTTACGCTGAAGTGATTGGTTATGGCGCGTCTTCAGACGGTTATGACATGGTGGCGCCATCTGGCGAAGGCGCAGTGCGTTGTATGCAAATGGCCATGGTCGATGTTGATACCCCAATCGATTACATCAACACTCACGGCACTTCAACGCCAGTGGGCGACGTGCGTGAATTAGAAGCGCTACGTGAAGTCTTCAAAGACAAGTGCCCACCGATTGCATCGACTAAGTCTATGACAGGTCATGCATTAGGCGCTGCAGGCGTACATGAAGCGATTTACAGCTTAATCATGATGGAAAACAGCTTTATTGCCCCAAGTATCAATATCGAAAATCTGGACGACGCGGCGAAAGACATGCCTATCGTTCGTGAATATCGCGATGCTGAGCTGAATACAGTCATGAGTAACAGCTTTGGTTTTGGCGGTACAAACGCCACGCTAGTGATGCGTAAATTCAAATAAGTTTGTTTATCAAACGCGATAGAAGGGAAGCTTAGGCTTCCCTTTTTTATGGGCGATTTTTGTAAACCTGTTGCATCGACAAGGATTTATCCCATTAGTCTTGTTAGAATACCGAGCATCTTGATGCCTTCCATTCCCACTTTTATCCGATCAGGTGCCCATGAAGATTTTAGTCGATGAAAATATGCCCTATGTTGAACCGCTATTTGGCGATCTCGGGGACATTATTCCTGTTAACGGCCGCACGTTAACCGCCGAGCAAGTACGCGAGGCCGATGTGCTATTAGTGCGCTCGGTCACCAAAGTGAATGCCGAGTTGCTCTCAGGCAATAACAAGCTGAAATTTGTCGGCAGTGCCACCATAGGTACAGATCATGTGGATTTAACCTATCTTGCTGAGCGAAATATTCCCTTCTCTAATGCACCAGGTTGCAATGCGACTGCTGTCGGGGAGTTTGCTTTTATCGCTATGCTGGAGTTAGCGCAGCGCTTTAATTCGCCGCTTAAGGGCAAGGTCGTCGGCATCGTGGGCGCGGGCAATACCGGTACTGCAACAGCTAAATGCTTGCAAGCCTATGGTATTAAGGTGTTGCTTAACGATCCCATCAAAGCTGCAGAGGGCGATCCGCGCAGTTTTGTGAGCTTAGAAACCATCATGGCGCAGGCCGATATCATCAGTTTACATGTGCCCATCACGCGCACTGGCGAGCATAAAACCAAGCATTTGTTCGATGAGGCGCGCTTAAAGGCACTCAAACCCAATACATGGTTAGTGAATTGCTGCCGCGGTGATGTGATAGATAATCAGGCGCTTATCAAAGTGAAGCTGCAACGTGACGATCTTAAATTAGTGCTCGATGTGTGGGAAGGCGAGCCAACACCTTTGCCCGAGTTGGTACCATTGGCAGAGTTTGCTACGCCGCATATCGCAGGTTATAGCTTAGAAGGTAAGGCGCGTGGCACTTTTATGCTCTACCAAAACCTGTGTCAGTTGTTGAATATTACTGCCGATAAAAGCCTGCTGGATCTCTTGCCAACCTTTAACATTAAGGCGGTTGAACTTGCGACAGCGCCGAATGAAAAAGCGTTATTGCAGCTCGCGCGTTTTGTCTATAATTTGCGCGATGATGACAAGATGTTCAGAAATACATTCTTAAATGAGAATGGCTTCGACACTATGAGAAAAAATCACCAACATAGACGCGAATTTAGTGCATTGGCGCTGGCTTATGACGGTCAATCTGAGGTAGATTGGTTGTCCAATTTAGGTTTTTCAGGAGTCGGTCAGTAGCTATGTCACAGGAATTTAATGTTGTCGTTTTAGGTGCATCGGGCGCAGTGGGTCAAACAATGATAGAGATCCTCGAAGAGCGTAATTTCCCGGTTGCAAATTTGTACCCTTTAGCCAGTAGCCGCAGCGCCGGTGAAACGGTCAGCTTTCATGGCAAACAAATTACCATTCTCGACGTAGAAACCTTCGATTGGACCCAAGCTCAAATTGGTTTCTTTTCTGCAGGTGGTGATGTTTCCGCCAAATGGGCCCCGATTGCCGCTGAAGCAGGTTGTGTTGTGATTGATAACACCTCGCACTTTAGATACGACATCGATATTCCCTTGGTCGTACCCGAAGTGAATCCGCATGCTATTGCTGATTTCCGCAATCGCAATATCATTGCTAACCCAAATTGCTCAACGATTCAAATGCTGGTGGCGCTTAAGCCTATTTATGATGCCTATGGTATCAGCCGCATTAACGTGGCAACGTACCAGTCAGTTTCAGGTACAGGTAAAAAAGCCATTGAAGAGTTAGCGCATCAGTGCACTAAATTACTGCAAGGTTTACCTGCTGACGCTGAAGTCTATCCAAAGCAAATTGCTTTTAACGTATTGCCGCAAATCGATAAGTTTATGGATAACGGCTATACCAAAGAAGAAATGAAAATGGTCTGGGAAACCCAGAAAATTTTCGGTGACGATGAGATTTTAGTGAATGCGACCGCGGTACGTGTACCTGTGTTTTATGGTCACTCTGAAGCCATTAATATCGAAACCCGTCAGCCTGTCGATGCAGAAGACGTTAAAGCTTTACTGCGTAATGCCGAAGGAGTGGTATTGTTTGAGTCAGATGATGACTATCCAACGGCTGTAACCGATGGTGCTGGTACCGATCCGGTTTATGTTGGCCGCATTCGTAAGGATATCTCTCATTCTCATGGGATTAACCTGTGGGTGGTGTCAGACAATATTCGTAAGGGCGCAGCCTTGAACAGTGTGCAAATTGCCGAGATCTTAGTGAGAGATTATTACTAAGCACGAGATTGCATTTTATGCCCATTGAAAAAGCCTGCTGTCAGCAGGCTTTTTTTGTTTTACAATTGTGAACAGTAGCAGGGCAGGGATTTCTGGTTTATAGTAATCTCAATAAATACAATTGCCTAAAGCCTGTTATCAGCGAGATAACTTTATAGCGCTTCAAAGGGAAGGATTGATGAAATTTCGCACTTCGTATCTTGTGGGTCTAATGGCCACTGTTTTAGCTGTTTCTTCTACCGCTTATTTTATTGATCCCGCCGTTGCAGCAGATACGCCAAGATTAAAACCCTTAAAAATCATGGGTCCAGACGGACAGATCCGTCAAGTTAATCATCAATATGGCCCAACGACATCCAGAGACACGTTTTGGAGCATAGCGCAAAAAGTCCGTCCCGATGCCAGCGTCAGCGTCTATCAAGTGATGGCAGCGCTATACGATGCTAACCCCCATGCGTTTAACTCGGCCAGCTACAACAGTTTAGAACGTGGCATGATCCTGCTGATCCCGTCTAAAGAAGTCATGCTGTCGATTCCTAATAGCATGGCGATTGCAAGAGCAGAACAAAGCGACAGAC
The DNA here is from genome assembly GCF_031932135.1 of Shewanella vaxholmensis. Taxonomy (NCBI): domain Bacteria; kingdom Pseudomonadati; phylum Pseudomonadota; class Gammaproteobacteria; order Alteromonadales; family Shewanellaceae; genus Shewanella; species Shewanella vaxholmensis. Next base: position 21,181 of record NZ_JAUOEV010000026.1, read on the forward strand.
AATCCCGTGCGCCAGCAAAAGCGGTGCAGAAACCTGCTGCGAAAGTCACTACGCAAGCACCTGTGACGGCTCCCGCCGTGATTGCTGAAACTAAAATTACTGAAACTAAAGTGACACCGCCTAAAGCGCCAGTGGTAGAAACGCCGACGCCAGACAAGCCTAAGATGCTGAGTTCTGATGTAACGTCGCGTTTAGAAGCGGCCGAAAGTAAAAATCTGTCATTAACCGATGAATTAGCTCGTACCCAAGATCAACTCACTGTCCGCACTTCAGATGTTGAAGCGCTAAAAGTGAAAGTTGAAGAGTTGAATCAACGCATTGCCGTGCTAGAGGAAACTCTGCAAGCCAGCAAATTGCAAAACCAAGCTTTAAAAGCCGAAGTTGAAGCTGCCCAAACGCCAGAGATGGCAACAGATACTCCTGAAGCAGATGCTGAGGTCGCCGCTGAACCCGATGATTTATGGCGTAGTATCCTTAACAGTCCAGTGTTAATGATTGCTGCCGCTGTGATCCCTGCCTTGTTCTTGTTACTGGCAGTGTTCTGGTTCCTACGCCGTAAGCGTAATAAAGAACGTCGGGAAATGCAGGCGCAAGAAGCGGTTATGGCCGCCGGTGCTGCTGGCGTTGCTGGTGCAGCCATAATGGACATGGATGATGACGATTTAGATGATATGGCGGTGCATTTAGATACCGACCATGCGGACTCTATCGATAGCCTGCTGGATATGGGCAGCGTCGATTTACAACCAGAGCAAGATTTAACTGACTCAAACGATCAGATGGATATGGCGTCTGAAATGTTTGTCGATCCTGGTCTCTCAGCCGAACCTGAGGTTGAAGACGAAGGGCAATCTCTTGATGATCTGTGGGCAGAAGCCATGGGCGATCAGGAAGAGGATATTGTTGAGGAGAAACCTAAATCTGGCAATATTCTTGAGGAAGCCGATCTTGATGCACTCTTAGCGGGCCTAGGCTCTGATGACAGCACTTCTGAAGACAGCGCTGAGGCTGAAGAGGATTTAAGCGAATTAGAGCGAAACTTTGCGAGCGATTTAGCTGAAGAAGACGACGTTGAAGTAGAAGATACTAAACCTGCCGATGAAGCCATCGCGGATGACGATGATCTTGATGCATTACCTGCCGAGTTTAGTGTTCCTGCAGAAGATACTGAGATTGCACAAGCACCAGACGCTGTTGCGTCTGATGATGAAGATCTCAGTGCTGCCATCGCCGCAGAACTCAATAATGAGTTAGATGATGAACTGGGCAGCGAAGAGGTTGATGATATCGATGCGCTGTTAGCGGATTTTGATAAACCCGCAGAGCCCGAAGTCGAGCCTGATCTTGGCGCTGAAATTGCTGCCGAGTTAGACGCAGAGTTAGACGAACTGGGTGTAGAAGATAGCGACGACATTGATGCGCTGTTAGCGGATTTTGATAAACCCGCAGAGCCTGAAGTCGAGCCTGATCTTGGCGCTGAAATTGCTGCCGAGTTAGATGCAGAGTTAGATGAACTGGGTGTAGAAGATACTGACGACATTGATGCGCTGTTAGCGGATTTTGATAAACCCGCAGAGCCCGAAGTTGAACCCGATCTTGGCGCTGAAATTGCCGCCGAGTTAGACGCAGAGCTGGATGAACTGGGTGTAGAAGACACAGACGATATCGATGCACTGTTAGCTGATTTCGATAAACCCGCAGCACCCGAAGCTGAACCCGATCTTGGTGCTGAAATCGCCGCCGAGTTAGACGCAGAGCTGGATGAACTGGGTGCAGAAGACACTGACGACATCGATGCACTGTTAGCTGATTTCGATAAACCTGCAGCACCCGAAGTTGAACCCTATCTTGGCGCTGAAATTGCCGCCGAGTTAGACGATGAACTGGATGAATTAGGCGTAGATGAATCCGATGATATCGATTCACTGCTGGCAAGTTTTGATGCTGAGCCTGAAATCAAAGTTGATGCAGAAAATGATGATATCAGTGCAGAAATTGCCGCAGAGCTAGAAGCTTCGTTACCGGAAGATATCAAGGGCGAAGCGGCAGGCGATGAAGATTTAGATGCGCTGTTAGCTGAATTTGATGTGCCAGAACAACTCGATGCCGATGAAGATGAATTCGACTTCGATATGGAAACGGCGCAGCTTGACGCGGACGATACCACCACAGACGAAGATAACTTACTCAAAGGTATTGGTGCATCCCATTCGATTGATGGCACTGATGATACTTTCTCGTTAGTCGAAGAGTTGGGTGAAGATGATGATTCTGACGCCCTGACTTCGGCCGCAGCCACTTTGGCAGCCGCTACCGCTGCAGCGAGAGTTAAGGAAAAAGAGTCTTCTTTCTTTAATGATTTAAAAGCCAATAAGAGCAAGGATCCCCACGTGCTCGATTGGGACTCAGAGCTTGATTTTGCGCCTAAGGCCAAACCTGCTGCGACGCCAGCCGATGCCGCCGCTGAAACAGATGTCGATGATGTCGAGCCTAATGCCGATGCTTCGCTAGCTGATGCTAAGGCTCTGGATGATGCGACTCAAGAGAAGCCGATTAAGGCGACGCGTAACGATCTTGATTTTAGTGAAGATTTTAAACTCGATACCCAAGAGGATGCTGACGATTCTGAGCAAGGCCTCGATTTAAGCGACGACAATGTACTCGCTGCTTTCACGGCCAATACCGATTTTGATGGCGATGAAGATGTACTGACGTCGGAAGACAGTTTCTCACTCGTCGATGATCTCACTGTCGATGAAGCGTTAGCTGCACTCGATGCCCAAGAGTCGCGTAAAGCACAGAAGAAGTTTGTTCCTGAGCATGATTTAACGAATTTCCAAAATGAAAACGGCTTTATCGACATCGACAAGTTGTTGAATGATGCCGATGAAGACGGCACAGATACCGATTTGTATTCGGAAGTCGACGTGGAAATGAGTGATGTCGGAGCCTTAATCGGTGACGCCGCTATGATTGATGTCGATGATGAAGAAAACTCAGTCAACGCTAAGCTGGATTTAGCTCGCGCTTATATCGAAATTGACGACAGCGACAGCGCCAAAGCCCTGCTCAAAGAAGTGCAAATTGATGGTAATGAGCGCCAGCAAGATGAAGCCGGACGTTTACTCAAAGAGATGAGTTAATCCCGATTGAGAGAGTTTCAACCTAACGGCGCCTTCAGCGCCGTTTTTTTTATGGGCTGCTGTGATAAAATGCGCCGCTAAATCAATTGTGAGGAAAAGTGGATGCGGATTGCATTAGGTATTGAATATGACGGCAATGGTTATTTTGGCTGGCAACGTCAGGCCGAAGTCGATTCAGTACAAGCGCAATTAGAACGGGCGTTATCGATAGTGGCCAACGAGCCTATCGGCGTCTTCTGCGCTGGCCGTACCGACGCGGGCGTGCATGCCACGGGACAAGTGGTTCATTTTGAAACCAATGCCATTCGTAATGAAGGCGCATGGACCTTAGGGGTAAATGCCAATTTACCCGACAATATTGCCGTGCGTTGGGTTAAAGAAGTCGACGACAGTTTTCACGCGCGCTTTTCGGCTACCGCCAGACGCTACCGTTATGTGATTTATAATCACAGTTTTCGCCCTGGGATTTTACGCCATGGTGTCAGCCATTATCACGGCGATATTGATGCCGATAGAATGCACCAAGCGGCGCAGGCACTCTTAGGCGAGCAAGATTTTACCAGCTTTCGCGCAGTCCAGTGCCAGTCAAAAACGCCGTTTCGTAATGTGCATTGTGTCAATGTCACGCGCCAAGGCATGTATGTGATTGTCGATATCGCCGCGAATGCCTTTTTGCATCACATGGTGCGCAATATCGTCGGTTCATTGTTAGAAATCGGTTTAGGCAATCAGCCGCTGACGTGGATGGGTGATTTGCTCGCCTTAAAAGACAGAAATCAAGCCGCAGCGACGGCTAAACCCCATGGGCTTTATTTAGTCGATGTGACTTATCCAGAACAATATCAATTGCCTAAACTCGCCCTTGGGCCATTATTCATGTTGGATTGAAAAGTTCTTATTTGAGAGATAATCGAATACGAGGATGTACGGACATGCTAACAGCGCCAGCGTCAAATGCAGCATTGGAACAGTGGTTGGATTATTTGTTATCCATACATCCAACCGAAATCGATATGGGATTAACCCGTGTTTCTAAGGTCGCGCAAACCTTGGGTCTATTAGATTTAGGCCAAAGCAAGATAGTCACAGTGGCAGGCACAAATGGTAAAGGCACGACTTGCGCTATGCTGGAAAATATTCTGCGATTATCCGGTTTGACTGTGGGCGTATACAGCTCGCCGCACATGCTGAAATACAACGAGCGAGTGCGTATTAATGGCAGCGACGCCAGTGATAGCGACTTTGTCGCCGCCTTTGAGCAAATTGAAGCGGCGCGCGCCGAGATTTCCCTGACCTTTTTTGAATACGCCACGCTTGCGGGCCTGATACTGTTTAAAGCCGCTAAGCTGGATGTAGTCATCTTAGAAGTCGGTTTAGGTGGACGGTTAGATGCCACCAATATTATTGATGCCGATATCAGCGTGGTGACCTCGGTCGATTTAGATCATGAGAGTTATCTCGGTAATACCCGCGAACTCGTCGGCCGAGAAAAGGCGGGTATTTTCCGTCACGGTAAAGCTGCGATTGTCGGCGAGCCCAACTTGCCGCATACCGTCAATGATGTTGCCAATGAGGTTGGCGCCATCTTGTATCGCGTCGGCAACGAATTCAGTTATCAAGTTCATGGTAGTTTATGGGACTTTCAAGGCCAAGTGCTCAAACTGCACGATTTAGCGTTACCGACCTTGCCGCTACCTAATGCGGCCACGGTATTGGCTGTAATTGAACAGGGGTGGCCGAATATCGCGCCCGCTATTATTGCCGAGGGTATTAGCACTGCTCGGTTAACTGGTCGATTAGAGCGGGTGAGTGAGCAGCCGTTAGTACTACTCGATGTGGCGCATAATCCCCATGCGGCGCGTTTTTTGGTGCAGCAACTAGCGCCAATGGTCGTAGGTAAACGCGTATTTGCCCTTTGTGGCATGTTGAAGGATAAAGATATTGCGGGCGTGTTGCCTGTGATCCATCCTCTGGTCGACACTTGGTATTTAGTGAGCCTTCAAGGTGAGCGTGGCGCGAGTTCTGCCATGCTGCGCAAAACCTTAGCACCCGAGGCCAGCGCATTTGAGTTTGAGGGCATAGCTGAGGCATGGTCGGCATTAAAAGCGCAAATTAACCCAGATGATGTGGTAATTGTGTTTGGCTCCTTTTACACTGTGGCAGGTTTTAAGTCTCAATTTATGCAGGAAGTCCGTTTTGTCTAGCCAGTTTCATAATCGTTTAGTCGGCACTGTGGTGCTGGTTGCGCTTGGAGTGATTTTTTTGCCAGATATTTTGGATGGCAAGAAAGATCGCCAAGAAGAGCAATTTTCCGAAATACCTTTGCGTCCGACTGTGATTGAGCAGCAAAAAGCCGACGATGATATGTTTGAAGTCTTGTCGGCCGAAGACACTGCTGCGTTAAGCGGGGCAGATGCCGTCTTAGCTGAGACAGGCAATAATGCCGACAGTGAGAAGTCAGCCGCGCTTGTCATCGCTAAGCAAGACGTTAAGGCGGACGTTAAAGCTGAGGTGAAAAAGCCAGAGGTTAAGCAAGCAGAAGTTAAAAAGCCTGAAGCGAAACCAGAACCTAAAAAAGAGCCACCTAAGGCGACGGTAAAAACGGAGCCCGCTAAAAAAGCTGAGACTAAAGCGCCAACCGTCGCTAAGACTGAAAAGCCCAAAGCAGAAACGCCTAAAGCCAGTACTGCAAGCCGTGACAGCTTAAAAAGTGGCTTTACTTTGCAGCTTGGCAGTTTTAACAACGCAACGAATGTTAAAGCTTTGGTTGCACAGCTGCGTAAGAGTGGTTTTAAAGCGTACACTATTCCTGAAAACCCTAAAGATGGCGTATTAACTAAAGTGTTTGTCGGACCCGATGTGTCTGAGGCAAAGCTGAAGAAAGTACAAGTTGAGGTGGAAAACCTTACACGTCTCAAGGGCTGGATTGTTCCTTTTAATCCCTTAGAATCTTAATGGTGATACAAGACTCGAGACTGAAAATGATTTATTTACCTCACTAGGGGTGAGAATCGTTTCAGTCTCTGGTAGAATCGCGCCGTCTTAAAGCCCATGTCGGAAAGCCATCTCAATGGTTTGGATTGATTACGCTATCATATTCGTCATCGGATTATCGACTCTCATCAGTCTGATCCGTGGATTTGCCAAAGAAGCCATGTCCTTAGTGGTATGGTTTGCGGCTTTCTTTGTTGCCAGCCAATTTTACCAAGATCTTGCCGTTCACTTAACACAAATGAACGATGAGATGCTGCGTAATGGTGTTTCTATTGCCATCCTCTTTATTACCACTTTGGTACTCGGTGCCTTAGTTAACTATATTCTCGGACAACTTGTTGTCAAAACCGGATTATCTGGCACTGATAGGCTCTTGGGCCTATGCTTTGGTGCTATTCGAGGCGCGCTTATTGTGAGCGCCTTGTTGTTTTTCATGGATGCTTTTACAGGCTCTCCCAACTCCCAATGGTGGAAAGATTCTGTGCTAGTACCCGAATTTGGCGTTGTTATTCAATGGTTTTTTGACTATTTGGAAAATACCTCCAGCTTTGTACCCAAACTATAAGAAAGAAAATAAAATAATCCTAAGTGATAGAACATCTTACAATGAGGAAGCTTACCCATGTGTGGTATCGTCGGAATAGTTGGCCAATCATCGGTTAATCAGACCATTTATGATGCACTGACAGTGTTGCAGCACAGAGGTCAGGATGCGGCAGGTATTGTGACCATTGATCGTGGTGCTTTCAGACTGCGTAAAGCCAATGGTCTGGTCAAAGACGTTTTTGAAGTCAAACACATGCAACGCCTACAAGGTAATGCAGGTATTGGCCATGTGCGTTATCCAACAGCGGGCAGTTCAAGCGCATCTGAAGCGCAGCCTTTCTATGTTAACTCGCCATTTGGGATCTCTTTAGCCCACAACGGCAACTTAACCAATACAGTCGAATTAGCCGAAGGGCTGATCAAAAAACGTCGCCATGTGAACACCACTTCGGATTCTGAAGTGTTGCTGAACCTGTTGGCCGACGAACTGCAAAAAACCACTAGTTTGACCCTGACGTCGGAAGAAGTGTTCGATGCGGTCGCTAACGTACACCAACAAGCTCGTGGTGCCTACGCGGTTGTTGCCATGATCATTGGTCAAGGCCTAGTCGCGTTCCGTGACCCATTTGGTATTCGTCCTCTGGTGTTAGGCAAGCACGAAACGCCAACGGGTACTGAATACATGGTTGCTTCTGAAAGCGTGGCACTCGATGCCGTCGGTTTTGAAGTGATGCGTGATGTGGCGCCAGGTGAAGCGATTTACGTGTCAATTGATGGTCAGCTGTATACCCGTCAATGTGCAGCCGAGCCTAGCTATGCACCTTGTATCTTCGAATTCGTCTATTTTGCCCGTCCAGATTCGACGATCGACAAAGTGTCTGTATATGCAAGTCGCGTCAACATGGGCGCTAAGCTTGGCGAGAAGATTAAGAAGGAATGGTACGATCACGATATCGACGTGGTTATTCCTATTCCTGAAACCTCTTGCGATATCGCGCTGGAAATTGCCCGTTGCATGGACTTACCGTACCGCCAAGGTTTTGTGAAAAACCGTTATATTGGCCGTACCTTCATCATGCCGGGTCAACAGGAGCGCAAGAAGTCAGTGCGTCGTAAGTTGAATGCCATTAACACTGAGTTCAAAGGCAAAAATGTCTTGCTGGTGGACGACTCTATCGTTCGCGGTACGACGTCTGAGCAAATCATCGAAATGGCCCGTGAAGCAGGTGCTAAGAAAGTGTACTTTGCCTCTGCCGCGCCGGAAATTCGTTTCCCGAACGTGTACGGTATCGACATGCCAACGTCAAACGAGTTGATCGCCCATGGCCGTGATGCCGATGAAATCGCCAAGTTAATTGGTGCCGATGGCATTATTTTCCAAGACTTACCTGATTTAATCGAAGCGGTAAGAATGGAAAATCCAGCGATTAAACGTTTCGAAACCTCTGTTTTTGATGGGCATTACATCACTAACGATGTAGATCAAGCGTATTTAGATCACTTGACGCAACTGCGTAATGACGATGCTAAAGCGGATCGCAATAAAGATATCGGTACTAATTTAGAGCTGCATAACGTCTGTCACCCATAAGGTGAAACGTTAGGCGGATAAAAAGCCAGTGATAATGTCACTGGCTTTTTTTATGGCTTTTTTTATGGCTTTTTTATGGAGCGTTAACCGCCACTTGGGAAAGGTATCGCGATTGGGCGAGGGGGAACATCTATGAGTGTTTGTTCTCGACATCCGCATGCGAGGCTGCTGATCTTTTCAGCCATAGGTTTTGTCGTGTTTATCCCCATATCCACAGCAGCATCCACACCCCGAATAAGCTGCTTAAGCTATGGCGGGTGACTTGATGTTTTAGCAGTAGCGATAAGCTCACCGCAATGGGCATTACTAACATGAATCCCCATGCTAAAGGCATGTCGATGATTTTCATTTGTCCCAGCCAAGTGCTGGTGAGCATGCTTGTCGCGAGTAACATCAGGCTATGAAATAACAGTAACTGATTGAATCTTAATATCAATGCTGGACTGATTGTCATCGTCTGCCGTGCATTTATTGCAAATTGTCTCATAGCCACTCCTCTAAATTTCAGTGTATCTTAGTTGTTGTTGAGAACTATTCGCAATTGAATTTACACTTGATCGTTGGTATTTAAGCTCGGTTTGTCACAGAAATTTGCACTCAACGGGCGTTTGGGCTAAATTATACTGTAATTATATCCAGTACTTGGTGTTTGTATGATCCTCTATATCGCAGAAAAACCTAGCCTAGGGCGGGCCATTGCCGATGTATTGCCTAAACCCCATAAAAAAGGCGATGGATTTATCGAAGCCGCCAATGGCGATTGCGTGTCTTGGTGTGTCGGTCACTTGCTCGAACAAGCAGAACCTGATGCCTATAATCCCGAATTTAAGTCGTGGAAATTCGAGCACTTGCCAATAGTGCCAGACAAGTGGCAACTAAAACCTAAGGCCGCAACTCGCAGTCAACTCACAGTGCTAAAACGATTAGTCAAACAAGCCAACATGCTGGTCAATGCGGGCGATCCCGATAGGGAAGGGCAGTTACTCGTGGATGAAGTGATTGCCTATCTTGGCGTGAGGGGTGACAAGTTACATCAAACTCAGCGTTTACTGATCAGCGACTTAAACCCACAAGCCGTAAAACGGGCGCTAACGCAGCTGCGCAGTAATCGCGAATTTATTCCTTTGTCCACATCGGCCTTAGCCCGTAGTCGTGCCGATTGGCTCTACGGCATGAATATGACGCGCGCTTATACCATCCAAGGTAAAAAGGTTGGTTATCAAGGCGTATTGTCCGTCGGGCGAGTGCAAACGCCTTTACTCGGGCTAGTGGTGCGCCGTGATGAAGAGATTGCCAATTTTCAATCTAAACCTTTCTATGAAGTGCTAGCGCATTTGGCGACTGAAAAGCAGGAAACCTTCAGCGCTAAGTGGCAACCCAGCGAAGCTTGTCAGCCGTACATGGACGAAGAAGGGCGAGTACTAGCCAGAGGGTTAGCGCAAAATGTGGTGAGTCGCATCAGTGATAAACCTGCCTTAGTGACTCAATTAGTGGCTAAGGACAAGAAACAGAATCCGCCATTGCCCTACAGCTTATCCGCGTTGCAGATTGATGCGGCAAAACGGTTTGGCATGAGTGCTAAGGATGTGCTTGATACCTGCCAGAGTTTGTATGAACGCCATAAACTCATTACTTATCCCCGCTCCGACAGCCGTTATTTGCCCGTCGAGCAACATAGCCTAGCGCCGTCGGTTCTTAAGGCGATTAGCAGCGGTGCCGCTGAGTTACTGCAAGGCGCCGATGCCCCCGATCCACGGCTTAAATCTAAGGCATGGGATGATAAAAAAGTGGATGCCCACCACGCCATCGTTCCTACCGAGAAAACGGCTAACTTATCCAGCTTAAGTCAGCGTGAGAGGCAGTTATATCTTCATGTTGCCCGCCAGTACTTAGCCCAGTTTTATCCGGCCTATTGTTACAGTGAAACCACAGTACAAGTGACAATTGAGGGCGGCTTATTTAATACCAAGGCGCGTCAGGATAAATCTCTTGGCTGGAAGCAACTCTTTGCCCGCCAAGAGCCAAATGGCAGTAAGGCGAGTGGCAACAAGTCGATGGAAGAAAGCGCGGGCAAGGACGATGAGGAGAATGACGAGTTTATCGGCCAATTACCGCCTCTGAAACTAGGGCAGGCTTTGCATTGTACTCGAGGCGAGTTGCTGGAGAAAAATACTCAGCCACCAAAAGCCTTTACCGATGCCACTTTACTTGGTGCTATGACGGGGATAAGCCGTTACGTAACCGACCCTGAGATCCGTAAAATTCTCAAAGAAACCGACGGATTAGGTACAGAGGCTACCCGTGCAGGTATTATCGAATTGCTGTTCAAACGCGTTTTTTTACAACGCTTAGGTAAATCTATTGTCTCGACAGACGTGGGGAAAGGATTGATTAACAGCTTGCCCGCGAGTGCGACTACGCCGGATATGACAGCGCTTTGGGAAGCGAGCCTGAACGGCATTTGCCATAAAGAAACCTCTTATCAAGCCTTTATGCAGCCACTGCTCGGCACCTTATCCACGCTTATCCAGAATGCAGGCGCACAACTGCCAACCGCGCTTAATGGTTTACAAGGCCAAGGTTATCGTAAAACGGCAAGTAATAAATCCGGTTATCGTAAGTCGTATTCTAAAAAATCAAGTTCAGCGAAAGGTATAGGTACAACAAAAAACGATGGTTCCAACAAATATGCTTCCCAAAAGACCAGTTCCAAAAGTTCGGTAACTCGATCAACTAGTCGTTCAGCTTATAATTGCCGCAAATCTACAACAGCAGTGTAATGACACACTTGTTGCATATATGTCGTTATTGTCTTTTGATGTAATAACGACATTTAATTTATCTAACGGTATTTAACAACCGATAATCACGATATTTCGAGATTGCCTGATCCGTATCTAAAAAACACCTTGATTTTCAGCTTTTCCTCCCGGTGGCATATAACCTGCTTACTATTGATTGGGGAAAATAATATATCAAATAAATCATGTGATTATATATGGTTTCGCTGAATTTAAAGGTAGATGAAATGAAAAAGACATTGCTCGCTTTGATGATCCCAAGCTTATTGTTAATGGGACCTGCTCAAGCCGTTGAGTTGTATAATGACCAAACTAACAGCGTTAACATGATAGGTTGGTTAGGGTTTGCTGCGTTAAATGATGGTCATGAAACTTCTGTTATAGATAATTTTTCTCGTGTTGGTTTTCGTTTCGACCGTCAAGAGAAAAATGGCTGGAGCTCCTTTGCCCATACGGAATGGGGTATCAATATGGTGACCAGTGATGACGGCCTTATATACACGCAAGGCCAAGGTGGTGGTCAGTTATCGGCATCCAAAAATTCAGATTTTTTATTTAATCGATTGGGTTATGTTGGGATGTCCCATGAGAAATGGGGAAAGATCAGTTTTGGTAAGCAATGGGGGGCTTACTATGATGTTGCTTACACAACCGATGTGCTCAATGCTTTTACAGGTTGGTCTGTGGGAGCTTATACCTTCGGTGACGGTGGTTTAACTGGAGCAGGACGTGCCGATGCTGCGCTGCAATATCGTAATACTTTCGGTAATCTACATGTTGCAGTGCAGTATGCCTCTAAACAAAACAGCGATGTTGCCTTGTATGATAGTCAAGGGCATTCGTTGAGTGATGGTTCAGAATTGAGTTTCGAACCTAGCTACGGTGCAAGTGTAACTTACAACTTTACTGATAAATTTAAAGTGCTAGCGGGATTTAATCGTGGTGATTTTACTGGGAATCTTGCGGGTAAAGAGGTTGATAACACAAACCAAATTATTGGTATTGGTGCACAATACGGTAGTTTCTATCAATATTCTCCTGGTCGCGATGCAGACGGTTTATATGTAGGTTTTAACGCCCATAAAAGTGAGCAAAACGAATTAGTGGGTGGAGATTTATATGACTCAACTGGAGCAGAGTTTATTGTTGCTTACCAGTATGATAATGGTTTCGTTCCGAGTGTATTACTGACATATCAAGATCTTGATACTGATGAAGATACAGCGATCCAAGGAAAATGGACACGCCAATTTGCTGTGTTAGGTCTGCACTATCGTTATAGCCGCGATACCATTATGTATGTCGAGGCAAAAATTGATTTCAGCAGCATGGATGATAAAGCCTATGAAGATCTGCAAGATAACAACTATGCAGTGGGTATTCGTTACTTCTTCTAGATTCTATTGTTAGCCATTGAGTTTTCAAAGGTCACTTATGTGACCTTTGTTATTTGTGTACCGCGTTAACCGACGTCTTCTTTTTGTTATAGAGTCATCGTTGCCGATGAAAGATTACACAATACCCAGTTTCTTCATCTTGCTGCGCAGGGTATTAGCATTGATGTCCAATAACTCAGCCGCACCTCCTGGACCATAGAGTTTTCCACCTGTAATTCGCAGTGCATGACTAATATATTTTCTGGTCATAACATCAAGGGGCACAAGTTTATCGCTCGCATAGTTTGGATCTATGATAACGGTTTGATTTGCTTGGGTCGTAATTTCCTCACCCTGATGTGGAGCAAGGAAGCCAAAATCTAACGGTCCTGAAGGTTGTTGTATTATCGCCCGTTCGAGCACGTTAATGAGTTCTCGGACATTTCCTGGCCAAGCGTATTGATTCAGAATATTCAATTGTTCCGGTGTAACTCTTGGCAATTGAGGCAGGTTAAACTTTGAACTTAGTTGCTCAATAAAGTGCTGTACTAGTAAAGGAATATCTGTACGTCTTTGCCTTAATGAAGGGATTTCAATAGGGAAAATAGCTAAGCGATACCAAAGATCTTCCCGAAACACTTCTCTGTGTATCATAGCTTGTAAATTTCTATGGGTGGCAGCCACTATACGAATATCAAGCTGTACAGCATCATGCCCACCTACACGGGTAATACTGCTATTTTGAAGTACACGGAGTAATCGAACCTGTGCGGATAGTGGTAGCTCACCAATTTCATCGAGGAAGATAGTGCCGCCATTGGCTTGTTCGAAGTAGCCAATTTTACGGGACTCAGCCCCAGTGAATGCCCCTTTTTCATAACCAAAGAGTTCGGAGTCAATCAAAGTATCTGGAATGGCGCCGCAGTTGACCTTGATAAAGGGCTTGTCCGAACGTTCAGAAAGTTCGTGAATAGCATTGGCTATCACTTCTTTACCACACCCCGTTTCACCCAGCATTAGGACGGTCGTATTAATCTTGGCAATAGATTGCACTTGCTGCATGACGTGTTTCAAGCCTGAATTGGCTCCCACTACGCCATTTTGGACATCCAGTGTTCTGCGAAGATTCACATTCTGCTTTGAGAGTGCTTCATTTTCTTTAAGTAAGTTACGCCCGCGTAAATTGAGTGCAGTGATTAAGGCTAATGCATGCATATGCGGAGCAATTAAATCAGCATGACGAGGGCGAAAAACGCCTGTCGTTTTGGCATAAAATCCGACTATCCCAAGGTGGGTATTTTCGATAGACATTCTCAAAATGATCAGCGAATGAATACCACTGATCACCTTAGGTGCAACTAAAGCAGTGATTGGGTCGTGCTCAATATCATTAACAATTCTCACGCGCGGGCGTTGAGGATCATCTAAGCACTGAGCCAGTTCTTCAGGGATAGATATTTGCCTATCTAAGGTACAGGATTGATTAGCATTGACATGAGCAATAAATTGTATGTCATTAAATTGTTTGCGAAAAATATTAATATATAGCCCATCAATAGGCAGTTCATCCCGAATAAACTCGAAGTAACTTTGCAGGGACTTTTCGAGTTGTAGGCTACTGCATAATCTCAGTGTCGATTCGTGATAAAAGTGTTTTTCCATTGATATTTCATGTTAATCATTAAGTATCGTGATTGTAGATCTTTATATTTCGTGATTCCGTGCCTCCAATCAAAGTTCCCCACTTAATTACCTCTTTTTAGGTGCTTGGCACAGCGCATGCACTTCCATGCTGACAAGTTCCAGCAATTATTGAAGGAAGTAAGCATGAGTAAAACTCAAGATATTGATACGGGCCGTCGGCAGTTGCTAAAAGGTGGGGCTGTGATGGCTGCGGGCTTTGGGGCTGCAATAGCCTTACCTGCAACAGCAAGTTGCGATGCAGCTCCTGAAGCATTCGACGAGATTGTAGATGTGCTGGTCGTCGGCAGCGGCTTTGCTGGGATGTCAGCAGCATTACAAGCTAGAGAGGCTGGTGTGAGCGTTATGGTTGTGGACAAGATGCCTGTCTTTGGCGGTAACTCAACAATCAATGGCGGTGCCATGGCTGTGGCGGGCTCTGAGTTGCAAAAACAGGCTGGAATTAATGATTCTGTCGATGAAATGGTCGCCGATATGATGCGAGCAGGTCGGGGCATGAATGATGTTGAGATGTTAAAACTGGTGTGTAATGGCACGGCTGAATCCTGTCAGTGGTTGATTGAACATGGGGTTAAGTGGAAACCTTTCGTGCAGCATTTTGGTGGTCACTCAATACAACGAGTCTTGCAAACAGTTGAAAGTTCAGGGGCAGGTATCATCAGACCGCTGATTAACGCCGCGAGAGATAAAGGCGTGGTGATGAGAAATCAGACCAAGCTCGAAAGCTTTGTGAAAGATCTCGATGGTCGCGTGATTGGGATTGAAGTTCGTGAAGGTTTTTATTTTCCTAATGAGCGAACCGGTAAAATACGTCGCATAGGCGCGCGTTGTGGTGTTGTCATGGCAACGGGAGGCTTTGGTCGCGATATTGAATATCGCATGATGCAGTTACCTGAGTTAAATAATGACTTAGATTCAACCAATCATGCAGGCGCAACGTCAGAAGCGCTAAAGCAAATGATGCTCCTGGGCGCTAACCCTATTCATTTAGACCAAATTCAACTCGGCCCATGGGCATCTCCCGATGAAAAAGGCTTTGGCACCGCATCCCAGTTCAACACGATTGCGACCTATCCCCACGGTATTGTGGTGGATGTGCGTACTGGTGAACGTTTCTTCAATGAACTTGCAGATCGTAAAGCTAGAGCTGACGCCATCATGACTCGCCGTGATGAACATGGTCAGCCTGTTTATCCTATTGGTTTCACTAATGCAGAAGGGGCTAGTAAGGCGCAAACCTTAGATTGGGGACTGAAATATAAGGTGATTAGTAAAGCAGACACCTTAGAGGAACTTGCGACTATCTATGGAATGCCAGTGAACGCACTAAAGGCGCAAGTCGCCCGTTGGAATGAGGCGGTAAAAAGTGGCTCAGACAAAGAGTTCGCGCGTCCAATGCAAGAGGCCATAGTGCTCGATAAAGGACCTTGGTATGCCGTCCGTATGTGGCCAAAAGTTCACTATTGCATGGGCGGCGTTAAAGTGAATACCCGATCAGAAGTACTGCATTTAGTCACCAACCAAGCCATTCCAGGGCTGTATGCGGCAGGCGAAGCTACGGGTGGGATCCATGGTGCTAGCCGTTTAGGTGCTTGTGCTGTTGCTGAGGGGGTTGTCACAGGGCGTAACGCAGGCCGAAATTGTGCAGCGGCAAAAGCGATAGTGCTTAAGCAAGAATAATTAAATTTTATTATAAATAACAATATATTGGAGAATGATAATGAATAAATCTGTTTTGATGGCATCGTTTACTTTGAGCCTTCTCTCAGGGAGTGCTTTAGCGATGGAGCAAGTCGTCCTTGATGGCAAACATCTAACGCAAGAACAAGCATGGGCGATTGCCGATGGCGCTAAAGTTAAAATAGCATCCCAAGCTAAAACTCAACTTGTTAAGGCTAATGGCTTATTGATGGAAGCTGCTCGTTTAGGTAAGCCAGTTTATGGTCTAACAGTGGGCGTTGGTTTGAACAAAGACCACAAGTTATTTGATGCCAATGGCAAGCTGAGTGATGCAGTACTAGAGGCATCTCGAAACTTTAACTACAGTACCTTTCGTGCCCATAGTGCAGGAGTCGGTGACGCAGCACCTATCCGTTTAACACGATTAGCCTTAGCGGTGCGCTTAAATACTATGCTCGCAGGACAAACTGGGGTTCAACCTCTTGTTGCTGAACTTTATGAAGCTTATCTCAATAAAGGATTGACGCCTGTCATTCCAGTAAATGGCACTGTAGGTGAAGCGGATATTTTGCTCTCATCTCATGTCGGGTTGGCTATGGTTGGTGAGTGGGAAGTATTTTATAAGGGGCAACGTGTTAGCAGTAAGGATGCAATGGCGGATGCCGGAATTACACCACTTGTGCCTATGGGGAAAGATGCGTTATCTATTTTGTCTAACAATGCTTTTGCCGTAGCTTATGCAATGCAAGGGCAGCAAGCGGCAAAACAGCTATTATCCGTATCCCCGACACTGTTTGGATTAAGCCTTGAAGGATTAAACGGTAATGTTGCTCCATTTTTACCACAAACCAATGATATTCGTCCTTTCCCTTATATCAAAGCCACTACTAGTGACATTCTAAAACAGTTAGATGGTAGCTATTTATGGCAGCTTAATGATGAACGTCCGCTGCAGGACCCTCTAAGTTATAGAACGACAGCATACACGTTAGCGAGCGCTGAGCATGCTTTGGCTGAGCTTAATGATGTGATCAATATTCAAATAAATCATTCGGATGATAATCCTGCCGTTATTGTTGGTGCATCCAATGAATATGCGAAATTTCCACAGGTTGCTAAGTACATGGTCGAAGGTCAAGGTGGCGTGTTCCCAACCACTAACTTTGAACCTCTACCTGTCGCACTAGCAGTACAAAATTTGAGTGTGGCACTAACACATGTATCCCATAACAGTGTCATGCGCACTGTCCATTTATCCGATGATCACTTCACTAAGCTGCCACGCTTTTTAAGTGCTCCAGGAAATAATGGGCATGCTTTTGGCGCGATTCAAAAAGCATTTGTAGATATGCAGGTTCGTAATAAACAGTTGGCGACCCCAGTGTCATTTGATGGGATCTCAATTGCGGGGGGCATTGAAGATACTTTCACTAACCTTAAGTTTGCCGCTGACAATTTGATTCAGATTGTCGATAACACCCGTGTGATTTACGGTTTAGAGCTGCTGCATTCAAGTCAAGCGATTGATCTACGCAAGTTGTCCAATCCAGATCTTCATTTAGGTAAAGCTACCGAAGCCATGTACAAGGCATATCGTGAAAAAGTGCCATTTGTAGTAAAAGATCGCCCTTTCACGCCTGATATCCAAGCCTCAACTGAATTTATCGCTAATTATTAATATGTTATACGGGGCAGTTTGCCCCGCCATAGGAAGAGTATGATGTTAAAACCCTTATATACACTTTTACTTGGCTGCATGCTCATACTGCCAATAACAGCTAATTCTATGAATATTAAGGATTATCATAAGGATGTGATGACCGGCACTAATGGTAAGGTTGACTGTACTGCCTGCCATGGTGATTTAAAGCGTAAGAGCATACCTGATGCAGCAGTCTGCGCTAACTGTCATGGCTCTCCTCAGGATGTGGCTAAGCTGACTAAGCGACCTGAAGGCGCCGGACATTCGGTCGAGCCCAATCCGCATGATAGTTTACATTATGGTACTGATTTACCATGTACTTACTGTCATCAGGAGCATAAAGAAAGTAAAGTTTATTGCAATCAATGCCATGAATTTACTTACCCGAAGATGAAGCGATAGTTCTAAGACTGTTACACGTTACTTCCCTGTCTATTTGACTATTTTGGTCAATGCACTCGCCTAAGGTGAGTGCATTTTTTTGCAAAAAAAAGAGTAAACCAAAACGGTTTACTCTTACGGAAATAGGTCGTTGAAACTTGCCAAAATCACTCAATAGATGAGGAGCGGGTTTATAATGTCAGCGTTAACTTAATTAGCCCTTAAAATTAACTTTTATCTTAAGGTGTCGCCTCGGTTTAAGCTGATGAGCTTATCCAGTATGTGCTCACCATCCATGCGAATGCCGTTGTGTTCATATTCTGATGTTAGCCAATATTTTAGCCTGCCGACCTGTTGCGCGGTTTCAAGGCTGTATTGCATCTCGACAAACATATCTTCACTGTAAATGGCCGCGGCAACGGGGACGCGGTTTTGCGCCAGTTGTTCAAGATTATACAGTGCAGGCCAATTTGATTTATGGGCAAGGATTTCAGCTGCGGCTTTAAGCGGTACTAAGTGACTGAATTGGTCAAACGTCCAAGGATAAATCATCTCGCCGGTGAATAAAAACGGCTTACCTTGCTGATAGTTAAAGGCGGGGAATTGTTGTCTTACCCTGTGTGCCGCCCATTGTGAAGCTGAGTGCTGGCAGTAAATGGCCTCATGCAGCAGGGCAAAAATCGGGTTAGTGTTGTAATCGAGCATTTGACCGAAATGATTTAAAAATAACGGGTTCACGACTGTCCCTGAAGCCGTGTTGATTAAGGCTTGCTCAAGTAAATAGTAAACCGATTCAGGACCTTGCTCCATTCCGATATTAATACCCAGCAGCTGCAACATTTCAACAGTGAGGCGTTCTCCCGTGGCTAAATACACTTCGTTTTCAAGCAAGTGTTTTGCTAAGCGAGTGACTAAATGTTGGGCATCGTGGAAGCGTTGGAAAAATTGTTTATTCTTCGCCAGTACGCGTTGATAAGTCGCAAGATAGACATCATCGGCGCTGCGGGTTAATGACGGTATGCCACCTGTAATATAGGCTTCGCTGACACCTTGAGGGGCGACGCTTAAATAATGTAATACGCAAAATCCGCCGAAACTTTGGCCAAGAATCGCCCATTTATCGGCGGGGCAAAGCTGGGCACGAATCGTCTCGGCATCTCGAATAATATTGTCAGCCCTGAAATGGCTCAGATACTCAGCTTGAGCTGCGGGCTCTAAGTGTTGCAGGCTTTGGTAATTAATCGGTGTTGATAAGCCTGTGCCGCGTTGATCGAGTAATAACACCCGATATTCTTTTAATGCGCGGCGGATCCAGCCGCTGTTGCTGGCGGGGCGCATGGCCGCAAATCCCGGGCCGCCTTGGAAAAACACTATATAAGGTAGCTTTTTATCTTTGTTTTCTGGGCTACAGAGTTCTCTGGCAAACACTTGGATTTGCTCTGCAATCGGATTTTGATAGTTGAGGGGTAAGGTAAAAGTGTGTTTCTTCGCCAGCACTCCGGCGAGAATAATATCGGGTTTCATCAAACAACCTTAATGGCAGAGGATCATGTTATTGTGATTGGCAGATTGTATACCCAAATAACCTGAAGATGCAGCAACCTAGGCTAGTTGAAACACGTATCTTCAACTACCTTGGGTATAGACCAAATAGTTTATGCAGCAGGCTAGGATTATTTGATTAGCTTTTGGTGAAGATCAATTTTTCCATTTTAAATTTGAGCCATGATGAGTTTCTTAGCGTAATCTATCGCTTATGGATAACACGAGATTGAAGCTATGAAGTATCAGATTATTCCAGTGACACCTTTTCAGCAAAATTGCAGCCTGATCTGGTGTGAGAAAACCAAGCGAGCTGCGGTCGTGGATCCTGGTGGCAATATTGACAGGATCCAAAACGAAGTAACAAAACTTGGACTCGTTCTCGACAAAATTATCCTTACCCATGGGCATATCGATCATGTAGGTGGGGCAAAAGCTTTGGCACAAGCGGCCAATGTGCCGATTATCGGTCCACATATCGCCGATAAATTTTGGATTGACAACTTACCTAAGCAAAGCCAAAACTTCGGTTTTCCCCATTGCGATGCCTTTGAACCGGATCAATACCTGCAGGACGGCGATAACGTGCAAGTGGGTGAACAAAGTTTGTCTGTGTTGCATTGCCCTTTTCTCTGCCCAATCTAAGTTGGCGTGGGTGGGGGATATTTTGTTTAGAAGCTCAATTGGGCGCACTGATTTTCCTCAATCAAATCATCAGGATTTAATTCACTCGATCACCGAAAAACTGTGGCCTTTAGGCACAGAAGTCGAATTTATCCCTGGACATGGCCCTATGTCGACCTTTGGTGAAGAGCGCGAACATAATCCTTTTGTCGCGGACCAACTTTTACTTTAAGTGTCATGCTATTAATCTTTGCGTGATTTGTGAGCGATAATCACTCGCAAATCAAATGATTATTTCCATTGATTGTCCCACTTTTACCCATGTTTTCTGATTTTCCTTCTAGACTTAAAGCAGTTCTTCTGTCTATTGGGGTAAGTATGAAAACAAAAACCATGATGAGTGTGGTATTTTCGACCATAGTCGCGAGTGCCGTGATTTCTGCGGCACTGAGCTTCAATGTGAAGTCTAAAATCGATCTCTTTAATGATGCCGCCAGCATCCGATATCAGTCCTATCAACTTGCCGATGAATTAAGGCAAGGTTCCGATGACTTAACACGTCTCGCCCGTACCTACGCCGTCACTGGTGATGAAAAATACGAAAAAATGTATATGGATATTTTGGCTATCCGTAATGGTGAGAAACCCAGACCCGAAAAGTACCATCAGATTTATTGGGATTTGGTACTGAGTTATGGCGATAAGCCAAAGCCAGACGGCGCGAGAATTGCTATAAAAGAGCAAATGAAGTCCCTCGGTTTTTCCGATGAAGAATTCCGTTACCTCGAACAAGCCCAAAAAAACTCAGATGCGTTAGTCGCCCTCGAAGTGAAAGCCATGAATGCCGTCAAAGGTATCTTTATGGACCCCAACACCCAAACCTACACGATAAAAGGCGAGCCGAACTTAACCATGGCGAGGGAGTTACTACATAGCGACCAATACCATAGAGAAAAAGCCAAGATCATGCAGCCGATTGATGAGTTCTTTACGGCGTTGGATAAACGTACCGATGGTGAAGTTAATGGTCGACTCGACTCCTTACATGCGGCATTAAACTGGTCACAGTTAGTATTGTTCATCGTGATTCTAGCGGCCGTTGGTGGATTCATTATCGTTAAGAGTCGGATTGTGACTCCCTTAGTGCAGACCTGTAGTGAGTTGCTCGACATTCAGCGATCTAAAAATCTTGCGCGGCGGATCTCCGTTACTACTCAGGGAGAGATTGGCGAGATCGTTAATCAAATCAACTTGTTTATCTCTTCCCTTGCTAGTTCCTTATCGACAACGGATGGTATTGCAAAAGAGGTCGCTGATTTAGCGAAGCAAACCAAGGCATCCATTCAAGTTTCGCGTGAAAGCTCAAATCGGGTGGCGAGAGAACTGGATGCCAGCGCCAGTGCGATGGAGGAAATGACCACGACGTTAGTGCATGTGAGTGAGAGCACGTCGAACGCTGAAAGTCGCGCCGCTGAAAATGAAGCGCATGTCACTGTGGGTAAACAGACGGTATCGGAAGCGTTGAAAGCCATGTCGGTATTAGAAACTGAGTTTACCAATACTCAAGACTCTATGTCGCATTTAGTGAACGAAAGCACCCAAGTCAGTAATGTGTTGAGTGTGATTAAGGCGATTGCAGAGCAGACGAATTTGCTGGCACTGAATGCCGCGATTGAAGCCGCAAGAGCCGGTGAGCAAGGGCGAGGTTTCGCTGTGGTTGCCGATGAGGTTAGATCACTAGCCCAGCGAACCCAAGATTCCACTAAAGAAATCGATGATATTGTCGCAAGCCTTCAGAGTCGTACAAATCAAGTGGGCACATCTGTGACTCAAGCCGCGACGCTTATGCAAAAGGCGGGAGTAGAGCTGCAACGTATCGTGGCTGTATTTGAGGACATTCGTCACAGTACGGAAGCGATTCATGGGATCAATACTCAGGTTGCCGCTTCAACTGAGGAACAGTCCTTGGTTTCTAAAGAAATCGCTTCGAGTATGATGGTGATCCGCGATAATTCCCGTGAAGTATCACAGATTATCGAGCAGATAGAATCGACCTCAATTAGCCTAGATAATCAATCTCAGATACTGCGCACTAAGGCGGGGGAATATCAGTTTTAGATGAGATGTGGTTGATTTACGAACTAACTCCACTCAAGACACGGATGTCAATCCTTCCCCTTTGAATCCTCCCCTGAACATATTTTCTGCTTCGACACTTTTTGACATCTATTACTCCTTTCAATACGTACACGCCTTTGCTAACTTGGTTGCCCAAGTGTTTAATACCGAGCGTTTGGCGATGCTTTTTTATCGACAAATGAAACTCGCATCAAACCTTGATACCAAAATAGACGTCGATAGCTGTGATATTCATCAGCGATCTTAACCAGCGATTTTTTAGTTTTGACAGTTTGTAGTTTCGACGGTTATTTGTTTCGATAGTGTCGACAGTAAAAAGTGCATTAAGTCTTTTCAAATATCCCTAACCCAATGGAGTCCTTGCGGATGGATCACCAAATCGAAGATTTACTAGAGCATTGGTTACCGCTGGCGGATGACGCTTGGGTGCTTGCGGTGATCACCCAAATTCAAGGCTCGGCCTATCGCAAACCCGGCGCCATGATGTTGTTTCATGAGTTCGGTCAAGGCGTGGGTATGTTAAGTGGCGGCTGCTTAGAAGCCGATCTCCGCCGCCATGCCCAAAAGGCCATGCAGACAAAGCAAGTCACGTGCGTGACCTATGACGCGAGCGATGAGTCCGATGCCAGCTATCGACTCGGCTGTGGCGGCATAGTAGATATCATGTTGATCCCACTCTTAAAAGAGAATCATGATCTTGGTTTGATTGAGCTAGTACAGGCATTTCGCCACGGTCGGTCGGGTTTTTATCAATTGCCATTAGTCAAAGCGGGGACGGATGCGCGCCAATATCAGGCCGCTTTCTACCCCGAAGCGTTGACACCGTTCCCCGCCAGCGATTTTGTCCGCACAGGCGTCTTCACCCAAGAGGCGGGAGAATCGCTGATTATTCCGCTGAGACCGAGATTCCACCTTGGGATTTTTGGTGGTGGTATCGACGCTAAGCCTATTGCCGCCATGGCCGATACCTTAGGCTGGCAAGTGACGGTCTTTGATGGTCGTACCGCCTATGCCAGAGCGGCGGATTTCCCCCATGCCCATATAATGAAACTTACCGCGGGGGAATTAACCGCGAATCATATCGCTCAATTGGATTGCGCTGTGGTGATGAATCATAACTTGGGCTTAGATGCTGCGGCATTGAAGGTCATTCAAGCCCACCCACTCGCCTATGTCGCCTTGCTTGGCCCTGCCCATAGACGGGATAAAGTGCTTGGGATGGCAGGGCTGAGTACTGAATCTTTTTCTGGGGTGTTTTCTGCCCCCGCAGGGCTTGCCCTTGGCGGCGAGTTACCGAGCGCAGTGGCGTTAAGTATTTTGGCCCAATGCCACGGCGTACTCCATGGTGCGACCTTAAAACATCTCGATGAGATAATGCGTTGATGACATTGCCGCCAGTGCCAAAGTCTGCTGTGCTAACGTTGGCAGAGCAGGCGCCATGCTCATCCAAGCGGCTGTTGATCGTGGTACTTGCGGCGGGTCAAAGTAAGCGCTTTGAGGGGGTTAAGTTAGCGCAGCTTATACCATCGCTTAGCGCGACTGGAATCAGTGAACAAGCCATCATTAGTACCCATGTTGAGCGTTTACAACAGCTTCATTACCAAGATTTAGATTTGGAGCGCCAAGACACACATTCGCCCCAGCATACGCCTTTGTTAGTCATACTCGGTGCTCACCAGCACGTATTGCAACCATTATTAGCCGAACTTAACTCCCGCCACTCCTTTGATATTTTGATTAATCCGCAGTGGCACACGGGTTTGGCCTCCTCTGTGAGTTTGGCGGCAAGTTATGCTAAGGAGCAAGGCTTTGATGCCATGCTGCTAACGCTCGCTGACCAAGTGGCCTTGAGCGCCGATGATTATCGCCAACTGATTTTGACATGGCATGAAACGGGTAAAGACGTTGTCGCCCATTATTTGGATGATTTAGGTGTACCTGCTATTTTTAATGCCTCTACATTGCCTTTGTTCACCCACTTGAGTGGTGATCGCGGGGCGAAATCTATTTTAAAACAACAAGCACAGCAGGGAGCGTTAGTCGCTATAACACTACCCCGCGCCGCAATTGATATTGATACCCAAGCCGATCTTGCGTCGTGGTTGGCACTTAAGGAGTGAGTTATGGCAGAAGTTTTATCAACCAAAGCAGTCGTCAAGGAAGCGAATACCGCCGCTTCCTCTCAGACACTTTCTAATCAAACACTGACCATCAACGGTAAATCATTTACCTTAGATGCTGATCCTAAAATGCCCATCCTGTGGGCACTACGGGATATTTTAGGGCTCACGGGCACTAAATATGGCTGCGGTGCAGGGCTATGCGGTGCTTGCACTGTGCATTTAGACGGCCAACCCGTGCGGGCCTGCTTAACCAGTTTGGGGCAGGCACAGGGAAAACAACTAACAACAATTGAAGGCCTTGATAATCAAAAGCTTAAAAATGCATGGGCCGAACATAACGTGCCCCAGTGCGGCTATTGTCAGGCGGGCCAACTGATGTCGGCTGCGGCGTTAGTGGCGCAGCATCCGAAACCTTCTGAAGAACAAATTAACTCGGCCATGTCGGGTAATCTCTGCCGCTGCGGTACATACCCGCGGATTAAAGCGGCACTGCAAAACTATGCCAAACAGGAGGGCTAATATGAGTACTTTTACTGCCGTAGAAAATTTAAGCCGCCGCGATGTGTTAAAACTGTTTGGCGCAGTGGGTGGCGGATTAGCATTAGGGGCGAGTGGATTAACTTGGAGCCCCATGGCGCTGGCGCAGGATAAAGAAGCGCGGCTGAATCTGTTTATTGCCATCGGTGAAGACGACAAAGTGTACCTCACTTGTCATCGCTCCGAGATGGGACAGGGGATCAGAACCGGCATTCTGCAAGTCTTAGCCGAAGAGTTAGAAGCGAATTGGGATAAAATCGTACCCATTCAAGGCTTAGCCGATAAACGTTATGCCAGCCAAAACACTGACGGTAGCCGCAGTATTCGCGAAAATTACGACCGTATGCGCCAGATGGGGGCGATGGCAAGAACCATGCTAGAGCAAGCCGCCGCCGCGCGCTGGAAAGTCCCCGTGAGCGAGGTGCATACCGCCGACCATAAAGTGCTGCATGCTAAATCGGGCCGCTCGGCCAAGTTCGGTGAGTTAGCGTTAGCCGCATCAGAGCAGCTAGTTCCTGCCGTTGAGTCGTTAACCTTTAAAGAGGTTAAAGATTTCAAGCAGATTGGCGCATCACGCCAAATCGTGGATATGGATGCCATGTTAAGTGGCAGCGCGATTTATGGTTACGATATCAAACTCGAGGGCATGCTCTACGCCAGCATCATGCGCCCGCCCGTGCTTGGGAGCGATGTGGCAAGCTTGGACGATACCGCAGCGCGTCAAGTGGCCGGGGTAGTGGATGTGTATCGTTTGCCCGCAGCTAAGGGCGCTCCCGCGTTTCAGGCTTTGGGCGGCGTAGCTGTTATCGCCACAAACACGTGGAGTGCCCTCGAAGGGCGCAAAGCCTTAAAAGTCACTTGGACTCAGGCCGACAACGGTCAGCATGATTCAAGTCTTTATTTGAAGTCACTGGTCGAGCGGGTACAGCAAAGCGGTAATGTCGTGCGTCAAGCTGGTGATGAAATCAAAAACTGGCCCGAGGCGAATACGTTAAAAGCGGTTTATACCGTGCCTTATTTAATCCATTCCTCTATTGAGCCGCCCGTAGCTACTGCCCATGTGACTGAAAAGGGTTGTGAAATCTGGGCATCGACCCAAACCCCGCAAAGTACCCAGCAAAATGTGGCCGCTGCGCTGGGTATGGAAGAAGATGCGATTAAAGTGAATGTCACCCTATTGGGTGGTGGTTTTGGGCGTAAATCTAAACCTGATTTTAGCGTTGAAGCAGCGCTGTTATCGAAGCAATTCAAGCGTCCAATTAAGGTGAGTTGGAGCCGCGAAGATGAAATTCAAAACGGTTATTACCATGCTATCAGCGCCCAGTCCTATCAGGCACTGTTTGATGCCAGCAACAAACCGACCGCGCTTTTAGCCCGTACGGGATTCCCATCGATCAGTTCAACCTTTGCCGAAGGGGTGGAATATCCCTCTGGCGGTGAGTTGGATTTAGGCTTTGTGGATGTGCCCTTTGCTTTGCCAAATTTAAGATACGAAGCGGTAAAAGCGCAGGCGCACAGCCGTATTGGTTGGATGCGCTCTGTGTGTAACATTCAGCACGGTTTTAGTGTCGGCAGTTTTGTCGATGAAATGGCTCACAGAGCTCAGATGTCTTGTCCCGATATGTGGCGCAGCTTACTTGGGCAATCAAGGCGTGAGACCTTTGATAACCAAGGCTTTAAATATGGCAACTATGGCGAAGAGCTCAATCGTCATCCCGTGGACGTTAGTCGCTATTTGGAGGTAATCGACGCGGTCGAAAAAGCCCAAGCTAAGGCGCCCAAGGCGGGTAAAAATCAGGGCTGGGGGTTTGCCGTACATCGCAGTTTTGTCAGTTACGTTGCTGTGGCTATGCTGGTGGAAGTGTCCGAGGATAAACAGCTTAAAGTACTGAATGCCATCGCAGCTATCGATGCGGGCACGATAGTTAACCCCGATAGGGTAAAAGCCCAGACAGAAGGTGCGATTATATTTGGTCTGAGCTTAGCCTTGATGGGTGAAATCACTTACAAAGAGGGTAAAGTGCAGCAATCGAATTTCCACGATTATCCTTTGCTGCGACTTCCCCAAACCCCCGATATGGAGATCATCATTATTGCATCCGATGCGCCGCCCGCAGGCGTGGGTGAGCCGGGTGTGCCGCCCGTTGCCCCGAGTTTAACCAATGCGATTTTTGCGGCGACGGGGCAGAGGATCCGCGATCTTCCCGCGAATAAACTATTGCGAGTGTAAGTGTCGGCAAGAGGGTTAACTGAAAGCCGTTTGAACAAAAAAGCGCCTAATAAGCGCTTTTTTCGTTTTTTTACCACAAAAAATTTGCTTGTTAGCGATTTTACGGGCATTAATGCCGAAAATTAGCAATAGATCAGGTTTTTGTTACCAAAATAGAGGTAATTTAACCAATATGTTTACCCAAGCTACCTCAAAATACACATTTTAGAGCGCCCAAGGGTATTAAACTTCCGTGAATAGAATTACTAAAGGGGTCATCCATGGAAAATCGTTGGCAAGTCGCTATTTCTGCCGGCCTATTGGCGGCTATTTGGTGTGGCGTCGCAGATGCTTTTCATCTGGTCACTTGGATCGGCTTTTTAGGTTGTAGCACTTTTTTTGCTCAACCTAAGGCTGGCTTTCAGGGCGTGATGATGGCGTGGTGCACAAACCTGTCCGGTGTATTTTGGGCTTGGCTCATTATCTCGGGTAGCAGCTTTTTTATTTCGCCCGTATTTGGGTATATTTTTACCGGCATAGCCACTTCGGCCATGTGTTTACAGGCAAGTTATCAAAAGCTTAGCTTTATTCCCGGCGCATTTATTGGCTGTTGCACTACCTTTGCTATGGCGGGTGATGTGGCCAATGTCGTGCCGTCGTTGATCATTGGTGGCTTATTAGGTTTTAGCATGAGCCTGTTAACGGGGCAGTTGGTTACTCTGACACAAAAGTGGTCTGCCGCCACACGTAACCAAGTTGCTAGCGCGGATTAGCATAATACCTGCTCAGATCTTATGACTGACATAGTTGTCGTGACAATCTGAGCTATACTGCTGATTTAGTGCCAAATAGCATTTTGTTCTTAGGAATTACCAAGATGAAACAAATCCAGTTTCGTACCATTGATGCCATATTGATCAAGTTCAGTCTCAACGGAAAGTTTTGGGTAGTGTGTTCTATGGTGGCGCTGATCACGGCCGCCGTGGCGCTTGTCAACTATCAACATGCGCACCGTAACCTTGAGCAGGCCTCAATCGCTCGGGTTCAAGCTAGCGTCGATACCTTAGCGCAAGTTGCAACGGCGCAAAAGCTACAAGCTGACGCCTTATCTCAATTTGCCAGCCAATACGGGTTAACTGTAACTTCAAGGCAAAGTGATGCGCAGCGTCAAGGGGATAAAGTGACGGCCAGCGCCAGTGTGTCAGGTCAAGCCTTACAACTGACGCAGAATGTCCACGAGTGGGAAACCGATGCGCGTAGCGATGCTAACTTTATGTTCTGGTTAGCATTCGTGGGCTTGTTGCCCTTATTCCAACTGAGTTACTGGATTTCGACCTCACTCGGCGGTGGCTTGTGGGATATGTACTTAGCCATCAAACGCTTAGCCGACGGTGATTTGAGCTTTAGATTAAACTTTTTTGGCACTGACGATTTCAGTTTGATTGCCCGCGAAATTGACCGCTGCGCCGATAATATGAGTGAAATGGTGTCGGCGATTGGCAAAAATGCACAAACCTTGTCATTAGCATCCGATGAATTTAATCAACAGGCGGCCACCAGTGATGAGCTGATTGGGTTCCAACATCAATTCCTCGATTCCGTTGCCGTGGCAATGGCGCAAATGACTTCAGCGATTGAAGAAGTTTCTATCAACGCGAGCAACACTTCGCTGCAGACTAAAGAAAACTCAACCCAAATGTCGGCTAGCCAAGGGCGAATTAGCCAGACAGTGGAAAGTATTGGCTTACTTTCAACTAAGATTGGCGCGGCGTTTTCATCGGTGGAACAATTGTCCAAGGATGCGGCGAGTATTGATGCCGTGGTCACGACGATTAACAGTATTTCGCAGCAAACCAATTTGTTAGCCCTAAATGCGGCCATTGAAGCGGCGCGTGCCGGTGAGCAGGGTCGTGGTTTTGCCGTGGTCGCCGATGAAGTGCGCACCTTAGCGGGCCGAACTCAACAGGCCACGGTAGAAATTCAGTCTATGATTGAAGGCTTACAATCTGGCACGAGTCGTTTATCTAGCATTACCATGGAGATAGTCGATCAGGCCGATGAAGGCCGCAGCGCGATCATCGCCGTCGGTGATGATGTCCAAGGCATGGCGCAATCGGTCAATGCGGTATTTGATATGAGCAGCCAAATTGCCGCCTCGGCGGAAGAGCAGAGTGTCGCCGCGCGCGATATTGCCGGACAATTGAATGAAATCCGCCATCAGTCGGAAACTATCAAACAAACGGCCCAGCGCAGTGTGACCTTAGCCAATGATCTGCACCATGCTTCGGTCGAGTTAGATGGCATTTTAAAGCAGTACCGCACTGACTAAGATGTTACGCTTTGTTGTTACCTTAAGTGCAAGAGTCTGAAATTCTGTCACCTTTTAAAGAGTTTAATTGGTATCGTATGTTAAATATCAATGATGCAAATATGCCTGAGGATGAATTAATCGAATTATTGCAAAACGTCTACAAAATCGGCTATCTATGGTTAATAGAGCAATTGTCATTATCGAAAAAACAAATTGGTTTTATTGAGATCAGGTTCTACCATAATGGTAGTCTTGATTATCAATTATTGGGTAATTGATCAATTTTAAAAAGTGTTATGGATAGAATATGCGTGCAACGGTAAACATCAATCTTGGCATAGATTGATGTCATGGTAACCATTGTCGAAGCAACATATAACGTCTAATCATCGCTTTCGAAAGATCAACTTAACCTAATAATGACTATAGAACTTAGTCATAAAAACATATTTTTTAGATAAGTATTGGTATCTTTAATTATTCTGGTGCGATTGCATGATTGCGGTAGGCTTCACGATACTTGTCGACCCACATGGCCGTTGCGCCACAAATCGCCACAGGCATCACGATAAAGTTGACGATGGGGATCATCGAAAACAGTGTCACAGTGGCACCAAAGCTAAAACTGGTGCCACGGGTTTGATTCAAGGCAAAGCGCATATCCTTAAAACTGACCTTGTGGTTATCGAAGGGATAATCGCAGTACTGAATCGCCATCATCCAAGCGCTGAACAGGAACCATAGGATTGGCGCCAGCGTTTGGCCCACCATAGGCACTAAAAACAGCAATAAAAATACCAATGCGCGGGGCAGATAGTATTTGAGTTTTATCCACTCACGCCCAAGGATACGCGGTAAGTCTTTGATTAAATCGATGCCAGAACCGGTATTCAGCGGCTTGCCAGTTAACAGCTGCTCGACTTTTTCAGCCAACAGACCATTAAAGGGGGCGGCGAGCCAGTTCATCACCGAGCTAAATATAAAGGCGAGCATCACCAGCATAGTGGTGACTGCGAGCGGCCAAAGTAAAAAGTTTAACCAGCTTAAGTAGTCAGGCAACTGGGCATTCATCCAAGTGAATAGCGTATCTAACTGGCCTATTGCTACATAAATGACGCCCGCAAACAGCAGCAGGTTGATCATCAAGGGAATAAACACGAAACTGCGCAGGCCTTTACGTGTAATTAAACCAAAGCCATCGAGAAAATAATTAACGCCGCTTTTGGCTGGGAAGGGCAAGGTTTTCTTCTGTGTCATATCGTCTTTCCAAAAAGTTGGGCTACAGCTTGAGAGACAGCCTGATATAAAGATAACTGCGATTGTGATCAACTCATGGGCAGATGACAAGCTAAAAGCCGCATGAATTCAATAAAAAGCGTTACAAAATGCAGCCTGCTTTGTTAAAGTTGGCCGATAAATGTATTTGCACCACTGGGCTCATTTTCGGGCCAGACTTCAGAGACGCGCTAACTGGCACCATGAGATTAAAACAGATAAAACTTGCCGGCTTTAAGTCGTTTGTCGATCCCACTAAAATTCCTTTTTTACAGGCATTAACCGCCATTATTGGCCCAAATGGCTGCGGTAAATCGAATGTGATCGATGCCGTGCGTTGGGTATTGGGTGAAAGTTCGGCGAAACACTTGCGCGGTGATTCGATGGCCGACGTGATCTTTAACGGCTCAAGCGCACGAAAACCTGTGTCTGTGGCAGGTGTTGAACTTATTTTTGAAAACAAAGAGGGTCGCCTCGCGGGTCAGTATGCCAGTTACGAAGAAATCGCCGTTAAGCGTCAGGTGAGCCGAGACGGTGAGTCTTGGTATTTTCTCAATGGCCAAAAGTGTCGCCGTAAAGACATTACCGACTTGTTTATGGGCACAGGCCTTGGTCCGCGCAGTTACGCCATTATTGAGCAAGGCACTATTTCCCGCCTTATCGAATCTAAACCCCAAGACTTGCGCACTTTTATTGAAGAAGCCGCAGGGATTTCTCGCTATAAAGAACGCCGCCGCGAAACCGAAAACCGTATCCGCCATACCCGCGAAAACCTCGAGCGTTTAGGCGATATTCGCAGTGAACTCGGCAAACAGTTAGATAAACTGGCGCAGCAGGCCAAGGCGGCTAAGCAATATCGTGAGCTAAAACAGGCCGAGCGCAAGACCCATGCTGAACTCCTCGTGATGCGCTATCAAGAGTTGCAAGATCAGATGGCGAGTCTGTCTGAGCAAATCCGTGCCATCGAAGTGCAGCAAGCTGCGGCGCAGTCGCTGGCGCAAACCGATGAATTGCAAACCACTGAACTGCAAGTGCAACTCGCCCAATTAGCGGAGCAAGAACAACGCGCGGTCGAAGCCTATTATCTGACGGGCACCGACATCGCTAAGTTAGAACAACAATTACAGAATCAAAAGCAGCGTGATGCCCAGCTCGAAACCCAGTTGGCGCAAGTGAAAGAGCAGATCCTGCAAAACACCGATAAGCTCAACGGCTATAAAGCGAGTCTTAGCGCGTTAGAACTTGAGCTTGCCAAGCTTGGGCCGCAGCATGATGAACAGCAAGAAATCATGGATGAGCTGCAATCCCAATGGGAAATGAGCATAGAGCGCAGTCAGCAGCAGGCCGAAGTGGCGCGCCAACAGGCCGTGGATGTTTCGCAGCATAAGTTACAGCTTGAACTGCGCCGCAGTCAGTTAGCGCATCAACAGCAATTATTGCAGCATAAACAGCTGCAAAGCAGTGAGCAGCAAGCGCAGCTCGTCGCTTTAGTGGACAGCGATCTCGCCTCAAACATCACGCCACTGCAACAAGAAATAGCGTCTCTTGCAGACGCCACTAGGCTACAAACCGAGATTAATCATCAGCAAGAACAAATGGTTAGCGCAAGCACGCAAGCTTTAGATGACGCCCGCCACAGTGCCGAGCAGATTCAGCAGCAATTAACTGCGACCAAAGCGCGCCATGAGCTGGTTGAGCAGTGGTTGACTAAGCAGGAACAGCAAAGTGATAAACCGCAGTTATGGCAGAGTTTAACTGTTGAAAATGGTTGGGAAACCGCGGCCGAACTCGCCCTAAATGGCTTGTTGACCTTGCCCGTTGGCGTCACTGAAACCGAAATGGGGTTTCAAGCGTTAACGTCGCAATCCACCCAAAGTGAGTACTTACAAGCTGAGGTGAATCTTGCCCCTTGGTTAGCGGGGCTTAAGTGGGCAAAAGATATTCACGCGGCAAAACAACTACTGCCACAGTTAAAGAGTGATGAGCGGATTGTCACCGCCGACGGATATCTCCTCGGTCAAGGTTTTTTAATCACTAAGACTGAGGGCGCTCAGTCACTGGTGCAGCTCAGCAAAGAGCAAGCTCAGCTAGCGCAAAACATCCTCGATTTACAGCAATCTCTGCACGTTCAGCAAGATAAAATGGCGGAACTTGCGGCTATCTTGCAGCAGCAAAGGCAACAATTGACTGCTGGCGCGCAAAAATCGCATCAATTACA
Organism: Shewanella vaxholmensis; assembly: GCF_031932135.1. NCBI lineage: Bacteria > Pseudomonadati > Pseudomonadota > Gammaproteobacteria > Alteromonadales > Shewanellaceae > Shewanella > Shewanella vaxholmensis. Next base: position 54,074 of record NZ_JAUOEV010000026.1, read on the forward strand.
GTTGGATAAAGCGACAAAGTCTATGCAGCTCAGTGGCTTAACTGAGCAACTGAAGGCGCGCGCTGAGCAGCAGAGCAAACTTGAAGCGGCATTAAGCGTGAGCTTGATTGACCTTGAACGCTTGAGCGAGCAATGCGAAGTATTGGCAGAGCAAGAAACAGAACTTGATGATGCGTTGCAGGCGAGTATTGATATTCAGCGGCAACTCACCCAAGACACGCAGGCCGATAGCGTGCGCCATCAAGCATTGAAAGCGCGAATTACAGAGGTTGAACGTCAGTTATCGACCACGACTTCGGCCTTACAAGCTGTAACGATGCGCATGGCCGTCAGTACCGAACAAATTGAATTACAGCAAGTGCGTGTCAATGAACTTATCCACACCCGTGAGTTAGTGTTAGCCGAACTTGCCAAAGTCGCCCAATTGAGTGGCGTACAAAATAGTGTGCAGCTAACTGAGCAGTTAACGCAGTTATTGCAGCAACAACATGAGCAACAACAGGGCTTAAAAAACGTCCGTCAGCAGCAAAGTGGGCTCACAGAGACATTAAACAGTATAGGAATAAAGCAAAAACAAGAGCTTGGTAAGCTTGAGGGCTTGACTCAAAGCCTGAGCACGTTAAAGTTACGTCGTGAAGGAATAAAAGGCCAAGCCAATAGTCAGCTGGAAGCCTTACAGGAACAGCAAATTGTTCTGTCTGAAATCCTCGGCAACTTGCCCGCAGAGGGCATGCCTGATAAGTGGCAAAGTGATTTAGATCAAATACGGCAGAAAATTGTTCGCTTAGGTGCGATTAACCTGGCGGCTATCGAAGAATTTGAACAGCAAAGTGAGCGTAAATCCTATCTTGATCATCAAGATGACGATTTAAATAAGGGACTGGCGACCTTAGAGGAAGCGATCCGTAAGATAGACAAAGAAACCCGCAGCCGTTTTAAGACGACATTTGACTCAGTCAATGAAGATCTCGGACGCTTATTTCCAAAGGTGTTTGGTGGCGGTCGAGCTTACTTAGCGTTAACGGACGATGATTTACTAGAAACTGGCGTCACTATCATGGCGCAGCCGCCAGGTAAGAAGAACAGCACAATCCATCTTCTTTCGGGTGGTGAAAAAGCCTTAACCGCTTTATCATTGGTATTCGCAATTTTTAGGCTGAATCCTGCTCCCTTCTGTATGCTAGACGAAGTGGATGCGCCATTAGACGATGCCAACGTAGAACGTTTCTGTCGATTACTGAAAGAAATGTCACAGAGCGTACAGTTTATTTATATCAGCCATAACAAAATAACCATGGAAATGGCTGATCAACTTATAGGCGTGACTATGCACGAGCCCGGTGTGTCTCGTATAGTCGCGGTAGACATAGAGCAAGCGGTGGCGATGGCTGACGCTGGATAACTAGAACAAAGACAGGGTAACCAATGGAAGATTTGCAACTAGTATTGTTTGTTTTAGGCGCCATAGCCATAGTTGCTGTGCTGGTGCATGGATTTTGGTCTATCAGAAGACAACAACCTAAGTCATTGAAAGATAGTCCAATGGGCAATTTTTATAAGAAACAGGCCGAGAAAGGTGAGTCGATCCCTAAGCGAATTGATGCCGAAGGATTTGATGCCGACGGTATTGGCGCTGTGCGAGTGCGTAAAGCTGGCGAACTTGCGCCTAACAACGAGACTCTCGCGGCCAATCCTTATTTGAAGCAGGAAGTGAAGCTAGAGACTAAGACGCAAGAATTGACATCGCCAGAAATTAAAGCAGAACTTAAACAAGGGCTTAAACCAGAGCTTAAGGTAGAAACGAAACACGAACCTATTCCAGCTCAGCCTGATTTTAGCTTGCAGCCACCAGTTGCAAAAGAGCAACACCGCGGTCCTAAAGTTTCGCGCCAAGAGCCCGTCTTGGGCACGCAAGTGCCGCAAATGGGTCAATCCCATGCTGCTATTGTGGCGCAAAAAGCCGCTGAGCAAGAACAAGCGCTACGTGCCGCGCCGCAGCAAACTGCTTTGTTTGAAGAGAATGAATATAAAACAGATCATCAACAAGTAGCGCATGTTGAACAAGCCGCTGAAGATGAGTTAGGTGAGCCACGCGACGTGCTGGTTTTACATGTGGTCGCAAAAGATGGCCAACAGCTGAACGGCGCTGAACTGCTACCTTGTTTCTTAACTTTGAATTTTAAATATGGCGATATGAACATTTTCCATCGCCATGTGGATAACGCGGGCAATGGTAAAGTCTTGTTCTCTATTGCTAACATGCTAAAACCTGGCGTGTTTGATCCGGACAACATGGAGCAGTTCAGTACTCAAGGTGTGGTATTTTTCATGACGTTACCTTGCTACGGCGATGCTTTAATGAACTTCTCGATTATGCTTAACTCTGCGCGCCAACTCGCTGAGGAGATCGATGCCGTGGTGCTCGACGGTCAACGTTTGCCTTGGGGCGAGTTTACTAAGCAAGATTATTTACACCGTATTCGCGCTAACGCTTAGCCGACGCCGCAATTTGGCGGTTAATACATTGATGAGGCCGCGATTGCGGCCTCATTTTTTATGATCTACTTTTGTGATCTAAAGCATTCTGGATAAAGAATATGCAAGACATTCAACTCGATACACTAGTGTCAGAAGACGTTAACCCTGAAAACGCATCGCAGGTGATGCAGGCGCTCAGTCAATCACTGAACGAGCACAACATTCGTTACTATGTGGATGATGCGCCGAGCATTACTGATTCTGAGTACGACAGGTTGATGCAGTGTTTACTCAAGCTTGAGGCGTTATATCCCCATTTGATTGTGGCTGATTCACCGACTCAAAGGGTGGGCGGATTGGCGCTCGCCAAATTTGATCAAATCACTCACCTTAAACCTATGTTGAGCTTAGATAATGCCTTCGATGAAGCGGATTTCAGTGCTTTCCACAAACGTGTCACCGATAAAGTGGGTGAGGTGAGTTTTTGCTGCGAGCCTAAACTCGATGGCCTTGCCGTGAGTATCTTGTATAGAAATGGCGTACTTGAGCGCGCCGCGACCCGCGGCGATGGTTCTGTCGGTGAAGATATCACTGAAAACGTTAAAACCATTAAATCGATACCGCTTAAACTGCGCGGGAATGATTTCCCTGAACTCGTCGAAGTGCGCGGTGAAGCCTTTATGCCAAAAGCGGCCTTTGAGGCTTTGAATGACAGGGCGCGCGCCAAGGATGAAAAACTCTTTGTTAATCCCCGTAACGCCGCCGCTGGCAGCTTACGACAACTCGACAGTAAAATTACCGCTGCCCGTTCATTGGCTTTTTATGCCTATGCGTTAGGGGTTGTTGAGCCGGATTCTCATCCGTTAGCTAAAACCCATTTCGAGCAGTTACAGCAGCTTAAATCGTGGGGTTTACCCGTAAGTAGCGAAATTAAAGTCTGCGCTGAATTAAGCCAAGTTTATGACTACTATAAAGACATTCTCACTCGTCGCGGCGATTTAGCCTTTGAAATCGATGGCGTCGTGATGAAAGTTAACGATATTGCCCAGCAGCAACGTTTAGGTTTTGTGGCTAAATCTCCCCGCTGGGCGATTGCCTATAAATTCCCCGCACAGGAAGAAATGACTCTACTTGAAGGCGTCGATTTCCAAGTGGGCCGCACAGGTGCTGTCACGCCAGTGGCTCGCTTAAAGCCAGTATTTGTTGGCGGCGTGACGGTATCGAATGCGACGCTGCACAATGCCGATGAAATTGCCCGTTTAGGCATTAAAGTCGGCGACACTGTGATCATCCGCCGCGCCGGCGATGTGATCCCACAAATTGTTGCCATAGTGCCCGAAAGACGCCCTGAAACAGCGACTGATATTGTATTCCCGCATAATTGCCCTGTGTGCGGTAGTTTAGTCGAGCGTCTCGAAGGTGAGGCAGTGGCGCGTTGTAGCGGTGGTTTATTTTGTGAAGCGCAGCGTAAAGAAGCGATTAAGCATTTCGCATCCCGCAAGGCTTTAGATATTGATGGCATGGGCGATAAAGTTGTCGAGCAATTGATTGATAAAGAACTCGTCCAAAGTCCTGCAGATCTGTTTAAGCTCACTGCTTCTATGATGACTATGCTTGACCGCATGGGGATGAAGTCGGCAACCAATTTAGCGGCGGCGATTGAAGCTGCCAAAACTACAACACTTGCGCGTTTCTTATATGCTTTGGGTATTCGCGAAGTGGGCGAGGCGACAGCGGCAAACCTTGCGGCGCACTTTGCCAGTTTAGATGCGCTGCGGGTGGCCACTGTGGAGCAGTTAACCGAAGTGGAAGATGTTGGCGCCGTGGTGGCCCAGCATGTGGCGCACTTTTTTGCTCAGCCGCATAACCTTGAGGTTATCGATGCCTTAATTGCTGCTGGTGTGCATTGGCCCGCCATTGAGGCGCCAAGTGCAGATGCACAGCCGCTTAAAGGCCAAACTTGGGTATTGACTGGGGCGTTAAATCAGCTCAATCGTAATGATGCTAAGGCGCAGCTGCAGGCACTGGGTGCAAAAGTTGCTGGCAGTGTGTCGAAAAATACCGATTGCTTAGTGGCAGGTGAGGCGGCAGGTTCAAAACTCGCTAAAGCGCAGGAGCTTGGCGTTAAAGTGATGGATGAGGATGAGTTATTGGCACTCCTCGCCGCGAACGCTTGATTGCTGTGGGCTGAAAAAGGCCGTTGACTTTGGTCTGACGTTTCGCATCTACAGTTTAAAAACCACTGAATCGTGAGCATTGAATAGCGCCTTGCCCAAGGCGCTATTTTTATTTGCCCGAGCAAAAATGACGACATGGAAAGATAGTCTGCTTTGGCTATTGAATTAGCCGCGATTGGCACCATCTCCTTGATATGCTGTTTTAGATTTTGCTAATTGGAAACCGATTTGAATTTTAGTCACATCACTTGGCTCGATGATAAAGGCCATATTAAACCGCCGATCTTTTTATATGCACTCTTGGCTTATCTTGCGCGCGGTTGGTGCATTTTTATCGCCTCGCTGACCCAGATGGGTGACCGTTCTGAGTTAGTGAGGATTTTTTACCCTGAAAAATCAGATTTTTTGCTAGCACTCGGGGCGGGACTGGGCGCGGTTTTGATTTATCTTGTGGTGATTGCCGAACGTCGCCGTTCACCTCAATGGTTAAGGCCTATTTTTGTGCATTTAAAATGGGGTCTGTGGTTGCTGCTGATTGTTGATGGCGTTTTGTTGGGGCAAAGGTTGATCCATGGACAATTCCTGTTCCATTGGAGCCTCGCTTTAGATGCGCTAATTTTGTTCTGGTCTAGCATTTATCTCATTAAATCGAAACGACTCCATTATTACCTGCGTGATTGGCTAAAAGAAGATCCTAAATTACTCCAACCTTAGTTTTATCATATTGTTATGTAACAACTTTATTTATATCTAAGTGGTGGAGCATAAAGTCATGTGTTCTATCCCTCAGTTTGATAAGGATTTTTCCTTTATTTTTCCATCGAATGATTTGAATCATCTATAGTTATATGTACTTAGCTCGAATGTGCTCTGTTGGATACGCAGATGAGGTCATCTGCTTATGCTCCGCATCACATTTGTAAGGAGTCATATTGCGTGGCAAAAGCACCTCAAAGAAAATTATTACTATCAGAAATTCAGCTTGGCATGAGAGTCAAGTTGCCTTTGTCATGGACGAATCACCCCTTTTTATTTAATCGCGTTGATATTAGCAGTCCCGCTCAAATTGAGATGATACGAGGTCTAGGTGTCCCCTATGTGCTTTTATTGTCGGAGTCGAATCCCGGATCTGAGGTTATTAAGGAAGATGAGGATGTTGAAGATCAAATTGCAGTTGAACCCGAACGGGATCTCAAGGCCGATACCCGCAAGGCTATTCGCTTAAGCCAAAAGCGTTTTCTCGAAAACGTCAATAATTGCCGTAATGTGTTTGGTAAAATTGTCAGTGATCCAGAAGGCGCCTATCGGTTATCGGCGGCACTGGTTGAAGACTTGTTAAGTCATTTACAAGAGGTCGAAAAACCTTTTCTCACCTTGGTTGGAATGGAGGATAGTGACGTCAGTGTCACTCAACACGGCGTGTCCGTTGCGGTATTGGCAATGATGATGGGGCATGCACTCGATTTAAGCCCAAGGGAACTGCGTGATATTGCCCTTGGCAGTTTGCTGCATGATATTGGTAAACTGAAAGTGCCCGATGTTATTCGTCGTAAGCGCGGTGCCTTAACACCACATGAAGCCAATTATCTGCAAATGCACCCTAACTTTGCCTACGACATGCTTAACCGTTCCGGATTGTTCCCAAAGGAAGTTCTACATATTGTGCTTCATCACCATGAGTTTATTGATGGTTCCGGTTTCCCCGATGGTTTAACTGATCATAAAATTCCGATCACGACTCAAATAGTCAGTTTGGCAAATGATTACGATCAGCAACTCAGTGGCCAACAAATATCTTCACCTCAGGTCGCCTTAGGCTATTTATTTAAAAATCGGGCAACGAAACATGCCGAATCTTTAATTGCTATTTTGGTTAAAATTCTTGGTATTTATCCCCCTGGGACGATTGTTAGGTTATCGGATGATAGCGTCGCAAAGGTCATGATGACCACCAAAGAAGTGAGTCAGCCCCAAGTCTGGGCTTGCAAAGTGGACGGGAGTGATGCTTCGCTGCGTTTCTTAAGTGACGAAGGCGTAACAGTGCAAAAAGCCATCAAAGCGGAAGAGTTGTCAGAGGGCGCTATTCGTACCTTGCAAGTCGATAAAGGGGTTAGTTTTTATTTTAGTTCGCTACAAACTTGAATCTTATGCACTAAGTTCCGTATTCTATCCGCTGATATGATTCCCTTAGGGCAAATATGGCGAATGTAAAAGCAGAAAACGGCGCAGTTAAATCCAGTGTTGCCTTGGTCGGTTGTGGATGGTTTGGTTTTGCCTTAGCAAAGCAGCTTGTCCAAGAGGGTTACAGAGTCACAGGCTGTAAGCGTAGCGCCGATGAATTATCGATATTAACTGAGGTTGGGATTGAAGCCTATCCGCTGCAATTGGGCAGCGAAGCACCCTCTGCCCCCGATGCTCAGGCGTTAAGCGGTTTATTTCAAACCGATTATCTAGTGGTCAATATTCCTCCCCGATTAAAGCGCGGTAACGCCGCGTATCTTGATGAATTACAACAACTCATCGCATTAACCCAAGGCTGGCAATATCAGCGGATTGTGTTTATCAGCACCACAGGTGTGTATCCGGCCCAAGATAAAGTGATGACCGAAGCCGATGCCTTGGCAGAATCCAGCGACAGCCAAGTGCTATTAGATGCAGAAGCTTTATTTCAAGCGCGGCACCATAGCTGTATTGTCCGCTTTGCGGGGCTCGTAGGTCCCAAACGTCATCCTGGACGTTTCCTTGCAGGGAAAACTGATGTCAGTGGCGCCAATGTGGCAGTGAATTTAGTTCACTTAAGTGATTGTGTTAGTGCGGTAAGTCGGATACTCGCGGCAACGAGCATAGGGCTAGCTGTGGCTCCGATTTATAACCTCTGCGCGCCAATGCATCCTACCAAAGCTGAGTTTTATCAGGCTGCTGCCGAGTCCCTAGGTTTAGTCGCGCCCGAATTTAATCAACAATCCATGCCGAGTAAAGTCATCCAAGCTAACGCCATTGTCACAGATTTAGGCTTTCGATATCAGTATGCTTCTCCGCTGGATATGCTAGCGGCATGTTGAGAAAGGTTAATTATTGTTAAAGGTAAAAGCCGAGCTTTTAGGTTATCTTTGGCTTCCAAGTTTTGCTTGAGCGAATGTGTCATCCTTATTTAAATCAATGACGAATAAAAAGAGACAATATAATGAGCGTGTTTAATCGAGTTCGACCTATAGCCGCATTGGCGTGCGGATTAATGCTGAGTGCCAGCTTTGCACTGCAGGCCGCAAGTTTCGAAGAAGGCAAAGATTATGTTACGGTAGCGGGAATTACCGAAGCACAACAGCCTGTGCTGCGGGAGTTTTTCTCCTATAACTGCCCGCATTGCTATAAACAAGAACCGCTTATGGACTTGACAGTGCAACTGCTCGGCAAAGATGTCGCTTTTGAGCGGACCCCGGTTGGCGCTGGCCGTCCTGCTTGGGTACTGAGCCAACTTGCCTACTATGTGGCGCAAAAATTAAAGATGACCAAGCAAACCCATGGCGCTATTTTCAAGCAAATCCATGAGAAAGGTGAGCAATTTACTGCGCCCGAACAAGTTAAAGCTTTCTTTGTCGCTCAAGGTGCTAAGGTGGATGATGTTGATGCCGCGATGAATTCCGTCGATGCCAAATTCACTCTAATGAATTATGACTCTCAAGCTGAGCTTGCTGGGATCAAGGGCGTCCCGTCATTACTGGTTAATGGCCGTTATATGCTGACCTCAACCGCGCACACGCCAGAAGAGCTGGCGGCCTTAGTGAAGTTTTTAGCCGCGAAGTAACCGCGTTTAATAAATGGAAAATTGGTTTATCGCCGTTAAAGGATTACGACCTTGCAAGGTCATTATTCCGCCATTGGCCAATCTAACGTTAATAACCCAGTTTAGGCTGGGTTATTTTTTGCCTTAAACTCAAAAGATAACTCGTGGCCAACTTTGGTAAGCCAAACTGGGCGATGACTATTCTTAAGTGAAATCGCTGTGCGGTCTGTAGTGGTCAAGTAAGTTGAATGAGTGATTGGTAATGGCTTATTGATTAAATGATATCTCATCCATTATCAGCGCTAAAATCATAAATGATGTCAGTCTACAGTCATCATTAAAACTGTTTGAATTTCTGATTTTTCCATTTTAGACAACAAGTTATTCCTATCTATTACTTTTCCTGCCGCCCAATTCCCCATGTTTTTACTCATTCTTGTTCGACATTGGTCTAACCTGTTGAAAAAGTTGAAACTGTATCCAAATGTAAAATCATTGTTAACTCGTTGAATTTGTTTCTATTCACTATTTATGGACAGTGTTTTGAATCACGGGTTAGACGAAAGTCGTGATTGTGCTCACACCAGCTGTTGCTAGATTAAACAAGACTTAAAATTAAAACAGCACAGGGGAGTCACTATGGGTTTTGAAAATAACGACAAGGCAAAAGGCTACTGGCGCGAGAATTTACGTCTCGTACTGAGCTTATTAGCCATTTGGGCGGCAGTCTCATTTGGATGCGGCATTTTATTGGTTGATGTACTCAATGAAGTTCATTTCATGGGATTTAAATTAGGTTTCTGGTTTGCACAGCAGGGATCTATGTATGTATTCGTTGCGCTTATTTTTGTCTATGCGGCAAAAGCCAACGCCTTAGATAAAAAATATAACGTACAAGAAGACTAAGGAGCTTTGAGATGGATGTTCAAACACTAACGTATATTATCGTAGGGCTCTCGTTTGCGCTCTACATTGGGATTGCAATCTGGTCACGAGCGGGTTCAACCAAAGAATTCTATGTTGCAGGTGGCGGTGTTCACCCTGTTGTTAACGGTATGGCGACGGCGGCGGACTGGATGTCGGCTGCGTCGTTTATTTCATTAGCGGGTATTGTGTCTTTCGTCGGTTACGACGGTAGCGTGTACTTAATGGGCTGGACGGGCGGTTACGTATTGTTGGCTCTGTGTATGGCGCCGTATTTACGTAAGTTTGGTAAGTTCACTGTGCCAGATTTCGTTGGTGAGCGTTATTATTCACAGGCGGCACGTACTGTCGCAGTTATCTGTGCCATCTTTATTTGTTTTACCTATATTGCAGGGCAAATGCGCGGTGTGGGCGTGGTGTTCTCGCGCTTCTTAGAAGTGGAAGTCGACACGGGCGTGTATATCGGTATGGCGGTCGTGTTCTTCTACGCCGTACTCGGTGGTATGAAAGGGATTACTTACACTCAGGTTGCTCAGTACTGTGTATTAATTTTCGCTTTCATGGTGCCAGCCATATTCTTGTCTGTGATGATGACAGGCCACATTATTCCACAAGTGGGTTTCGGTGCTGAACTGCTCGATGCCGCGGGTAATAATAGTGGTGTTTACTTGCTTGAAAAACTCAACAATGTGTCAACTGAACTTGGCTTTGCCCCTTACACCGACGGTTCTAAGAGCATGATTGATGTGTTCTGTATTACTGGCGCGTTAATGATGGGTACTGCGGGTTTACCCCACGTTATCGTGCGTTTCTTTACTGTACCTAAAGTGAAAGATGCGCGTATCTCTGCGGGTTGGGCATTAGTGTTCATCGGTATCATGTATACCACAGTGCCAGCGTTGTCAGCGTTCTCTCGTGTAAACATGATTGAAACCATTAACGGTGCTGATTCGCAAGGTGTGGCCTATGAGTCTGCGCCGCAGTGGATTAAAAACTGGGAAAAAACAGGTTTGATCAAGTGGAATGACAAAAATGGCGACGGCAAACTTTACTATGCAGCCGGCAAGATGGAGGATCCTGCTAGCAAAAACGAAATGAAGATCGATAACGACATCATAGTATTAGCGACGCCAGAAATTGCCAACTTGCCAGCCTGGGTTATCGCTTTGGTTGCAGCGGGTGGTTTAGCGGCGGCCTTGTCAACTTCTGCGGGTTTGTTGTTGGTGATTTCAACCTCGGTTTCACACGATTTACTCAAGAAAAACTTGATGCCAAATATCTCCGATAAAAAAGAGCTAATGTTTGCTCGTTTAGCAGCGGGTGTGGGCATTGTGATTGCGGGTTACTTTGGGGTGAATCCACCAGGCTTTGTGGCCGCGGTGGTGGCGTTCGCCTTCGGGTTAGCGGCTTCTTCATTGTTCCCAGCGATCATCATGGGTATCTTCTCTAAGACAATGAACAAAGAAGGCGCGATTGCCGGTATGTTAACGGGTTTACTGTTTACTGCGGGTTATATCATCTACTTCAAGTTTGTGAATCCAGCCGATAACGTTGCCGCTAACTGGTTCCTTGGTATTTCGCCAGAAGGTATCGGTATGGTGGGTATGTTAGTGAACTTCGGTGTGGCAGCGTTAGTCAGTCGAGTCACGACGGCTACACCACAGCATGTTCAAGAAATGGTTGAATCGATTCGCTTCCCTAAAGGTTCGGGTGAAGCGAGCGGTCACTAAGCTCATCGCTTAATCATTCGCATCAACTCAAGAGAGCGCTTCGGCGCTCTTTTTTATTGCGTTCGAAAATGTTTTCCTGTCGTTGAGTGAGTTGGTGAGCCAAGGTATTGATGAGTTAATGCACTCAACCTAGGGCTGACTTTAGTCGAATGTAGCGCCGCGACAATGCAGGCTATAGTGATGACATATAAGTAAAAGTTTCGCTTAAAAAGAAGGTGTTGCCTATGAATGCCAGTGAGTTACAACCCGTAGTGCAATTTCTACAAGGGCTAGTGCCCTTTGATACTCTGCCTGAAGATGTTGTGGTGCGCTGCGCTAAGGCTGTCACTGTCGGGTATTACAGTAAAGCCTCTGGTTATGTCAATTTCGATGCTAATTCGCCCAAGTTGTATATGGTGCGTAGCGGCGCCTTTGAGGTGCGCGATCCTGAAGGCGTGCTGGTCGATAGAGTCGGCGAGGGGGAGTTTTTTGGTTTTTCGACCTTGTTATCGGGGGAGAAAGTCGTCAACAAGGTCGCTATTCTCGAAGACGGTTTGGTTTATCATTTGCCCCAAAGCTTGTTCGATAATCTCAGAAGCGAGAGCCGCAACTTCGATAAATTTTTTACCCGCGCATTTGCTAAACGTTTACGTCATGAGGCTCGCTTTAAGGCGAAAGATCTGACGACCACTAGTCGGATCAGCACGTTAATGTCATCCGCGCCTATTGTTATTGATGCCCACGCGAGCGTGACGCAGGCGGCACTCTTAATGCGAAACAGCCGAGTGTCATCCCTGTTGGTCACGGATAATCACAAGCTAGTTGGGATTTTAACCGATAAGGATTTGCGTAATCGGGTATTAGCGGCGGGGCTCGACGGCCATATCGCAGTGCATCAAGCCATGACGGTTTCGCCGATCTCAATTTCATCCAATGCGTTGATTTTTGAGGCCATGTTGCTGATGAGCGAGCATAACATTCATCACTTACCCATTATCGACCAAGATAAAGCTATCGGCATGGTGACCAGTACCGACATCTTGCGCGGGCAGGGCTCGCAACCGCTGCTGTTGATTGGCGAGATTGAACGCCAGCAGGATCTTGCCAGTTTAATTAGCGTCAGTAAGCAAATTCCGCTGTTACTGCAAAATTTGATCAGTGCCGATGCCAGAGCCGAAGAAATTGGCCGAGTATTAACGTCAGTCACCGATGCGCTGACACGGCGATTAATCGTGCTCAATCAACAATTGCTCGGCGAGCCGCCCATGGCTTTTTGCTGGTTGGCGTTTGGCTCACAGGGGCGCCAAGATCAAGCGGCGTGTTCAGATCAAGATAATGGCCTGTTAGTCGCAGAAGAGATGGATGATTTTGCCAAAGGTTATTTCGATGCCTTAACTCATGCGGTGTGCGCTGGGCTTGACCAATGCGGTTATGAGTTTTGCCCCGGCAACATTATGGCGCAAAACCCACAGTGGCGAATGTCGCTTAAACAGTGGCAACAAGTATTTGAAAAATGGGTAATAACGCCCGAGCCTAAGGCGTTACTGCACGCCAGTATCTTCTTCGACATGCGCTCGGTGTACGGTCCACAAACCTTATTTGATGCGCTGCAGGATAAAGTCTTGGCTCAAACCCGTGATAACGATATTTTCCTCGCGGGCATGACAGGCAATTCGCTGGTGGAGTCGCCACCGCTGGGCTTTTTCCGCAAATTTGTCCTCGAACGTGATGGCAGCGAAGTCAAAGGCATAGATTTGAAGCATAAGGGCAATGCATTAATCAATGATATTGCCCGTGTTTATGCCCTGTCTGCAGGGATCAAAGAAGTGAATACTGCGAAACGTATCCGTGCCTTGATGGATGCTAATATCCTTAACCGTAAAGATGCGCTTAATCTTGCCGATGCCCACGAGTTTATCGCCCATATGCGGTTATCGAACCAAGGTTATCAACATAATCTCGGGCTAGAGGTGAGCAATTATCTGTTACCCGCACATTTATCTTCGCTGGTCCGCCATCAGCTACGTGATGCCTTTAAAGTGGTGCATGAGGCGCAGGCGGGGATGAAGATGAAGTTCATGCGAAGTTTTTGATATGAATACACTGCTGCTGAAAACGAAACTTAATTGGCGGGCGCTACGTTGCCAACATCAGTTATTTAAGGGCTATTATCAATCGCTATTACCTCTGCTGGCGATGCCGTTATCCGAAGCACCTTTGGTGGCGATGGATTTAGAGATGACAGGTCTCAATCCGCAGCAAGATCAAATTCTCAGTATTGGCTTAGTGCCGATTGAGCGCGGCGAGATCCCTTTGGCGCGCGCCGAACAAAAGTTAGTGCAAATTCGCGGTAGTGTTGGCCAAAGCGCGACGATCCACGGGATCCTCGATAATCATCTGGTGCAGGCGGTGACGATTGAGGAAGCCATGGGCTGGTTTATCAATCAAACCTATGGTCGAGTGCTGGTCGCGCATCATGCTCCGCTAGATTGTCGCTTTCTGCAGCAGGATTTATTGGCGATTTATCATCAAGCCCTCGTACTCCCTGCTATTGATACACTCTTGCTTGAAAGGCATCGTTTGCTACGGGAACACTCAGTGATTAAAGAGGGCAGTTTGCGCCTTGGCGCTTGCCGCGAACGTTACGGTTTACCCATTTATACCGCTCACAGTGCGTTGACCGATGCCTTAGCCTGCGGGGAATTATTATTGGCGCAAATGGCGGCCATGGGCGGGGCGGGGCAACTAACTGTGGCAGATTTATTGCGGCAATCGACTTAGCTGTTTCATCTTAGGTTAATCACTTACAGGCTAGACTCTCTAACCCGTTTTAAGCTTAATTTTTAAGTTTAAAATCAATGCCACCAACTTGGCAATCCAACCAACTTGTACTTCACTCTACTAAAGTGAGTGCGTAGGAGAACATGATGCCGTTACCTTTGCTTTGGATGGGCAGTGCTGTAATTGGCGCAGTTTTGTTGGCCGATGAGCGCGAGAAGCGTCAGCAACTTGAGCGCGACAGATTACTCGGTAAGGCCCCTAAGTATCCCGTCGCCAATCGCGCTATGGTGGCGGCGCCGAGTCAATGGCAAAAGGGATTAAAACAAGTTGCGCCAATCCCAGGCAGTATTGTCTGTTGTTATGTCTTTGGCGTAATTGAACATACGGGTATCTGGCTTGGTGACGATTGCTTAGTTGAGTTACACGGTTCAGGGTTGGTGCGGGCGGTGTCGGTAAAGCGTTTCTTGGCGGGGCGAACGGGCAGCCAAATCTATCTTGCCTGTAATCATCTGCATCAACCACTCATCGCCGATGCAGTGTTGACCCGCGCCGAGCAGGCGATTTATCAATATCGTGAGTACGATTTATTTGACAATAACTGCCATCGATTTGTCTGGTCTTGTATTAGCCAAAGGGGCGAAGAGGTGGTTAAAGGTTTTAATGAGTTAAATCAAAAACTCGCCGAGCATTTTAATCAAGGTATTTATTGGGATGAGATGATCATGAGCAAGCTGAATGAATAAGATCTGTCGTCATAAACTAAAAAAGCCATCGATTAAGATGGCTTTTTGTTTTAGTAAAACACGATATTGTCGTTTTGCAGTAACCGTTTACGGCTTACAAAAATAATCCACAGCGCGTTTGACTAACTCTATGCCCGTTTTATCGCAAGGCGGTAACTCGGCATCACTGATATTGATAGGCGTCACGCGATCGCCCCATTGCAGCAAGAGTGCGGCAGAGGTTAAGCCCGCACCAAAGGCACAAGAGAGTATGGTTTGATTCGGCTTAATCACGCCTTGCTCTAATGCATCACAAATCGCAATTGGAATGGTTGCTGCCGAGGTATTGCCATAATTGGCAATGTTAACGAAGGCTTTTTCTTTCGGAATTTTCATCCGGCTGACTAAGGTATCGATAATGCGCTCGTTGGCTTGATGCGGGATAACAAGATCCACTTCATCTTTATCAACGCCACATTTTTCAAGCACTTTATTGCTTAACTTGTTCATGCCGTTAATCGCGCGTTTGAAGATTTCTTGGCCATCGAATTCAATAAAGAAATCCAATGACTCGGCAGAGAATCTGTCCATCGCCGTACCAAAGCCCGCTTTAAGAATGTCACGACCTTCAGGATCGTTATTCAGCTCATAACCGAGCACGCCACCGGCGACATCTGTTGCTTCAACGATAACGGCACCTGCGCCATCACCGAATAACACGGCAGTTTCGCGGCGTGACCAATCTAAATAGAAAGAGAGACGCTCGGCACCAATCACCAATACTTTCTTGCTCTGGCCACTCTTGATTTGTGAGCTGGCTAAACCTAAGCCATATAAAAAGCCACTGCAGGCAGCATTGATGTCGAACGCGGCACAACTGGCGCCAATATTAGCTTGTACAGTTGATGCGATATTCGGGATCAAAGTGTCTGGGCTGGCGCTAGCCAGAATGATCATGTCGATTTCACTGCCATCGATACCCGCAGCTGCGAGTGCACGTTGTGCTGCAACTGAAGCGAGTTCAGAGGTGTTAACATGACTGATATGGCGCTGGCTGATGCCGGTGCGAGATTTAATCCATTCGTCGGATGTCTCGATAAAGGTCGCAAGATCATCGTTGGTCAGAGTGGCTGGTGGAACACATTTGCCCCAACCTGTGATAGTAGCGTACTGCATGGTGGTTTCTCTCAAATAAAAAAGGCAGAACCTGAGCGCTGCCTTGAATCGACAACAAAGCTTATCGGCAACTCTAATGGCCGTCCGTGATCTAGACCACCTGTTTGGCGACGAGATCTCGAATTGTCATTGCGGCATGCAGAATATGATGACGCAGTAGCGCCGTCGCTTTTTCTGTTTCTCTCAGTTTGCAGTGGTTGAGCAAAGCTCTGTGCTCATGCTCTGCAGCAGGAATCCCCCCAGCGAGCAATAACTGCAAACGAATGTATCTATCACAATTAGTATTGAGGCCGTGAACAACCTCAAGGGTGTGTGGGCGATTAGCCGCCTGATATAAGCAAGTGTGAAATTGCGTATTCAACTCGCTCCAACTGGCAACGGCATCTTCATGTTTGAAGGCCGACTCCAATTGTTCGAGTACACGTTCTGCTTTTTCTAAATCAGCTTCTTGAAGCAGTGGGATCGCCTTAGCGAGCAGATCGGTTTCGATCATGGCACGTAATTCAAAAAGTTCGGTGACTTGCTCGACGGATAACACGGTCGCCGTTGCACCTTTATGGGGCTCAAACTTAACGAGTCCTTCGGCTTCGAGTTGCAATAAGGCTTCTCTCACCGGAATACGGCTGACATTTAACGCTTCAGCCAAGGCACTTTGTCTGAGTGGTTCTCCTGCGGCTATGTCACCTGAAAGAATTCTCTCTCTGAGCACTTCAACAACTAACTGGGTGCGGGTTTTGTGGACTATAGGCGTAGTTCGACTCATTATTTCCGTCTATTTCGGGTATTTTCTCGTTATCTGCCCAAGATTACCGTTAAAAACACCACAAATAAAGGGGAATGCTTGATTGAGTGCTGCATCTTAGGGATTAACAATGCCCAAATGGCGAGGGTTTTGATGGTTCTAGCGTTCTCTATTAAACGCCGTTCTTGGAATCAATCTCTATTGCAACGGCTATCATTTTTCTCAGAGGGCTGTTTATCTCTTGTAATGAAGTACTTTGATTAGCCAGATCACAGGCTCATCAATTGAGCATGAACTCAAAGGTGTAGAGAAAGTTGGACAAGGCATTTCCAGCACTGGGGCTTTTGGGGACAGTTTTGTTTACATCTCGCCATAAGTAACGTCAACGCTCAATTTAGCGCTAAAAGCACAACTTCGCGGTGCAATTTCTGATAATGAATGGAATAATAGCGCGATAACGCCTTAGGCGATTTTGGAGTATTACAGTGAGTCGAGCAGTATTTTTAGACCGTGATGGCGTGATTAACAAAGATCATGGTTATGTCCACTTAGTGGATGACTTCGAATATATCGAAGGTGTGTTTGAATCTTGCCTCTCTTTGAAGGAAATGGGCTACAAGTTAGTTGTCGTCACAAATCAATCTGGTATTGCCCGTGGTATGTACACAGAAGATCAATTCCACAGCTTAACTGAGTGGATGGATTGGAACTTTGCCGACAAAGGCGTTGAACTCGATGGTATCTACTATTGCCCGCACCATGCTGAAAATGGCATAGGGGAATATAAGGTCGACTGTGATTGCCGCAAACCTAAGCCGGGTATGCTCAATGATGCAGCGCAATTCTTAAACATCGACCTAGCACTCTCAGTCATGGTTGGCGACAAAGCCGAAGATATGCAGGCAGCGAAAGCTGCTGGCGTGACCACACGTATATTAGTGCGCAGTGGTAAGGTTATTGCTGATGACAGCGATGCGACTGTGGTACTCGACAGTATTGCCGATGTGCCAGCTTACTTAAAAAGCCTGGGCTAGTCGCTGCACTACTACTTATAAGCAGATAAACATTTGCTGATAAGTTCATCTCAAGCAGCAACTATCACAGTAACCAGTGGCGCAAGTTGTCGCTCTTGTTGGATGAGAGTTTGCGAGAGAATCGATCCAACATGGCATAAAGAGCTAACCTATAGGTTGGCTCTTGTCATTTCTAGCGCAGGATTAACCTCATCTTTTGCCTTAATCCAGCTCAAATTCGATAATGTTGGCGTTAAAATACACTTTTAGTTTAAAAAGTGTGCGCTTGAGTCGTTTTTCGTAATTATTCGTGCCAAAGGGGTTGCGGTAAAATCTGATATCCCTATAATGCGCATCCACTGACCCAGCGGGGTCAAGGGTTAAACGCTGAATAAGCCGCTAACCATGCTCTTTAACAATTTATCAAGCAAATCTGTGTGGACACTCACAGGTGTTGAGTTAATCGAAACTGCTTAACCTTCGGGTTGGCAGTCAAAAATTTAAATCAACCAATTCTTTCACGAGAGTGATGAGTGTTCATAGCAATATGTACAAAGACTTACTACTTATTTTCGAATAAATAGGAGTCGAACAGGATTCGTTGAGCCGTTTGACATAAGTCAAACAACAAAACTTTAATTGAAGAGTTTGATCATGGCTCAGATTGAACGCTGGCGGCAGGCCTAACACATGCAAGTCGAGCGGCAGCGGGAAGATAGTTT
>NZ_JAUOEV010000027.1:0-71613 GCF_031932135.1 Shewanella vaxholmensis
TTTCAGATTAGCTTTTCTATGGACAAAGCTTTTCATCCTATTTACCTTTTGAACTGCGAAACACGTTTTGGGGCATAAACGTGCCAGAACTGATCGGCCAGACACTAGTTGGGACAAAAGCGTTTTAGCTCTAACTGCAACAATTAACTTATAGTCGATTTCATTTACGGGCCAAAGCAAGCTTGTATTCAATAGGAATAGAGAACTCATTAGAGTTATATTCGCTGGATAATGTAGTAAAAGATTTAATGAACTTATCAACCACAGCTGCGGTGATATTAGTTAGGTACGAGCTCAAACCTTTTTGTGAATATTAAAGATAAATTTGTGTATACGCGTGATTAGCCTACCGCCTATCACTCTTCTGTGCCAAGCAAAAAAAGCAACAATAGGATGAAAAAACATCCCTAAAATTAAACAAATTAGGTTTAAAGGGGATGGAAGGAGAAATAGTTGGTTTGCTATTTGTTTAATTATTGTGTTTTCACCATAAAACTCAAACCCAGTGTAAGAGTTATAGGATACTGTAAATACAAAGGACACCATTACAACAAACAGTAACCATATATATCTAGCAAATTTTTCTTGTTTATCTGTTGCCATATCTTAAACCTCAAAATTTAATAATCGTGATCATATAGCACTTAGCTACTTTGAATACCTAACGCCCGAAACGCGCGCGAGCTTGCAAGTCGCAGTGCTTGCGATTGTTAAATACCATCGCTAGAGTCCTCAGGTGTAACCCAGTAGTCTTTATTCGCACTATACCAATTTATATGTTCTGAAAGACCATCGAGATCTGGAAATATAGATGAGTGATTAATTCCATAGTGAGATAGCTCAAAAGGCAATTGCTCGCGAAATTTAGCCTCAATAACAATAAGTTCAAGTGTATCTTTTGTGCTTTTTGCTTCTGTTAACGGAATAGATGGCTCAGGGTGAATTGTAAAAAGACCGCCTTGCCTAACAATGCGAGAGGCCACAGTGTGTGGCTTATACTTTGCCAAAGTTTTTGCTTTGAACGGTGATGCATCTGTTTGTTCATAGATTTTATCTGCTCTTAAGCAGTAAAGATGAGCATCGCCTTCATGATAAGTGCTTACGGCAAAAAAAGTCGCCACCAAGGGCTGATATGTCCAATCTAATAAACGCGTCGCAAGACCGTGATGCTGGGCAATAGAGAGCCATTCCCATTCATTTGATGGTCTTGGACTTAGGAACTCTACAGATCTTCGCTGCCAAGCTCGAAACATTCTTTCGTCGTCGGAATCTGAGAACGGTTCTCTACCGGCTGTTGGTACAAGTAGCCATTCAGAATTTGAATGTCCACGAAACATCCACCGATTATCCTTTCGGTATTTACTGAGTGCTTCGTGTAGCTCTTGAAAGCTACTGACCCTACATGTATCCATATGACTCCGAGTATTTAACGTTTTAGTATTTATACGTTGCGCTGTTTGCAAGGCGTAAATCGCTTGTTGGGCTTGGCCGATGCCGAGTCCAGATTAATCGGTACACTTTATCGCGAGAATGTTGGAAATTTCCACCACTGAAAAATTTCAATTATTTCTAGCATATATGTACACATCGATCCGAAGTCATATACTGCAAATAAAAAAAAGAACAGTAGATATTTCTGAGTTATCTACTGTTACAAATCTGCAATATTTAAGGTGTGGCTAAAGTGTTTTAATATGTAATAAGTGTACTGTACGTATTACTTACCATGAGCGAAGCAATTATCTAATTTGAGTGACGTAAAACTAATTTTTTTATTAAAAATCAGATGTTGTATTAAATTTATTTTTTTTCAAAACATCAGCAATAGCAACATCTAACTGCTGTTGAACATCTAGAGACAATCGTCCAAATTCATAAGCGAAGTTTCGCCCTTTGATACGCTTTCTTGCATAAATGCCAGAACTATCAAATGTCGCAAGATTAGTAACGCTAACCAGTGCTTTATTTTTCATATCCTTAGCAATCTGAAGTTCTGCTTTTATCGCTTTGGTGATAGCTGATTTACGTTCTTCCCTTGAATATTCAGCCTGAATAATGACAAATTTTTTAGTCAAACCATTGATGAATGATAGTAATTCATCTTCAAATTCATATACTTCCATAACTTTATTCAGCAAAGCATAGTCAGTGTGTGACAAGTCATTAGCCACAGGAAAAAGCTTCACCAAACGTTCATCGACCTTAGCGGCTTTTAAAGCTTTACTCACACCAGCCTGACTCATTCCAAGTTGAGCTGCTACTTGAGCCTGTGTAATCTTAGGATTCGCTTTTTCCAAAGATAAGCATTGTTGTCCAATTTCACGTAGGTTATGTTCTTTTGCGGTTTGGAGCTGTTTAGCTAGAGCTTTAGCATCTGAAAGTGAAATATCATCTTTAGTTACCAGTATGCGAAATATATCAACTTCACCATTTTGCAGTAAAAACCAAGCTCTGCGTCGAGAACCATCTAGCACATCGAGTTTACCATTCACTTCTCTCGCGACGGCTGGGTAAAATTGCTGGAAGGCTAATGAATCGAGATCTTGTAGAGAATCTGCATTTAATAATGCCTGGTCACGCCCGTTAACATCAAACGTCACATAGGTACTATCGCGAACTTGTTCATATGATAACGTTGCTTCGGTAAATGTAGCGGTAGCACCCGAAGCTAATTGCCATAAGAAGCTTTTACCTACAGATTCAAGACCAAATAGATTTTGAAGAGATAACGTAACATCTTCACTTACTTTTTCTATTTCAGTTGTAATTTGGCGTTTTAAAGACTCAATATTAGCTTTGGCTGCATTTATTTGTGCTTCTTCGGCACCAACTGCATTACCTAGAGGGCTCATTACCCCACGTTTTTTAGCCATTATGCTTGCTCCTGTTCACGCCAGACGTTCACAATATCTCTTAGGACTTGGCTGGTTACTTCATAACAATTTTGCTGTGCACTTTGAAAAGTCGCTTTACTCTTAGGGTATTCACTCTTAGACATATCAAACACGGTAGAAAGCAACGAAGATGACTGACGAATAGCTTCACTATGTTTAAATTCATTTGAGTACATATAAGGCGCAAAATGATCGTATAAACTATTCATTAGATCGGTTGTAGTAGCGCTATCACGATGATTTGTAATTAAAATCTTCATAAAATCATAACCATGATGATTAGCATTAGCCAATAAAGCCCACACTTGAGGGATATAACTAAAATAGGAACAAGTAGCATCAATGTCGTTTTCTGTGATGGACAACGGGAAAACTACACTGGTAGCGGCAAAATATGCATTATAAGTTGCATACCCTAATGAGGGAGGGGTATCGATAATGATGATATCAAATTCATCTTGAACAGCATTGATGATCGTGTTCAAAAGAGAGTAAGGAGACTTTAACTTTTGACCAAATACTTGTTCATGAAACCAACCTTCAATAGCTCTATCACTTTGTGATGCCGGCAAAATACGGAGATTAGGTATAGTTGTAGGTAAGAATGCGTTTGAAACGACTTGTTCAAGAGTCTCACCTTCATCTAGATCAAAATTATTCATCATGAGATCGCCAACAGATAAACAACCTTCTAGATCCGCTTCTGGTGCGTAATACATGGACAAAGTAGCTTGACCATCCATATCGATAAGGCCTACCCGATACTCTTGATGAAACTCTGTAGCCAAGCCTGAAGCGATTGTTGCGGCAGAAACGGTTTTACCAACACCACCTTTTTGATTTTGTATAACAATAACCTGCATTTTTTGGTTATCACTGCGCTTAAATTTAGATGCTTTACGCAAGTTTTCTGGCAGCAAATCTCGTAACTGATACATTTCTTCTATGTTGATTAGCCATTGAGAATCTTCATGCCGCCTTGGATCAAAATCTGCTGTAGATACATATTTATCAAGTGTTTTTGCGTCAATGTCCAAATAGGTAAAGGCTTCCGCACGCGTAAATTTTCGCAACTCTTTCCGGTGATTTGACAATAACCGTTGGTTACGTCGCTTAATATAGGCATCAGCCCCCATTTTAAGCACTTGAAAAGTCTCTGTAGTCTGCATGCTATCCATGAAATTCTCCTTAAATAATTAAATATAAGTGTATACCTTAATATTTAAGGTGTATACTTATATTCGATGGAATTTCTATTTTAAAGGTAAAAGTACCCGAATTTGGTCAGACTGTTAATGTGGCCAAACAACAAAATACGGTAGTTGAGGGTATTGAAATGAGAAATGATGAATAAAAATACGGCCAATGATGATGGTCAAGATCATCACTGGCCTGTGCCACAACTTAGGATAAAGGTAACTAAACTTATGTCACAATTTCAGTATAACCAAATTGAAAAAGCGCGTCTAATCGACTTACCAATGATCCCATCGGGATTGTTGATTCAATGGTTAGTAACGAAACCTGATTGGTTACAACAGCGAGTATTTAAACAACTAACACTTCAACAATAAACCATAGAGAGCAGGGATTAAGTTCCTGCTCTTTAATGCTAGGTCTAAATACCTTTATAAATTTTTAACCTTTCTTACTTCGCTCATATTCAAGTGATCTTACAATAAAATGGTTCAACCATTTTATTGTAAGATCAACTCCTCTTGCTTTTGGAAATCTCAGTTTTACTCCGTTTCTTCGCCACTTTGGCACTTAGCTTGCAAATCCCTTCTGCTAGACGCTTTTTTCTTTAGCTACTTACTATACAGCGCGTTTGAATTTTAACGGTCGTAGACAAAATTAACTTACAGCACTGTTTTTAGATATCGCCCCTAGCGTTAGCTAGGAATTGGCGAGGCATTATGCATTTAGTGGATTTATCCACTGCTTTTGATTCCTTTTAATAAGTTATCTTTTACTAATAAGTAAGCTCTTAAAAGAAAAAAGCTTTTGGACTCCCGAATTTTACTCCTTTTTCTTACTCCCAATTTAATAAGGATATACATACCTTATCCACAAGAGCTACGAACCTATGAGAAAAACATACGAATTAACGTCAATCGCTAACAGAGAGAGATGAAAATTTAGTGAAATGTAAGCCTTTAACTAGCAAAATTAGCTGTTATTTATCGTTGGGGTAGGGAAGGGCGCCGCCATATGACGGTAAGCTTAAAATAGCGATTAATGCGTACTGGGGGGATTAACGTTAGAGGAGAAAAACATATCCGCTGTAAATCGTTGCCTCAATGGCAGCTGACGCTTGAAGCAGCGCCACGTAAACGATAAACCATTATCAAGAGCTTTCTGATACGAAAACTTAATTTGCGCTCTTATATCATCGGAATAAACACCAATCGATTGTAAAAATTGAGGTGATAGCCACTTATAAGCAGCGCGAGAACGAATAGTACCTTCTTCGTCAGCTTTTTTAACTTCTTGAACCAGGTAGACGCCTGCAAGTTTAAGCATATCGATAAAGCGATACCAAGTTGAGCTTGGTATCGCTTCACCCCAGCGCTTAGCGTGAGCAAGCATGAGTGCATCATGGCTGGTAGGATCGAACCCTATGTTTTTAGCTTTACCCACTTGGCCGCTCATAAGATCGCATGTAGTTATCAATGTAACTGATATCTCAAATAGCTTTCGCTTAGTACGTTCAGACATAGTTCGTGATACGCCACCATTATCAACGTCTAACTTTCGGCTATAAATCAGCCGGCGCGCATTGTTGATCACCACATTAAAATATCGAGGTAAACGGCTACCTTTAAGCTTAAAACCGTCAAGACTAGCTTTATAGGCATTAGAGCCCACATCATGCTTATTATTTTTTACATGAAGAGCAGCTGCGCGTTTTTCGTTGCGTAGTCTCTGACGCTTCTGACGTGCTTTATCTGCGTTAGATTTTTGCATGAGACACTACCACAATGCACTCACGAAAAGATGATCTCAAGATCAACTGACGCTGGCATATGGGGTTTAAGTGTCTTAAATTTTGGTGCTGCAAAGGTACGCAGCCATTGAAATAATTAGGCATTATATTGATTCCACATGTTTTAGGGCTGTTTGAATGGTTAGTTCAAACATTGCTGATCACTATAATCTTATCGATCGCAAAGATCAACGATCTTTCAATGGCTTGAATTTTAGGCACAAAAAAGCCGACCCATGTGGTAAGTCGGCTTCGTTGTCGAATGCTTCACGTTAGGGAACCACCCCCAACACACTCTAATTTTGAAAAATACACTACATAGAAAACTATGTAGTAGCGTGCTATGTAATGCACTTTTGCTTCAAAATCTACTTCGTATTTTAATAGCTCATCAAAAAAATTGCAAGGCCAATGCAAAACAGATCAACTATGCATCTGAATCGGGGTCGAATTGCAATTTATCCTTAACAGCCTCAACAGTTAAAGCTGTAATTGTTTGATATTTACCATCTTTTACAGCTTGGTCCATCAATTCCTTAAGCTTCTTTGGGCACCTAAACGTCACAAGCTCAGTTTTAGACGAAGTAGGAGGGTTATAATTTTTTTTCATAATAATTCATTTTGTATTGACCACCTTACTGTAATACAGTAAGTTTACTGTAATACAGTAATCTTGTAATTTTATTCATGATAGAACATATCGATTTTTCAATAAAGAAGTAAAAAAATATGCCTCTAAATAAAAGCGAGATCACTATTTTCCGTGAGTTGTTCCCAACTCTTACGCAACGGCAGCTAGAAGTAATGAAGGATTTTTCACTAGGAATGACACCATCTCAATTACAAGCCAAAGCAGACTGCTCGCGCACGGCAATTGAAAGGCACCTTGCCGATCTCAGAGCAGAATTTGGATGCACGTCATCTAATGAAATTAGAACTATCTTTTTAAATAAACTATTAATACAAGTATTACGTAACTCAATTTAAGTTTCATTTCAAGTTAGGAATTTCCTAACTAATAACGGTATCTGTTTTCACTTATTATCTTCGCCGCGATAGTCGCACAACTAGATATAAATGAGGATTACATGTCCGATGGAAAAATTAACAAAAATCACTCAAGAATAACAATTATTCTAACAGGTGAATATCACAATAAATTAGTTAATTCATGTGAACGTTCAGCACGTAGCAAACGAGCCGAAATACAGCTTCGAATTGAGCATAGTTTATTAAGTTTTGTTGATGCTCCGCCCAAACCAATTAAACAACAATGATCAAACAAGTAATTATAATTAATTACATAAGCCTCACCTAAATATATACAAAGGAAGTGTTATATGACAACTCTGACTCAGAAACAACCTAACGCACAACAAACTGAAGTAAACGAAGAAATTCTAAGACTCGCAAAACATATACCCAGTGATAGCACCATATTCATAATGCGTTGCACTTTCCTATTCATCATTTGTATCGTCGCTACTTTGCTGTTGTCTTGGGATGTACATGCCATAGACATATTCGCCCCCGCTAAAAATGAGATTGTTGATACCGTTGGCACAGGTTCAACAGCGCAATTTGCCATTCTGGTGGCGGGCTTATGTGTAGGGGCTCTCACGGGATTTTTAACCAGAGACTGGGGAAAAGCCATAGGGGGTTTTATCGTTGGCATCATTTTCATCAACGTTGGGTTAAAGGTCGTAGGTCTATAGGCCGTGGATAATCCCACTCAGTTTTTTAGCATCCCTAAACACCTTAATAACACCCCTACGCTATTAGGGTTCGCTATGGATGAAATAGTCCCTGCCTTAATGTTTTTTGCCGTGTTATTCATGATGGATCACGCGCTCATTGGCATGGTACTAGCCTCTTCATGGTTTTTAGGGATGCGCAGAATGAAATCGCAATACGGCATGAGCGTATTACGCCTCACCGCTTATTGGTACGCCCCAGCAGAATTTAGCGCTTCATTTTTAAAACGAACGCCTGCGGCATGTCGCCGCTACTGGTTACGTTAAATGATGTGAATTAGGGGGCCAATCCCCCTAAGGATGCCCCATGTTACAAAAGAACAAGATCGACTTTATCCGCATTGCAAAATCCCTCAACACACTTCTGTTAATCGGCTTTACCGTAGCCATGATCAGTAACACGGTCCTAGCAAGTATTGTATGGATGGCTTATTTCAATAAAAGCCGCACCGTTGTACCACCGACCATCAGCGCAGCCTTTACCGTATCAGACACGTCTATAGATGAACCGTATTTACAGCAAATGGCCGAATACTTTGCCTTTCTAAAACTCAATGTCACGCCCGCTTCGGTAGACCATCAGTACAAACAGCTCGCAACGTATATCGATGAAGCTGATTGGCATCAGATGCAACCTTTACTGGTTGAAGATGCAGCCATGATTAAAAAACAAAATATAAGCAGTCACTTCACCATCGTTGATACCCAAATTGCCCTTGACGATCGTCTTGTCAAACTCACAGGCACGTTAAACAAATATGTCGGGAAACGCCCGCTAGAACCCGAAACCATCAGCTACATCATTGCCATGAATTATGACCATGGCCAACTGTCGCTCAAAGCCATTAAGAAAGTGCAAAAGGAAGTTAAATAATGAAGATTGCTTACCCACTTGTTTTCGCTGCCTGCGCGCTTTTTCCTATGAGCGTGTTAGCGGCAAATACGCCCCCAAAACACTACGGATTCAATGACAGCGAAACGGTTCCTATCGAGCTGTCGAGTGTTGATATCAACCGCTTAGTCGTTGAAGGTGACAAAATCACCTCGATTGATTGTCCAGAAGGATTTTGCGTTGTCACTGGCACTAAATCGGATAAATCCGGTGCAGCGCGCGTTAACCTCAATTTGGCCATGCCATTTACAGCCTATGTATCAACTGAAAAGGGCAGACATTTCGGCTTATTCATCAGCCCTAAAGCCATTCCTGCCGTGACCTCTATCTTCACTGCTGAACATTATCGCGAAGAACAACCCTCCGTTTTCGATAAGAAAACCCCTTACCCCACCATGATGACGGAGTTTACCGCGCAAATGATCCGTTACCTGAACACAGGCAAACCGATTGACGGTTATCGTGTGCATGTAGTTAGTGCCCCTGCTGAACGAGAACCGACAAATAACGAGCCGAGAGGCACAGAAACATCAATAGATGATCTCATGTTTACTCGCTTAAATGAGCAAATGCCCAAACCGGCAGGACTGACAACAGCGCCCGCCGTTGTGTTCACTGGTAAGCATTTCAACGGCATCATTTATCGCGTAACCAATCACGCAGCACTCCCAGTCACCCTCACAACGGCGCAGTTCTACTCCCCAACGACGCGAGCCGCAGCCTTATCAACCTATGAATTAGCACCACAACAAACAGGCCACCTGTTTGTTGTCTCGGGCGGGGAGAGCATGCAATGAAGCAACTCCTAGACTACTTCAAAAAGGACCCCGAAGCCGACTTTGAGCAAGGCAGTGCGTTAAATGAAGCCAATAAAAAACGCAATTGGGTGATTGCAGGTGTGGGGGCAACGGTACTCGGTGCCCTCTATTTAGCGGGCGACGCCTATATGTCTGCCCCTAAACGTGCCCCCGAAACCGCAGCGGGCAATCCTATCGATTTTGGTGCCGTGATTGATAAAGATTTCACCGAGAAAGACAATCAGTCTGCGCTCACCGCACAACAAATTGCCTTAGATAAGCAGCAGAAAGCGATTGATAAAATACTGAGCAGCATGCAAGCCATTGAGCGCAACAATGAAGCTAATCGCCTTGATTTAAAACGTAATTTAGAGACATTCCAACTAACCATCACTGAAAGAATTGATGATAAGATTAATGCAGCAAACGCAAATGCAATGCAGCATAGCAATGTCACCGATGAATTTTCGACAGAGGGCATCGATGCATCTGCCTATCCCGTTAGGCAAAGCACACGCTACTTAGGTGAACAAACGCTGCCGCCACGCCCGAGCGTGGGTGACGGACAAAGCGGGTATGCTGCCCCCTATCAAGGCGGCGCTATCCCGCCACCTGCAACCCAAAATGGCATCGATTCCTTTGCATTAAATTGGGAAACGCCAGAAGAAAACCTGCCAAAAAAACGCACCCCTGAGAACTATGTTCCTGCAGGTACGTTTGTCACGGCTGTCGTTACGGGCGGCGCAGATGCCAATGCGGGTGTGAATGGCCAAGGCGATACGGTGCCGATGGTATTCCAAACCACTAACCAAGGTGTACTCCCTAACGGCAAGCCCTCAAAACTAAACAACTGCACAGTTTTGGGCGCGGCTTACGGCGAAATCTCATCGAGTCGCGGCATTGTGCGCACCACTCGCCTCAGCTGTATTTTTGAAGATGAAATCATCGACATTCCAGTCGAGGCGACCGTATTTAACTATGGCCGCAATGGCATTCGCGGTACAGCCATTATGAAGAACGGCAAAATCGTTCAGATGGCAGGGATTAGCGGCATTTTGACGGGCATTGGTGAGACAGGTAAGGCACTGAGCCAAACCACATCGAACTCAGCGCTAGGGTCAACTTCAAGCGTGAATGGGGCCGATGCACTGCTCAACTTAGCCGGCAGTGCCAGTTCAAGCGTGGGTAGCAAGCTTGCTGATTACTACATTAAATTAGCTGAGCAATACCACCCGATTATTGAGCTCAATCCGGGCAATACCGTCAACATCGTGTTTTTGAAAGGCTTTCCGCTCGATCCGGTTGGCATTCAAGAATACGAAGAAGCGCTAGCGCAGCAAGCCCAAAATCCTGTCAGTGCCACAGCGCAAATCCTCAACACTATCAGCAACCCACTGTTAGAACAGATGCCAGGGAATATTAAGCCGCAGGCCCAAGGCGCAAACACGCCTACACCACAGCAGCAATATAACCAACAAGGCCAGCGTCCCCCTGTTAACTCAGCCTTTGGCCGTGCGAACTAATTCATTAAAGGAGTGACATTTTGAACCCAATCATGAGCAAAAATGCATTACGTAACACCAGTATTATCGCACTGGCTTCATGGCTATTAAGTGGCTGTGCGGCGGGGCTGGATAGTGACTATTCCTGCGATAAGGTGGGCGGCATCAATGGCTGTACCAATATGATGGAAGTGAGGCAACTCACCGACAGTGGTGTGTTCAATCAGCCACAAGCACAAAGCCCTGCGGTGACAGCCTTAAGCGGCCAAAGCACAACTGCACTTCCCAAGCTCGCGAGCCAACAACAAGACTTTATCCCTTTGCCACGCCGCGACCGCCACGGTGTACCGCTGCGCACCTCTGAGTCAGTCCAAAAAGTAACCATCTTCCCCTACCTCAACGAGCAAGGTGATTACGTTGATACCAGCGATGTCTACATCGTGGTCGATAAGAGCCGTTGGACGGGTAGACCTGCCAAATACATCAAGCAGGATTAAGCCATGAAACAACGTATTAAAAACGATCTCGGCGCACTCTATGCCAGCAGCAAACAGCAGCACAACCATCTGCATCATGAATTGCCCTATCGCATTTATGATGATGCTGAACAAGTCTTTGAAAATGCTAATTCGCTTGGTTTTGGCTTTGCTATTTCGCTGTTTGGCGGGGCTAATGACGACTTGATCAAAACCATGAACGCCTTGGTGTGCACACTGCCAGAGGGCGACAAATGGCATTATCAATTCGTCATGGTGGGTAATAATCAAGTCGGTGAGCTCATCGAGCAAAATCAAGCGCTGCTCAGTGGCCGCAATGCCATTTGCGATAAATTTGCCTCAAATGAAGCTATCTATGCCAAACACAGTTCGATCAAAGGCTTTGGCACCAAGCTCAGCAGCGCATATCACTACGATCTAAAGAACACCAAAGGGTTTTTCTTTGTTTCAACCACCGAAGACATGCCCGCACTGCTGGATATGCGCCTTGGCATTGAGTCAGAGCTGGCGCAAACAGGCATGCACATTCGCCGCTTAGGCGCTGACGATTTGATTGAGCATTGCCGCGAGCATTTAAATTTTTCGCATCAACAAGATCGCGTTTCGCCCGCTAAATATAACGAGTATCAACCTCTCAACACCCAAATTCTCAGCCCTGACAGTGAGTTCATCATTAATCGTGATTCGGTCAATATCCGTCACACACCGATGCAATCAGACAACAGTGTCGATACCACCTTAATCAATCTTGGGCTAAAGGGGCTGCCGAACGACTTTAGGCTATATGCGTTTCCCAACTGTATTGCATCACTCAGTTACACCATGAACAGTGTTCAATGCCCTTACCGTGTCAGCGTGTCTTTTTATATTAATAAAACGGGTGAGCAAACAACCCGTAACGACAGCAAAATTGGCTCACTAACCAAAACGGTCAACTCCCCCATGCGGTTGTTGATCCCCAGTGCCGCGGATGAACTGGCTGAACGCAAGGAGATACAAAAAGGACTCAGCTCACACGCCTTTAAAATCACCACCATGACATTGAATGTCACCCTGTATACGACAGAAGAGAAACAACGCCATGACACCTCAAAAGCGATTGCGACCTTCCGCACGGCAGGCATTGATTTAATCCGAAACAATAAACTGCAAGGCATGTGCACCCTGTCCACACTCCCGTTCTCAATGAGCGAAGGCTTTATGAAAGACAGCCAAAAAGCGGGCCTGTGTTTCATGATGAAAACCTCAAACTTGGTAAACTTTTTACCGATTGTGGCTGACTACAAACGCTTATCAGCAGGGCTACTCTTGCCAACAATGCGCCATCAAATTAGCTATTTCGATCCGTTTAACTGCGGCAGTGATAACTACAACATGGCGATTACGGGCGGCTCAGGGGCAGGGAAGTCATTCTTCATGCAAGCCTTGGTGAAATCTATTTTTGCCAAAGGGGGCAAGGCATGGATTTTAGACAAAGGCCAAAGCTATAAAAAACTCACTCAAACATTAGGCGGCGTCTATCTCGACAGTTCGCAGATTTTCCTCAACCCGTTTACCCACTTAGGCAAAGTATTAAGCGTGCGGGATGCGGGCACTTTTGGCCCAATCCTCGATGATGAAGGTCAAGCCATTGATCCCATCACCGAAGTGTTGGGAAACATCACCGCGCTTATCGCCACCATGGCATCACCTGATGAAAAGCTCACCGGATTTCAGACGGCATTACTTGGCGATGCTATTTTGCTGGCATGGCAAAAATGCGGTAACGACACGCTGATTGACGATGTGCAAAAGGCACTCTATAACATTGCCGCACAAAAAAATGACGATACCCGTATCAGTGATATCGCTGCGCAATTAAACAAGTTCTGCTCGGCGGGTATTCATGGCGCCATTTTCAACAAGCCCTCGATGCTCGATCCCAATATCGACATCACCACCCTTGAACTCGATGGGTTTAAAGGCGAGCTGCAACGTCCGGTGATTTTCGCGTTAATGGTGACGATTAGCCAACAAATGTACTTATCTGGCCAACGTTCTATTCCGAAAATCTGTGTGATTGAAGAAGCGTGGTCGCTCATGAGCGGCGCGAATGCGCAAAGTAAGGATTTCATCAACGAAGGTTATCGCACAGTGCGTAAGTTCGGCGGCAGCTTTGCAACAGTAACGCAAGGCATGAACGACTTCTTTGCCAACGCCGAGGCCGAAGCGGCACTGAACAGTTCAGATATTCATATCACCTTGCGTCAAGGTGATGGCTTTGGGGATTTCTTGAACAAGCATCCTGACCACTTCTCGCCCTTCGAGCAACACATGATCAAGTCATTCCCCCGCGCCAATGATGCGGGTCATTCCTGCGTCATGCTCAAAGCGGGCGGGCTAGTGTCCTTTCACCGGATTTTTGCCGATCCATGGTCGCGCGCCATGCTCTCAACTGAACCCAAAGAGTTTGAATATTGCGAAAACTTGATTAAAGGCGGCATGCCGTTACTCGATGCCATCGAACTGACAGCCCAACATTTCTATCCCGATGATATGGCCCGCTTTGATGCCATTTTGTCCGCCGCAGCAACCCACAAAGAGGCCGCATAAAATGGAAAAAACCATCATACAATCAATTTTATGGCTGGTGACGCTGGGCGTCATGATAACCCTCTGGGTGACGCGCGAACCCAGTGTTGTCGAGTATGACATTAACGAAACCGTGGCGAGCTTTCACCAATCTATCGGTCAAAGCGAGCTATCCGACGAACAACGCGAAAAAGAAATCACTCGATTTACCCAAACACTCGATGATGTGGTGCAGCAATACGCCATTGATAACCATGTCTTGGTGTTAGTCAGCCCCGCCGTCGTCAGTGGCGCCGTGAATGTCACCCAAGAAATTCAGCAGTCACTACTGCAAACCCTTCAAGCGCAAAACAAGGCGAACCGCGCCCAAGCGAGCGAGGTCACGGCTAAATGAATAAATTCGCGCTTCTGATGCTAGCGCTATGCCCACTCTTACCACTCAAGGCTGCGTCCATCGGCACCGTGGGCCAAGTGTTCCCCATAGCTGAAATTGACATGCTGCAGTGGATTGAAAACCGTCTGCAAACCTTAGAAAAAACGGGTGAGCTAGACAGTATGCGCGAGCAATTCCAAGAGAATGTCAAAGCGGGTGTTAAGCGCCCTCGTCCGGTGGGGCTCATTACCACTAAAACCCCAGAGGTGTTTTTAGTCGATCCCACTTTAACGCTGGCCAAAGATATCAATGATGCAAAGGGCAACCTGATTTATCCCAAAGGGACACGCGTAAACCCATTTGACACCAAGACATGGCCAGCATTGCAAAAGGCCAACGTCGGCAAGTTTGAGTTCAGTAAAACGCTGGTGTTTTTTGATGGGGATGATGTGCAGCAAGTGTTATGGGCCAAAGAGTTTGCAACAACCCATGACAAGCCACACACCATCAAATGGATTTTAACGGGCGGCGAACCCGAAACACTGCATGGCCAATTAGATGCGCGCGTTTACTTTGACCAGCAAGGAAACCTCAGCCGCGCATTAACACTTAAGCGCGTTCCGAGTGTCGTTAAGCAAGCGGGGGTGATGTGGCAAGTGCGCGAAATAGATGTGTCAAATTTCCCTGTATTCATGGAGGAAACAAACCATGCGACACATTAAACTCGCGTGGCTTGTAGCCTTATCTTTATTGATGGGTCTAATTCCTTCACAAGCCAACGCACAGGCCGCCTGTACGGGTACGTTCGTTAACCCGATGACCGACATTTGTTGGTCGTGTATCTTCCCGATGACCATTGGCAGTGTGCCTATTATTCCTGGGAGCCTACCCGATACACGCAACCCTGTATCACCCATTTCATTTTGTCCCAAACCGCCGCCTATTTTTATGCAAATTGGCTTGAATATCGGCTACTGGGAGCCTGATACCTTAGTGGACGTGACGCGCGTCCCTTACTGCATGGTCAACATGGGCATGAAGCTCGACATGAGTAATTCCCCCCAAATTGGCGGTCGCGTTACAAGTCGCGATAACGATGCCAGTGATGGCGCGTTTTATCATGGGCACTGGTACAAATACCCAGTAATTTATTGGCTGCAAATTATGCAAAGCGCAGCCTGTATGGCCACAGACAATTTCGACATTGCCTATTTAACAGAGATAGATCCACTGTGGGATGACGATGAGTTGTCTTTTATCCTCAATCCCGAAGCCATTTTATTTGGCAATTTAGTGTCACAACTCGCCTGTGCAACCGAAGCCGTGGCCACCTCAACTAACAGCATATTGCCTTTTGATTTTCTGTTTTGGTGTATGGGCTCACAAGGCAGTGCCTACCCCCTGACTGGCACCACCAATTACCGCGACACGCCCATTCAGGCGGGTACGTTGATTTTAGAGCGCCTGAACTACAAATTGCATCGCCAAGGCATCGTTTGGGAATCCCACGGTGAAGACGGCGCGATTTGCTATCAAACGCCGATGCCCCTCATGCCCAAATCCCGCTATCGCTATCAAATGACCAACACCATACCCGATGCGCTATGGGCGCACCCTTACACCACGACCACCGTTATCTGGGAAAGTGGCCACGACAACCCTGTGTCGGGTGACAACTTTGGTTTTATCAACTTCAAAAAACGCAATTGCGTGTTTTTGTGACCAAGAAGGAGAGGGATTTTCGATGAAAAAGTTTGAGACCAAATTACCTACAATTTATACCGAGTTATGCACAAAAATTGTGCATAACTCTCTATTTTCACAACCATTCAAGGGATTAGCCTTACTGCTGAGCTTATACCTTGGATCAATTTCACAGGTATTCGCCCAAACGGATTACAGTATTGACGAATTAAAAGCGCTGTCGATGCGAGAACGTCACACATTACCCCCATTGAATGGTGACCAAGCCGCACTGTTTGATAAAGCTCGTCAGTTCGAAGCGCAAAGCAAAGGCCAATTAGACAACGCGCTATCACCATTGCTCGATGCAAAGCCCAACCCCAGTGCCGATGCTAATGGTGTGATGGTATTTGTGTCATTGGGTATGCCTGCCACCAGTTTGCAGCAATTGCTCATGCAAAGCGCAGACTTACAAGTGCCACTCATTGTGCGCGGTGTACTGCCACAAGGCTTTACCGCCACTGTTAAACAGATGAATCACCTCATCGATAACAAGGGTAAAACCATACAGAGCGGTTTTGCGATTAATCCCCAGTGGTTTACGCAATTCGGCATTACCCAAGTACCCGCCTTTGTTGCTGTAAGACCCAACAAATGTCAGGCAAAACAGCCCTGCAGTACCGATGACTTTGACGTGATTTACGGCAACGTTTCGTTGTATGACGCGCTGAACTTACTAGCACAACACGGCAGCATTCCCGATGTTGCGGCGAAGACATTAGCACAGGGGGCGAAATGACTCAGTTGAATAATGCCTTAATCCTCAGTGCCATCCTCACATTGAGCGCCGCCTTGCCTGTTGTGGCGGCCAACAGCGAAAAGGATTACCGCGACAATGTGCAGTGGGCCAAAGACAGTATCAAGCAGAATCAGAACAAAGCGGGTTACACCGGTTTTGACGTTAACAGCCTATGCAAAGATGCGACATGTCAGCAAGAAGTCGCCAACCCGAGCGAAAGCCGTTACTACAACAACCCGAGCGCCATGGACAGTGCCAAAATGCAAGGCATGAGCACGGATGGCCAAGCCCAAGCCGTGACGAGTGGCTTTAATAATGGCCGCCCGACGATTGATGAAAACGATCCGGCATACCATACCGCCGTTGGCTATCAAAATGATGCTTACAATATCAGCCACGGCATTTCATCTAAATATCATGACTGTGAAAAAGGGCTCGTTTGTGAAGTCGATTCTCAGCCACGTTCTTGCACGTTGCCCACCAATAATCCGGTGCAATGCTACCTAACACCCTTTGTCAAAAGCACGTCAACGCGTGAAAAAGAGCACTCATTCCGGTTGTCAGGTAAGCCGCCATTTACCATTACACTGCCTAATCCCAACGCTGAAATTAAACGGATACGATTCAACGGCGATTACTCAAGTTGGGGTGGCGCGACAAAACTTGAAATCAAACTTAATGACATCTATATCGGCCACATTCCTTCACAACGCGCCGCTGGTGACTGCATTGTAAATGGCTTTTGTCCCTCAAGTGTCAACGCCACCTTAAGCACTGATAACTATCAAGGCGGTACATCACCACTTACAGTCAATATTGGCACTATTCTGGGTGGTACATGGGATTGGGCTTTTTACCTCCCAATCGAAAATCTACCGATCACATTCGTGACAACAGAAAGCGACGTTGAAATTGGCTACAACAACAGTTGCGGCGCAGTCCTCCCCGAGTGCCAACAAGTCCAATCTCAATGTATTGAAGGTAAAGAAACACGCATGATTAATGGGATCAGCGTGACATTGGATTGCTGGAAAGAACAAACCACCTATCAATGTGCCTTTCCCAATACCTGCACCACCCTCGCAGATTGCAGCATTCAATCAACCAGCTGTGACACCCAACTTGGCGGCGTTTGCATTAAAGATAAACAACAACGCCTATGTGATAAACAGCAATGCCGCGATACGGGCCTTATCTGCGGTGCAGACAGCTTTGCGCTCAGTGGTGACTATTACGATCCTGCGGCCACTCGCAGCACTGACTTTAACCATGCTGCGGCAGGACTGGCCGCCGTCAGTGACGCAGCCGGTGATGTGAAAGACAAAGCCAACATCAACGAAAACAGCGCCATCATTTTCAAAGGCAACATCATGGAATGCAGCGATAAAGCGCTGGGGATAAGCAATTGTTGTCAGGACAGCGGTTGGGGTAACGGCATCGGCTTAACGTCCTGCAGTGAAGAAGAAAAAGCGCTGGGTACCGCCAAAGAAGACAAGCTCACCGTATCACTTGGCCAATATTGCGCTGAGAAAGTACTTGGCGTGTGTATCCGCAAGAAAAAAGCCTATTGCGCGTTTGATAGCAAACTCGCGCGCATTGTGCAGGTTGAAGGCCGCGCGCAATTGGGTAAAAACTTTGGCAGCGCCAAGCATCCTGATTGCAGCGCCTTTTCCCCCAACGAACTGCAACGCATTGATATGTCGTCAATGGACTTTTCTGATTTTTATGAAGACATGTACGACGCCATCGAACTGCCCAGCACTGACGAAATTCAAAAACGCTTACAACAGTCGGTTGGAGGAACCAAACCATGAGGACGTTGTTAAATAACCGCTTACAACATGCCGCAGCATCTCCTTTTTTTCGGTGGTCAAGCCGCGCGCCGTTGGCGTGGTTGTCCACAAAAAATGGGGATGCAGTGGTCAACAAGCGCAGCGCGTTAGTGCTCCTTATGCTGACAACGTTTTGCCACGGTGCAAACGCCACGGATGCACAAGGGTGGCGCTGGTATAACGAACCGACAGCCCCCAAGAAGCAAGCGCCTAAAAAGGCCGAAACGCCAAGCGTCACACTCACGCGCACCAAAACGCTGACGCCCACCGAGCAGATGGATTGGTTCCACAGCTACTACCAAGACACGCTCAATGACGCGGCGATAAACAGCCAAGACAGCGAGAAAGTGGAAAAGGCCATGCTGCTTAATCAGTACGTCAGTAATAAATCGTCAGAGTTTGGCATGACCTTCAAAAAGGTCCTGCTGGATAACCCTGAGCTGTCTTACACCAAAGACAGGCCAACAGAGCAAGCGGCAAGAAGCACCTATTTATCATTAGAGCGCAACAAGAAGATGCGCGCGGTACGCAGCCTTGCCGATGCGGGATGGGGGCTGTTCTTTGTCTACAAAGGCCAAGAAGAAATTGATATTGCGCTAGCGCCCAGCGTGCAGCAGTTCGCTACTGAGCATGGCATTGAGCTACTTGGCGTCACGCTCGATGGTGTCGCACTGCCAGCCATCGTGCAGAACCGTCAAAACGACCAGCACATAAACGTCCCGTTTAGTCCCGCACTCGTGTTAGTTAATCCTGGCACGGGGGAAATGAAACCGCTCGCTTATGGCTTTATCTCTCAAGACGATTTACTTGGCCGCTTCCTGAACGTGGCCACCGATTTCGCCCCTGACTTTTAAACGGAAAATACCCATGAAACGCATCATCACTGTAATGTTAATGACTCTTCTATTCTCTTTCAACGCGAAGGCTACCCCCATGGGGGCGGCTGTTGCAGCCAATCCGAATGATTACGCGTTAGTGTTTTTCTTTCGCTCTGATTGCCCGTTTTGCCACAAGTTCGCCCCGAAACTGAAACAGCTTGCGGCGCAAACTGGCACCTATACCTATGCCTTTTCGCTCGACAACCAAGGGATAGCAGGTTTTGAAGTGCCTATTCCTTCCACGCCAGACATTGCCGCCACCTTCTTTGAGAACCCGCGCAGCGTGACAGTGCCCGCCACATTTTTAATAAACGTCAATACCCGTAAGTTTGTCCGTTTAACCGTCGGTGATGTGACGCCCTCGCAGCTTCAACAAAGTTACCTTCAATCCCTCAATGACCCACAAGTCATTGCAAGCATGCGTTAGGAGCAACCTTCATGGACACGATGTTAATCATCAATATTTTACTGGCCCTAGCCATTTATA
Organism: Shewanella vaxholmensis; assembly: GCF_031932135.1. Lineage (NCBI taxonomy): Bacteria > Pseudomonadati > Pseudomonadota > Gammaproteobacteria > Alteromonadales > Shewanellaceae > Shewanella > Shewanella vaxholmensis. The sequence goes on from NZ_JAUOEV010000027.1 coordinate 19,946, forward strand.
AATTTGTACTCGTCCCAGTGCATGCATTGTTAAGTGCTGTTTGCTTGCGTGCGCTACGCACACTACACCCGCGCCATAACGGCAACATAAGCGGCAATACAGGGGGTAAATCATGAAACGCTTAGCACTGACACGCACACTACTGGGCGTCACTATTTCATGTTTGCTGACAACCCACGCGCATAGTGCGGGGGTTTCAGGTTCACTAAACGATTTTTTCAATGGCCTAGGCTATGGCACGAACGTGACCAATCCGGGCTCATTCAAAGGCCAAAGCGCCAACTATTACAGCGGCGGCAATCTCTTTGTGCGCAGCCCCATTCGCGACGCACAACTGGTGAGTGTGCAAATGCCCAGCATTGCCGCAGGCTGTGGCGGTATTGATATGTTTATGGGGGGATTCAGCCACATTAACTCTGACGCGCTGGTGCAACAAGGTAAGGCTATTATTGCTAACGCCGCGCCGTTTGCCGTCGATTTAGCCCTGCAAACGTGGGCGCCGCAAATCAAACAGATTAAGGACACGCTAACGGCCATTGCTGATAAGTATCTCAATCAGTCGATCAATTCTTGCGAGAGTGCCCAAGCGGGCGTGTCGGCACTGGCGGGGTTTGCGGGTGTAGGTAGTCAAAAATACATTTGTGCCACCATGGGTACACAAAATAACGCCTTTGCGGATTGGGTATCTGGCCAGCAAGAATGCGGCGCGGGCGGTCAAGCTAACAATCAGCTCGATAACGCCAAGAAAGATCCCGCACTAAAAGACATGGTGCGCAAAAACACCAACATCGTCTGGGCCGCCATTTTAAAAAACACCTTCCTTGCCAGCGATCCCACCTTGGCAGAATTTCTCATGTCGATTTCGGGTACATATATCTATGACGCGACTGGCAATGCGCGCGGCTATGGCTCACTGCTGACCGACAACAATAACCTGATTAATAGTCTGTTAGAGGGCGGCAAAGCCGAAACCTATCAGTGCACCAATAAAGCGATTGATCAATGTCTTGCACCGACACAACAAACGATCACGATCCAAAGTAACCACGGCCTGCAATACCGTGTAGATACCTTGCTCAGAGGCATCGCCAGTAAGATGCAAAACGACCAGCCACTCACAGATAACGACAAGTCGCTGCTCGAATACACGACACTGCCCATCATGACTTTTTTACGCACTGAACTAGAAGCTGGACTCACGCCCCAAACCAATACTTACGCCAAAATCATCAGCGTGCAGTTTATTACCCTCTATCTGCAAAACATGCTGTCGATTGTGAAATCCTCTATCACTGCGACGAACAATGATCCCAAAGACATTGATCGTATCGAGCGAGACATTATCAACGCCAACCGCTTTTTAGAAGGACTCACCGCTAAAGCTCAAAATGAGGCCGTATCGCAGCACCAGCTCATTATGCAAAACCAGCAAATCAAACAGCAAATAACGGGCGCCATGAGCGCTAAAGCTAAGGCCAACTTGAATTTTGGGGAGCGATAACCATGGCAGTTGAGATTTTCACCTACAGCAACGGTGACGTGGCCAAACAAGTGATGAATGCCATTGCCGTGCTGTTCAAGTCCGATTCATTTGCCAGCATGATAAGCATCTGCGCACTGTTTGCCGTTGTGGCCACCGCGCTGCACTTTTTCATCAAGCGTGACCATAACGCGATTATGAAATGGTGCGCGGTTTACTTTGCCGTGCCATTGCTTGCCATGAACACCACCGCCACAGTGCAAATTACCGATCTAACCAATCCGACGGGGAACTATCGCGTGGACAATGTGCCGGCGATTGTGGCGTATCCAGCCTCATGGGCATCGCACTATATGTATGCCACCACCCAAACGGTGGAAGATATTTTTCACGTACCGGATGATCAACAATACAGTAAAACGGGCATGATGTTTGGCTCAGAGCTGTACAAGTTATCCAGACAAAGCGAGATAGAAAACACCCAACTTAAAGGCTATTGGCAGCACTACATCAGCAGTTGTATTCGCGGAGATATGCTACTCAATAATAAATACACATGGCGAGATTTAGCCAGTGCGCCGGATATTTGGGACTTTCTAGCGACTCACAACCCTTCGCCGCTACGGGCTATTCAAATGGGTCCTAATGACTATCCTACCTGCAAAGAAGCCCTTCCGCGCCTCAAGCAACTATTCCAAGCAGACAGCGCAAAAAGCATCAAGTTACTGGGCAGTTGGATTTATGGTGAAAAGGCTACAAGCCAACAAAGCTTTTTGAATACCAGCATCAGTGGTGGTTATCAAAAGTACGCCAATATCAGTCAAAGCGCGTCGCAAATCACGCTGCAAAACATGACGATTAACGCCTTGCGAAATGGCCTCGCGGATGATGCAGCGGTGAGCAACAACACCGCCGCCGCATTCAACTACGCCTATACACAAAACAAAATGCAAACCACATCGATGTGGGCGGGAATGGCCCTGCAGGCGCGCGAATTTTTGCCCATGCTGCAATCAATTTTGTTTTTGCTGTTTAGCTCTGTCGCCTTTTTAGTGGTGGCGATTGCCATGATCCCCTCACTCACGTTTCAAGTGCTCGGCAACTATTTCAAAGGCTTTATCTACCTTGGCACATGGCCGGTGATGTTTGCCCTCATTAACTTCATCATGACCACGCGCTTATCCCTTAACGCCACCGAAATCACAAACATTTACGGCGGTATCACGTTAAGCAACGTTGATCCCTTACAAGAAATGCACTCCCGCTATGCGGCCATGACCGGCTTTTTAATGATGAGCGTACCGACATTAATTGTCCCGCTCATTATGAAAGGCGGCGCGTCGGTAATGAGCAGTATGTCGCATCAGTTCGCGGGCATGATGAGCAGCGTTAACGCGCGCACCTCTGCAAGTGCGGCAAGTGGTGATATCAATTTGGGTAACGCTCAGGTGGATAACTACAGCTACAACAACACCAACGGCAATAAAATCGACACCACTGGCGTTGAACGTATTCACGGCAACACCAAGCAAGATGCAACCGGTTATGAAACCACGACCTTTGATGATGGCAAACAAGTCATTAGTGGCCAAAATGCCCTAAGCCGTAGCTTGCCGGTGAACATCAGCGGTAATGATGTGTTATCAAACTCATTATCTCAATCAGCCACTGATAGCATCAATGCCAGCAAGGTTTCAGGTGAACAAGTCAGTACAAGCATTGCAAGCGTCAACAATGCCGCGTTAAGTCAAATGAGCGGAGTTAATACATCGAACAGTTATGGCAGCAATAGCGCCACCGGCGACAGTGGTTCCCATAACAAAGGCTTCTCAGATATGAGTAGCACAGTGAAGTCTTATGCCAAAGATTTTAACGTGTCAGAAGAACAAGCCTTAAGCGATTTAACCACTATGTATATAGCCGCAGAAGCAGGGGTAAAAGTTGGCACACCTGGGAGTGGAATATTTGGTTCTGGCGCACATGTTTCCGCCAATGCAGGCACCAAAGGGTCAACCGATGAGTCTAACAGCTCGCGCATGAGTGAAAGCGAACGCGCAAGTCGCCAAGAAAGCTACCTTGACCAGTTCAGCACTAACGTTAACACCGTGAAGTCATATAGTAGCGGCGAACAAGCGAGCGAAACTAACAGTAAAAATGCAGGTGAAACGCAAAGCTTCCTACAGGGAATTAACGAAGCAACAACCCAAGCTAAAAACTACCAATCTCAGCTCACCGAAGCACAAAGTTACACTGATGCAGCCAATAGCGTGAAGAGTGGCTCAATTAGTGTTGGTCGCGATTTCAATCAGGATTTTGTTAATTTCGTCGGAAAGGCAAGAGAGCAGGAAGGGGATTTCATGGATGTTATCAAGGGCGAAACCCCTCAAGCGATAGAGACGAGAAACCAGCTAGTCGAAGAATTTGCAAACAGCCCTGAAGTCAAAGCGATGGCTGAGCAATATAAAAATCATGAATTTCCGCAAAACAGAGATGACATTGTGCAAGCTCAGGAGCGTTACGCTTCAGACATTGATGTCAATAAACAGCAATCACCACATTATGCTCCTGCGCCGCTTAATGAAAGCCTCTATCAATCAGGCGAATTTGAGCGCATCCAAGGCCATGCTGCGCAAGGTAACGCTGAAATTAGACAAGATGTTTGGAAGGAAGAGCGCGACCATACTCCTTCAAATGTTCAGAGCATTGATATGGAACAAGCCCGTGCAGACGCAAAAGCTGCGCACGCGCTAATACCGCAAGACAATCGAAGTGACGATGAAAAAATGGCAGAAACAGTACGTCAATCAAGTCCCTTTAATACAGGACCAAAAATGTGATAATAGCCATGACTTTCAATCACAAAGAGATAATCTCATGAACATCATTAAAACAGGCGCACTGTTGCTGTGCTTATTAAGCCCCTTGGCTCAGGCTGAAACCACCCTGTTCGGCCTCACCTTGGGCAAATCCACACTGCAAGAAGTTGAGCAATCCTACACGCTCCAAGACAAAAACACTGCATCAGGACAGTCTGATAGACGGAATTATTATGTCGTTGATGGCAAGCAGTTTAATGAGCCACAGCTTAAAGACGCCGCGCTGTATTTTGATGACGCTCAAACATTAGGAACCATCCTGTTTACCTTCCCGAGCTCCTTAGAAAAGTATAAGGCGCTAGAAGAACAACTTAGCCGCCAATACCCACGCATAAAAATGGCCCCCTTCGTATCGGAGCCATTACGCCTCGATAAAGCCGAGTTTCAAAATGACACCACCCATATCCGACTGGAGTACAACGTTTACAGCACTTTCTTGTCCTTTACTGACCTAAAGTATCGCGCTGCCAACCAAAAACGCCTCGCTGAAAAGAAAGCCCTCGAAGGCAATAAACCGAAAAAGGAACCCTAGACGTGACCTTAAACCCCAAACGTACTAAAGGCAGTAACTACACCCGTGGTGGCCAGATTTTATTTCACAATTTGCGGATGTTCCTGCAGATTAACGCCGTGCTTATCCGCTGGACGTGTTATGGCGTGCTCATCTTAACAGCGCTGCTATGCTACCTTTTCATTGATAAAGATACCTTAACGGGCGCTTATTATTATTGGATAAACCAAACAGTTAGCGTGTTTAGACCAGAAAGTCATGTTATGCAAACTGAATGGCAAGGCACTGTCTATACCAGTACGTTAGGGTCTCAATTGCAAAACCCGATACTGATTGCGGCCAACAGCCGCTTTTGGTTGTGGGCACAAATTTACCTCCTCATAAGCAGTGTAATTGGCATCGTTTTTCTGTCCGTGGCCATGTGGTATTTCAAGAAAAAAGGGGACGAGCAAACCGAGGAACACTTTATTCGGGGGATGCAAAAAGCCACGCCGAAGGAATTAGCAAAACAGCTTAAAAAGGACAAGCGCCAGTCCGATTTCAAGCTCGATGGCATCGGTATTTTCAAAGAACGCTTTGAAGTACAACACTTGTTACTCGATGGCACCACGGGCGCGGGAAAGTCCGTGGCGCTGCGTAAGTTTTTAACGTGGATACGTGAACGGGGCGACAAAGCCATTATCTATGACAAAGGCTGTACCTTTGTCAGTAAATTTTATAATCCAGCAACGGACGTACTACTAAACCCGTTTGATGAACGCTGTGCCTATTGGGATGTGTGGTGTGATGCGCATGAACCCTCAGATTTTGAGAACATGGCGAGCGCGCTCATTCCCCAACACGGCGAGGGCGATCCATTTTGGGTGCAATCTGCTCGCACCATTTTTTCATCTACTGCATTTAAGATGCAAGATGAACCTAAAGCGAACCAAACCACTGAACGACTGCTTGAACTCATGCTGACCAGCGAGCTTGAGTCCTTAAGTGAGTATCTTAAAGGGACCGAATCGGCCTCACTGGTATCAGATAAAATCCAAAAAACGGCGATATCCATTAAATCAGTCCTCGCGGCCTACATCAAATCATTACGATTCCTTGCCGGACTGGATGAAAAGGACGAACAGGGAAAACTCCTTCGCCGCAAATTTTCAATCCGTGAGTGGGTGAAAAACGATGCCGAAAATGGCTTCCTATTTCTATCCAGTAACGCACAGCAACATGCTTCATTGCGGCCACTGATCTCAATGTGGCTATCCATTGCCTCGACCGCCATTTTGGAACAAGACGAAGATCCCGACCGCAGAATTTGGGTGTTGATGGATGAAGCACCAAGCTTGCACAAGTTACCTGAACTTGCCGAAACAATCGCAGAAGTGCGCAAGTTCGGCGGCTGTTATGTCATAGGCATTCAGTCATTCGCACAGCTTAAAAAAGTCTATGGCGAAAATGCGGCACTTGAAATGTTCGACTTGCTCAACACTCGCTTATTTTTCCGCTCACCCTCTAACGAAATGGCCAAAATCTCGTCTCACGATTTAGGCGAGCAAGAAGTCGATGTTTCTAAAGAGCAATACAGCTACGGCGCTAATGAAATCAGGGATGGCGTATCACTGGGCCATCAAACCATTACCCGCCCTGTGGTCACGCCCTCTGAAATCATGCAGCTTGAAGATTTACAATTTTGGCTGCGCACGCCTGGCAATTATCCCGTGGTAAGAGTGGATTTAGAGTTTAACCAAATGCGCTCACTGTGCGCCCCGTTTATTAAGCGGGATTACACACCATCTGAGAAAGTGAAGAAATTAGAGATAAGCCTTAACTATCACCAATTCAGCGCGGCACAACATCTCGATAAGGCTGATAAAACCAAGCTCCAAAGCATTCATGACACCATGTATGAAGGGGATGAAAACAATGATGAACGCAGCGCGGAAGCACAGCGCATGACCAAACTTGCTGAAAAAACCGATGCGGTCGCCCAAAGCCTCATCGATGCGAAAAAGGCCAAACCGACTGAGTTAGCGCTCAAGGATGCAGAGAAGAAAAAAGCCGCTGAAAAACAAAAGGCCAATGACCAGCACATTGAGGATGCACAGCGACTTGAAGAGCAACAAATAGCCTCAGTACATGAAGAAATATCGCTCGACTAAAGGAGCTAAAACGATGACCTCATTCAACACCACAGTACGAGTGCCCGAATTGTCGGCGAAAAAGCCCTCACGTAAAGCCTCTAAAAATGACAATGAACGGATGAACGTCATGCGTCGAATTGAAGCCATCAAGGAACTCAAAGCGCTGGGCTTCACGTCTGACGAAATCAAAGCCCAACTCGACTCAGAATAAACCTACCGGATTAGTTCACCTCGCGCCCCGCGCGAGGTCCCTCTAAAGGAATATCATTATGCTTTCCATCAGTCCCATTGCGTCGAGCGCTGGCGGCGCGGCCAGCTACTACCTCAGTGAAGAAAAGAACCTCAATTTGCCTGACGTGTCGTTAGAAAAAGCAGCGGACGCCAAAGAAGGGGAAACCAACTATTACTTGAAAGAGCAGAGCGCCGAGCCCAATACCCAATGGTTTGGCAAACTGGCAGAGCAAGAGGGAATGCTAGGTAAGCCCGTTGAAGAACATCAACTCAAAGAGGTGTTAGCCGGTAGCCTGAACGACCAAACGCTTAAAACCCAAAACAGCAACGCCCGCAACGGTTTTGACTTTACCTTTTCGGCGCCTAAATCCGTCAGTTTGCTTGCACTCGTGGGCGGCGATAAGCGCTTAATGACAGCGCACGATGACGCGGTAAAATTCGCGTTATCGCATATCGAGAAAGATGCGGCGCAGGCCAGACAAACTAACCCTGATACCAAAGCGACCTCTTTTGAAAACACGGGAAATTTGCTGTTTGCAATGGTGCGTCACAAAACCAGCCGTGAAGAAGATCCGCAGCTGCACACCCACTCACTCACCGCCAACATGACCAAGGACAGCGAGGGCACATTGCGCGCGCTGGCAAGCAGCTTTAAACAAAAAGGCGGCATCATCAATGGCACGGGTGAGCGGGTTTATAACCATCAAAAATACTATACCTCGCTCTATCAAAGCGCCTTAGCCCGCAGTGTTGAACAAGCGGGTTATCAAACTCGTTCACTGGGTAATAATTTGTTTGAAGTCGAAGGTGTCCCGCAGTCCTTACTCGATACCTTTTCAACCCGTAGCCAGCAAATCAACGAACAAACCCAAAGCTTAGGTTTAGACTCCCAAGCGGCGCGGGATGTGGCCGCAAAGGACACCCGCAAGAGTAAAGCCTATACCAGCGAAGCCACCTTGTTTGAGCAATGGAAAAACAAAGCCAATAACAGCGGCTTTAACCTGACAAGCTTCGTGACGGACAGCATGTCACGAGAAACATCACTCAATGCGTTAGCGCTCAAACCCGCCGCTATCGATGCGGTGAGTCGCGCGATTGAGCACGCCAGTAACACCCAAAACCGTTTTAATTACGCGAAATTAGTGGAATCAGCCACGCTTGAATTTACACTAGGCCAGAAGCTCGATGCGCTCGATATTAAATTGGCACTCGATAAGCACATTGAAGATGGCGCACTCATTCCGCTTGATAAAGAGTCTGCGACCTTTACCAGCGCCGCCCACATCAAAGCCGAAACTAACCTGCTAGAGAGCATCAAGCCAAAAACGGCCAACATGCGCCAAGTGGTCGATACCAACACGCTTCAAGGCAAAGGCTTAAATGCGGACAACCAAAAGAAAGTCTCTGAACTGTTCGCCAGTACCAAACAAGTTAACCTAGTGAACGTCTTTGGTAGCAGTGAACAGCTCGCGACCGCCCTGCTCAATGTCGGTGAGGCCAACGGTAAACGTATTCACATCATTACCCCTGACATGAAAAGCAAACTGCAAACCAGTGAACGAGTGCAACGCGATTCATCGACTGTGGTGAAGTGGATAATGAACCACTTCAAACCCGACCACACCCATACACTCAGCAGCTTTACTAAAACGGCCAACAACACTAACCGCGATATTTTAGTGGTTGAGAACGCCAATAAACTCGGCCTTAACGACTTTAATGCCCTGCTCGCGCAAGCCAAAGCGGGTAACAGTAAAGTGATTTTGCTCAATCACGCCAATGCCAAGCAAGGCATGAAAGCCGGTAACGCTATCGAGGTACTTAAAAAAGGCAACGTAAACGAAAGCAACTGGGTCGCCACAAAACAAAGCAACACAGCCATGCGACTGCATGAAAGCAAAGACAGTGACAGGGTTAACCTGATTGCAAAAACTTACGCGCAACTGCCCGAGAAGCAACACACCCAAGTCATTGCGGGCACCCATAAAGATGTGAAGCAGCTTAACAGCGCCATTCGCGCAGAACTGCAAAATCAAGGTGATGTATCGCGCCTTGGGCTCAACATCCCTACCCTTAATCCCGTGTTCTTATCCGCGCAGCAACGGGAAGTCGTCGGCCAGTACACCAAGGGCATGGTACTCACCCAATGGCAAAAAGTCGGTGGCCGCAATCAACAGCAGCAATTGACGGTGGACAGTGTAAACCGTGATAACAACACCCTCACGCTGATAGACAAAAACGGTAAAGCATCTGAGATTAACCCCAGCAGCAAAGCCTTTAAAGCCGCAGAGTACGTGATCGCTAAACCGGACAATTTACATATCGCCAACGGCGATAAACTCATCATGGCCACAAACCATCAAGACAGTGGTTTGAGCAAACAAATTTATACGATCAACGCCCTGTCCAAAGAATGGGTCACGCTCAAAGACGAAAGCGGCAAACAGCACAGCGTTAAAGCCAGTGCATTGCACCATGCGCCGCTCAATCATGGTTACGCCACCACGCCAAGCAATGCCAGCCCTAATGCAAGTCACCACATCGTCAACATTAAAGCCTATAGCGCCTCAAAAGAGTGGTTACATGACACCCTGACACAAGGCATCAAACACATCGATATATTCACCGACAAGGCACAACAATTTGATGACCGATTAGAAAAAAGTGAGGTGAAACCATCCAGTATTTCGCGCATCATGCAAGCCGCTGACATGCCAGAAAAGTTCGTGAATAGCCAAACCACGGCCCTGCTCACCCAAGATGTGACCGCAGCACTGAATGCCATTGGTGCCCAGCATCAAGACAAAGGGCTTATTCACAATGCCGTGGACTTTGCCATCCAGCACATTAGCGAGAAAGAAGCCGGTTACTCACAAAAAGAGCTGATTGTTAATGCGATCAAGTACGCATTTGAGGAAAAAGGCACCAGCATTACCCAACATGAAATCATCAACACCCTGCAACACATGGCCACGAACAGCACGGATAAAGGCGCGCCCTCACTCCTGAGCGCCGAATACCACGACGGCACCCGCTGGACAACCCAAGCCGCTATCGATACCGAAGTGCGTATTTTAGACAGACTGCAAGCGGGCAAAGATCAACTTGCGCCCCTTACCAGCGTTGAACACGCCGCGCAGGTACTCAGTCAAAATCAAAACCTGACCGATGGCCAAAAAGACGCGACCTTGCTTATCACCACCACCAAAGACCGATTTGTGGGTGTTCAAGGGTTAGCGGGTACGGGTAAATCGACCATGCTTGAAACGGGTATCGATCTTGTTAAACAAAGCGAATCCATTCTCAACACACAACCCAATAAGACACCGACACAATTCATCGGTCTAGCGCCGACACACGCCGCCGTTAACGAACTCAAAGACAAGAACGTCGAAAGCCAAACGGTGCAATCACTCCTAAGCAACTTTTTAAGCCAAGATGCGAAACCTGACCAATACGCCAACACCGTGTTCTTGCTCGATGAATCCTCGATGACCAGTAACGCCCAAATGGATAAATTTACCCATTTGATTGAGACAACAGGCGCGCGCGCCGTGTTCTTGGGTGACACTAAACAGTTAACGTCCCAAGAAGCGGGTAAACCTTTTGAACTCGCGTTAAACAAAGGCGCAATCAATAGCGTCACCATGAAAGACATTGTGCGCCAACAGAACAGCACGCTACTGAGTGCAGTACACAATATTGTCGATCGCCAAGGCGAAAGCGCTATTGATAAAATTCAGCAACAATTACCCTTTGACCAATACACCGCGCCCACCGCGAACGACGCGGTAACGCCCGAAAAGCAGGCGACAGCTAACATCAATCAAAGCTTGAATATCATTTCTACTTTGCAGTCGATAACCGATAACCCAAAGAAAAACCAGCAACTTGCGACCGAAGCCCTGCCCGCCACGGTGGCACTGGAATACTTGGCCAGAACACCTAAAGCGCGTGAAAATACCCTTATCATTGCGTACACCAACAAGGAACGCGACGACATTACCCACGAAATACGCCAAGGGTTACAGCAACAAAAAAGCCTCAGTGCTGAGCAATTCACTGTACCGAGATTACGCGGAGTTCATGCCAGTAAGGCGGAACTGGCGACCATGTTGCCCTATCAGCAGGGATTAATCCTGACGACCGGTAAAGACAGTTATTTTGAAATTATGAAGGTCGATAAGCTCAATAACATGCTCACCCTCGCGGATATGAAAACCGGCGAGGAAAAGCATTTCTTCCCCAAAAATCATGGCCACAAATTCACGAACCTTTGGGCTAAGAGTGAGCAACCTCTCGCAGAAGGCGACAGTATCATGCTCCGCAAAAGCGATATTGACCGTGAAATGCAGGGCAACAAAACCTATACCGTTAGCAGCATTGACGATAAACAAATGCAGCTCAAATCCACGGATAACCACACATTAACGCTCTCAACCAAAGATTTGAAAGATGCTCATTGGGATTACGCATACACCCGCACCGCCGATATGGCGCAAGGGGCAACCTATGAGAATGTCATTACCGCGATTAAGGGCCAAGGTGCATTAACTAACGTAAGGCGCGCGTATATCGATATCACCCGTGCCAGTAAGCACGTAAAAATCATCACCGATAACCCGCAAAAAATGATGATCTCATGGGTCAATAACGATCCCAATAAAGTCTCTGCACTTGAGACAAGAGATAAGTATTACCCTGAACATACCCCGCTATTTAATGACAAACCCTTGCCGCAGGAAAACCCAAAGTACCTCGATGTAAATGGATATGTGGATCTAAAACTGATGGCCACCGAGCTAAATGCCAAGCTTCCGGCCTACAGTGAATCACTGGCAACGCAGCTTTTAGGTGAGCCGAACCGCGATAAATCAGACAAAGATAACCTGACATTTGGCAAAGAGGGGAGCATAACATTGACCACAACGGGCCAATATCGCGGCTATTTTAAAGACTGGAAAACCGGCGATAAAGGCACCCTAATTAACCTGATTATGGTCGCTGAAAAATGCAGTTATAAAGATGCACTTTATAAAGCCGATAAAATGATGAACGAACCCGATAAATATAATCTGGTGAAAAACCCACAGCATGATGAACTAACACATGCCATTCCGGTTAAGCAAAGCCAATTAGAAGCGCGCGCGAAGCAATACTTTAACGAAGCTAAACCTATAGAAAACTCACTCGCACAAACCTATTTAGCCAAGCAAGGAATCGAGGTTACGAAGCATGAAAACTTACGTTTTCACGATGCCGTTTATTCGTCAGAAAAACGTGGAACCTTCCCCGCATTAATCGCGAATATCACCAATGACAAGAGTGAAACCAAGGCAGTAGAAATCACTTACCTTGATAAATCCAGCGGTGACATTGCAGCGCTAAAAATAAATAAGCGCATACTCGGCTCTAAATCGGGGAACAGCACGACGATCAACAAAGGCAATAATTCAGACTATAGTATTGTCGCTGTCGGTGTAGAGAATGCGCTTAAGATAAATGCTGACAATAAAAACGGGGCTGACGTTATTGCGCTAAACAATAATAATGACACTAAAACATTTAATACAAATGAATTGCGCGAAAACGTGATAGTGGTACTTGATACTAATAATTCACAAGACACTGCAAAACTGGCTAATGACCTTACGGAAAAATTCAGTAAGGAAAATATACATGCGGTTATTATTGAACCCAGTCTGATACCTGACGGCTTAAACAAAGTCGAAACGACAAAGCAATTAGTCAATGAAGCGGTCTATAGCATAACGACAAAAGACAATACACTATCTAAAGCCATTCAATCATTGAGTCATGATATTGCAGGCACAAAAAATATCACGATGAAAGATGACAGCACTAACGTAGCAACGAATAAAATAAAGCACGATGAACACTATCAACATTTAGCAATGGATAGCCACCGTTCACCCACGAAAGAACATAGCCCCAACATCGACAATCCTAAATTGGATATTGGGGAAAAGACCATGTAATGAATATATAAAGAGGACACTTAGTCCTCTTTATTTTCTCCCGCTAAAATCTGCTCAACTTTTTCCTCTGCCTTTCTCATTGTGTCCTTATGCTTAATACCTGCATTCTGTATATCAACAGGTGCCGCATTGTATGTCTGGTAATAGACCAGACTGCTAGTGTGTTGCGCCTTAACTGTATAGGTCAGAATCACCTCTAACAGTTCGCGAGTAGATAACCCCTCGGCATCATCTTTATGCTCAAGAATACGCAGAGCAAACAAGATCAAATCTCGCGCGGCGGCAGCATCTTTTTCTAAACCCTTCTCTTCTCGATAAGCAACAATCTTGGCATAGAGATCTGCATCGCAGGGGACTTGCACAACTTTACTTCTGGCCATAGTGACATTATCCAATGTATTAAAAGTGTATTAACAACGTATAGGTTTGCATTATAACTGTATTAATCAGTGTATTAAAGTTTAATACACTCACAAATTGAGCTAATGAGTAATTCGTTTATAAACATCACTTTAATACTAAATAATACACACGGTATTAATACTGTATTAATCCGCCTAAAACCATTGGTACAAGGGCTTTTAATACGATTGTATTATTTTATTAATACACCTTTAATACGATTTAGTGTAAAAACGAAATGAATTTTCAAAAAAAAAATTTTAAACTATTTTTACATTTAATCGCTTGATTTCAATAGCTTACACCACAAACAACCATAAGAATTGATTTATCAATTCTTGCGTGGGGTGTGGTCTTATTCTCAAGGTACCAACTTCACTATTTCGCCAGGATTTTGCACTTTTCATTTTTTGGGGACTTTTTGGGGATTTTCGATTTTTGCTAGGCGGCTGCCGTATGAAGCGGCAAAGGTATCGGGGGATTTTCAGGCCAAAAAAAACGCACTCAATGAGTGCGTTTTCTGCAAGCGTGGCGGCTTAATATTCGCTTGGCAATAATGCGGTGGTTCGTGCTCTGTCTGCCTCGGTGATGATCCATATTTCTACACCTTCAAACTGATAAGCTGAAAGGATACGACCGCCCTTAATTAACATCTCATTATTAAGCTGGTAATCTTCATCCTCTAAATCGCCCCAATCTCCGATCGCGTGACGATAGAACAAAGACGCTAACGCTAAACCATTACCATGGCCGTTATTGACCAATTCATTTATCCCTTTAGATGTATACAATGCACCAAGCCACTTCAATTTATCTTCTATTGTTTTATCCGACATATCTATTCCTAACTAGTAAAGAATCCGCCTTCTTAGAAGGCGGCTTTGACTTGCCCCTGGAAGGGGCTATTCCAAGAACCTACATCATCTGCAACGACAATTGAGCCTCATGTTCCTGATCTTGTTTATCTTGATGGCGCACATATCGTCTAATGATTTCTTCATTAACCCCTACTGTATCTACAAAATAACCTCTGGCCCAAAAGCTATTACCCCATAGCTTTTTACGTACATGAGGGAATTTATTGAATAGCCTTATCGCACTTCTTCCTTTCAATACTCCCATCAGCGTTGATACTGACAGCTTCGGCGGGATTATGACTACCAAGTGAACGTGGTCTATCTGAACGTTTAATTCTAAAACCTCACAACCCTTCATATTGCAAAGGATATAAATTGACCTATATAACTCCTTACCAAGGTTTCCTTTTAAAATTTTAAAACGGTACTTCGGAGTCCAAACAATATGATATTTGCAACGCCAATAAACATGTGATGAACTTCTATAATCACCCATGCTTTTCGTTTCCTCTTACTTGTGGTGAATAAGAAGTCTCTTTTAGCATGGGCGTAATTCAGGCTATAGCCTCAAGTAACAATCACCACCGCCAGAGGCGGTGGTTTTGGGATGACAATAAAAGGCTTAGTGAAAACTAAGCCTTTAAAATCAAGCGGCCTTTAACTGTTCGCATGTAACTTGCATTAAATACTGATGAGCCTTAGACGCGGCACTGGCGGCTTTAAAAATATAGCGCTTATCATTCTTTAACTGCGTTAACCAACTTGCGATATAAGACTCATGCTGAACGTCACCGCTAATATTTAACTCGGCCATTAAAAAACTTGCGCCTAATTCAGCGATCAATTCTTCAAAGGCGTAATCATCCGAACCAAATCGAGATCCCTTTATTCTGTCTAATCGGCTTTTTGCACCTGTCCAATGCGTTAACTCATGCAATGCCGTACAATAAAAATCAAGGCTATTTGAGAAACGTTCGCGAGTGGGTAAAACGATGTTATCGGTAGAGGGTCTAAAAAAAGCTTTATCTCCTTGCTCTACAATATTCGCACCTGTTTTACTAATGAAGCTTTCAACATGATCAATTGCATCAAATGAATTGTTAACGTTGAAACCTTTCACTTCCTCAACATTTAACCCGTCGATTTGCTCAACGTTAAAGACAGTGAAACTTTTAAGCATGGGAATAACTTCTTTTTCACCTTGTTCATTTTCTTTTTCCCAACTCTTATAAAAAATAATTGAGGTGCCCTTCTCGCCTTTGCGAACTTGACCGCCTAAATTATTCGCTTGGTTATAGGTTAAAAATTGATTTGATGAAAATCCCGCATCAAATGCCGCCGCCCATAACAACAAAACATTAATACCGCTATAGGCTTTTTTAGTATCGAAATTAATCGGCAAACCTGCACCGATTGAATTTCTCTGCCACGGACACACCCAAGGCTTTACACCTTTATCTAATGCCGCAATGATTTGATCAGTGACGACCTGATACATATCTACTTTTTTAAATGCTTTTGCACTTTTACTTTTTGTTTTGCTTTTTGAGATATCGTCTTTGGAGAGCCTGCTTGTCGCTTGTAAGCTGGCTTGCTCGCTGAAAGGCTTAGTGTGGCTTACTGGGGTAGTGATTGAGTGTGTCATGGCTGCTTGCTCCGTTTGGGGTCTATCATCTTCGTTTTCGCCTGACGTCCTGCTCGCTCGCCATCGTTCTGATTGACAAGGGCGCGCAGCGGCGAAGCGAACCCTTGGCAAGCGGGTTGTGGTGAGCGACAGATAAGACGGAAGCGTAAACGAAAGGGATAGAACCAGGAGCGGCCATGATGCCGAAATGAACGACCAGCTTAGCCACACTTGCCGCGCAGTGAGTAGGACTGTGCTTGGCGGTTTGGTCGTTGCGTTAGGGATTGGCAAGCAGGAACGTAGAGCCACGGCAAGCTTGCTTGCCATCAGTGGATCACGTTATCGCGGGGAGCGAAGCGAAAAGCCCGACCGAAGGGAACGCCCAAGTTCATCAGTGGTATTTAGATGACATAGCGCGACAGCAGCCAATAGACACTCAGAGTAAATAGATTGACCGCCGAGGCACGTTTCAAAGCACACCAAGGGGTATTGTCAGATAAACGGAAATGGGCGGCGAAGCCGCCGCTTGTTTCGCGTTTTGCGGGGAGCTAACAGGGGTAATGTTCAGTTTAAGTAGATCACATGGCTCTGGCTGATATCATTGCTCGACAACGATTTGCAGCCTACAAACCCACGCTTTTTTGAACTGCCCTTTTGATAAACTCATTCGTGCTAGTCGATGCCTGAAATGCCGCGATAGACGCAGCCAAATGCAAGTCATGGCCTAATCTGACATTAAGCGATCCCTTGCAGGGCTTCTCTGGTTGAATGTCCTGTTGAGCACAGTCAGCAAGATAAGCGTTAATCGCCTCTTGAAAGGCTTGCTCTAACCCTTTGGCTGTTTCGGCCTCATAGTTGATCAACGGTGAAATGAATAGCACCTGCCCAAACAGAATATTATCCTCTGGGCTGATTTCTACAGAGCCGTGATAACCCTTATATGTCATTGTATTTTGCATCATAGTTTCCCCCATTCGGTTAATTTGTCTCTCACTTGGCGCAATGCGTAAGCCTTTAATTCATTTTTAGGATGCGGTTTATGCAGGTTGATTAACTCCTTCGGAATGCCATTATCAAACTTAACCCTCGAACCATCACCCTCGACTTGTTGATAGCCGAGCACTTTTAACGCCCCCGCTAATTCATTCCAAGTCAGTGTTTTGGACGATTTGAGCTTTGCTAATAATTTATCCGTTTTCGTCATAATGCCCCCTGCGATATAGGGGATCATTATACCAAATCAACCGCAAAAAGTGCAACTATATATAGTTGCAAATGAGATATTTTCGAGACTTAACCTATCGAATGGTTTGAACTTAAGACGAAAAAAACGAAGTGGGTCATGATGTGAATTAACGAGAAAGGGGAACGCATGTTCCCCTGTAAGACGTTCAGGCTGCTTACACAAACTGCCCTTGCAGATCCTTAATTCTCACTATCGGATAGCGATTAGCATTCTCTAAGCATTTAGCGCGAGCCCTTTCGATATTGATCGCTGAATCAATAAAATAGCATTGTTTTTGGGCAATATCGTTTTCAGAGTCATAGCCAACAATAAAAAAGCGGGGGGAATATTTAACCTCATCCACGGTATAACGGATCGCCTGACCTGTCGCGGATTCGTGATGGCCAATGTACCCGATCCCGTTAGCATTCAAATCAGCCATGTGGCTACTGACAACCGATGTTGCATAGTCCGCAGGCCAACCCGTTGCAGGGGTGCGACCATATAAACGTTCATGTTTATATTGCCCTTGTAAATAGGTGTTCATTTCTTCAAACGTCACTGAGGGTTTGCACATATCATACCGCCCCCGTGTTAGTGGCTAACTCAATGCAGCCCCCTTCCATCACAAACCAAAGGGCATGATGTGTATAGCAATCGCTTATCTCCCCGTTAGCCTCCACCGACACATAAACCGTTGATGTGATCCCCGAGGGTAAAGACCACATGATTGAAACGTGCTTATTTCGATAGTTCTGACTTAACGCCCTCGTTAGTTCATCAAGTGAGAGGCATTGCGTATCGTTGCCAAAATTCTTAATCACGACAGGAAAACGAACCGAAACCCGTTTTTTGTCAGTGCTAAACACATTGAAACGCACGCGATAATCAATACTTGCGCCATTGCGTCGAGGTTGATCGATTGATACGACATTTTGAGCCACTTTTGCCGCGACCAAGAACCGTTCAACCGCTTCAAACAACAACCCCTGTGAGTAGGGATACCATGCTTCATTTGCCACCCCTTCAAGTCCGAGGCCGCAGAAGTGGAAGAAGTTCATTTCAGTTAAAACAATGATCGTCAACTCGCCCCTTTTTTGCTGTTGAATATCGTCTTTGGAGAGCCTGCTTGTCGCTTGTAAGCTGGCTTGCTCATTGAAAGGCTTAGTGTGGCTTGCTGGGGTAGTGATTGAGTGTGTCATGGCTGCTTGCTCCGTTTGGGGTCTATCATCTTCGTTTTCGCCTGACGTCCTGCTCGCTCGCCATCGTTCTGATTGACAAGGGCGCGCAGCGGCGAAGCGAACCCTTGGCAAGCGGGTTGTGGTGAGCGACAGATAAGACGGAAGCGTAAACGAAAGGGATAGAACCAGGAGCGGCCATGATGCCGAATGAAACGACCAACTTAGCCACACTTGCCGCGCAGTGAGTAGGACTGTGCTTGGCGGTTTGGCGGTTGCGTTAGGGATTGGCAAGCAGGAACGTAGAGCCACGGCAAGCTTGCTTGCCATCAGTGGATCACGTTATCGCGGGGAGCGAAGCGAAAAGCCCGACCGAAGGGAACGCCCAAGTTCATCAGTTGTATTTAGATGACATAGCGCCACAGCAGCCAATAGACACTCAGAGTAAATAGATTGACCGCCGAGGCACGTTTCAAAGCACACCAAGGGGTATTGTCAGATAAACGGAAAAGGGCGGCGCAGCCGCCGCTTGTTTCGCGTTTTGCGGGGAACTAACAGGGGATACTAGAGCGACTATCGGCGGCCAATGAAAACGAGCCTGAATGCGGCTGCGCCGAAATAAAGGGCAGAAATGGCAATGAACAGCCAACAAATCACCAATAGTAAATTATTCAATAAAGCCATCAACATGTCGCTCGCTTATTTTATCAATTCAAATACTTTACGGTTAGCAGCGGTTTTGGTGTTATCAGTCAACGGCCAAATTTCCCAAGGAGAATCGACGCCCGTGCGACTTCTGAGAAAGCTATCTCCCTTGCGCCATTGAAACTCTTCGTAATCAATACACCACTCAAACACTTCACCCTGTTTGACGGACTTGAGATCACTTATCTTCACAATCTCTATCGCACGTTGAGACATGCCTAACCCTCCTTGTCGTTATCGCAACACTCACATTTCTTCATCTTCCCACTCGATGAGGCGGTATTTTTGAAACTCTGGATGCTCTTTAAGCTGCTCGTGAACATCAGCGGGAATATGAAAATTCAACTCCCCCGCTTCAATCAAATACTTCAAACACGCTAAGCCCTCATGCTCAAGCCCAGACTCATCAATCACGCGCTGCACTTGATTGGCTTGGCATCGATACCGCGCCCCACCGACAACGACATTCACCGCGCCAGAGGGCATAAAAATCATCGTCACTGGATAGTGATGGCCGCCAAACAGATTCACAAAGGAAAAATAGACATGATGACCTTCACGAGTACAACTCACGATATTGTTGATTGGCATGATAACGCCCTCACTGTGTTGCACTGGAATAATGTGGATCGGTTCATCGGCTTGTACGGCTTGCTCATAGGCCGCGACAACCTCGGGATTGTCCATAAGCTGCGCTTTCACCTCTGAAAATGGAATACCGGTTACTTTGCCCATATCAATCTCCCACTTTTGAACACGATCTTACTGAGTCTGCGCTGTTCATTAACTTATCAGCTGCCTTGGCTAAGAAGTCCGAACGGTCTTTGAACTCGCGATGAAACGCCACAAAACTATCGATACGTACAATCTGCGATTCAGACAATGTGATATTGAGGCGTTTTTGTTTCGCTTTGAGCGCCTCTAGCGGCACCTCTAAGGCCAGCCATTGGTCGAACTTGGGATGCAATGCCTGATAGTCGCGATAACCTTCATTCAAGCTATCGACTAAATGACCATCGTTGATCACTTCCTCGGCCATTAATAAAATGGCTTCCTTAGCCTTAAACAAGATTTCTTCTTGGCTATCCGCCGCCGAAAAACAGCCATAGCCTAATTTTTCAAACACGGGAATAACGATACCAAACGCCTGCATTTCATCAGCAGGGCTTTCGATCCCGACCATAAATAGCATGGTAAAACCTCTGCGTTAACCGTTGAACCATTATACACACGCATACACACAACTCAATTTATTTAGTTAATTTTTGCTCAGATTTACCCTGAATTAACAGGGTAAATCTGCATCAGTATGCGGCTTAAAATCCAGCGGGCATCAACGCATCAAAGTAGGCTTTTTGTGCATCATCTAGCCCTTTTCGCTCCCCGTTCACTAAGCTATCAACCTGATTTGCTAAGTCCTTTTTCTTGAGTGCGGCGGCTTGTAATGCCCACTGCTCACCCATGACAGGCTGAGCCATATCAATTAGACAAGACAAGCTCACGCGCTTAAAGAAGGTTTCCGCAGTAGGTCGCCAGTAGTTAGACCATTTCACATCGAGCGTGGATATCACGGCCTCAACAGCTTTATGACTATTATCAATTGACGCCTCGAACATGGAAGCCGTGGCGTAAGCCACCTGCTTTTCTTTCTCTTTTACATCGAGGGTGCAAAAAGCGTTAAAGCGTTCAGCGACCGTTGGCAGACCAACCCACGCTAAATTAAGACTGGCTCTAACCCCTTCAATCAACTGCACCGCTTTGTTATCCGTGAGCGCTCCCGTTTTAGGATGGCAAGTGGTGTCGTTAACGCTGATATGCAGTGGACGGCTGCCATAACGTGAGTCAGTGAACGCGCTTACACAGACAGAGAAATGCAACGTATCAAGCGCCACCGTTGGCGCACTCATTAACGCATGTTTCGTGATAATCAAACGCTGCGCCCGTAAGTCGTCATTAAGCGCAGCGGAATAACCGCTAGCATCCTTATCTTCAATTTTTTTCACGTCACCCACGTTGAGTGGGTCTGATTGCACACTGGCTTTTAATTGTGCCAGCGCCTTTTTATCGTCCTTATGCACTAACCCAATATAGATACTGACAGGCTCACCATAACTTTTTAACACGAGCATACACCCCGCTAGCGCCATTTCAGCGGGATCATACTCACCCTCTTTTGAGTCTAGAAGCCCAAACCCTGCAAGTTCATCGTATTCAGAAACTAACTTTATCTGTGTCCACTTCCAGCCACGCGCGATTAACTTTGCGGCTTCGATTTCCAATTTTGCGGTCGCTAATGATTCGAGCAGGGCTTTATCATCAAGATAGACTTCGTCACTGAACAAGTCTGAGGTCACAACCCCGCCCGCTTTTTCGTATTCTTCTTGGCCAACAAACTGAGCCAAATAGTGATCAGCATTCACAGCGGCGTCTTTAAGCATATTGCGGAACTGGTTTTCGTTGTAACGTCTATCGCCTGCCAGCTCCCACACTTCGACTTGTTTTTCGACACTGGCAATCGTGAATATCATCACGACATCAAGCGACACGTTCCCCGCTTTGTACGCATCGAGCACAACAGGGGCGACCATGCTTAACTTCATGCGCTGCTGCACAAATTTCGCTGTCACGCCAAACCGCGCCGCAACATCAGCAATGCTCGCGCCCTTATTCACCATGTCAGCAAAAGCGTGAAATTCATCGACTGGGTGCATCTTTGCGCGTGTGAAGTTTTCAGTCATTGATAGCTCGGTGGCATAGTTGGCTACTTCTTCGGCTGTCAGCAACTTAACAGGCACAAGCGTTTTCGGTTTCAGCTTATTATTTTTGACCGCTTTAATGAGCTGTCTCAGTCTACGGCCACCGCCCAAAACTGGGTATAAGCCTTGCGCGTTCATGGGCTCGACGATCAAATTTTGTAAAATGCCATGCGCCAAAATGGAGGCATACAACTGTTCATCGTCAGCCTTGGACGCATTTTCTTTACGCACGTTCTTCTCAGACAACACCAACTGGTTAATCTGCAATTGCAGTAACACTGGCTTTGCTGTTGAGGCCAATGCCACCACAGCGTTAGCCGCTGTTGCCGATTTTTGAGCAATATCGGGCTTGTGAGAGCCTGCTTGAGTCTTTGGGCTGGCAGGTAAAGTGGTGGCTTTAGTGTGAGTTGCTTGCGCTTGAATTGAGTTTGTCATTGCTTGTTTTCCTGTCGTTTAAATATCGTTCTCGTCTTCGCCTAACTTCCTGACTCATTTCACGTTCTGACAGACAAGGGCGCGCAGCGGCGAAGCCTCCCTTGGCGGGCAGGTTGTGAAATGAGACAGATAAGAAGTGACAGCGCAGACGTGAACGGTATTGACAGGGAAACGATGACAAGCGATAGAGAAGCGCACGCTTACTCACACTTTAGCCGGCAATGAACCGGACAGTGCTTGTGACTTTGATGTTTGCTTTGGTTTGGGACTTGGTGGTTGCGTTAGGGATTGGCAAGCAGGAACGTAGAGCCACGGCAAGCTTGCTTGCCATCAGTGGATCACGTTATCGCGGGGAGCGAAGCGAAAAGCCCGACCGAAGGGAACGCCCAGTTTAAGACCAATCTCCGGTGAGCTGTTTTACTTCCGTTTCGCGAAGACAAAACGCCGTATTAATCGACGTTAGATTATCAAACTTCTCACGTTGAGTGAGCGCAGGATCTTGATCTATTTTACGCTCAGCGCCGGTCACTTGGATTAATAGCGTATCTAAATTCTTACTGGCTTTAAACTTACGCAACCAAACCAAATCCAACTCTGACAAGGTATTATTATCAATATAGTTCATAGCTTCTCGTATATTTACCAAATATTAGCTTGCTGACAGCGACTTTTGACGATCTCATTATCATTGAGCTGAATGGCGGCAATTTTTTTAGCCCGCTGACACTCTTGGACATTCACCGGATATTGCTTATCCCACGCACTCATTAACTGCCGCTGCGACTTACTCATAGAATATTTAGGATAACTTTGGTCCATATACAGATAGGACCGAGCAATGCGCCCTCTAGCGTCTTCGGGAGGTTGAGCTCTGCTGCCATCAATGCGCATATCACAGGCACCAAAATCAGATTTAGCCGACGGTAACAAGGCAAAATTGTAATTACTGCGCAGCGCATTCACAGCGCCAATGGCCGGAAATAGATTGTGCATATCCGCTTGCATGTATCGATACTCAACATTCATCTTCTCGGCACACTTGCGGCCCTTGAACGACTTACCTTTGCTATCGACACATTGCCCATGGCCATCACGCCACTCAGTAAATGCTTTGCCAAAATTTTCGGCGGGTACAACGTGTTCCCATTCAATTTTTTTAGCGCGCGCTAAATGCGTTCTAGTAGTAAATCCTGGCGGAGATATTACCTGCCCTTTTGCGTCAAATACAGCACCGCAATAAAGGGTTTCCCGCTGATCTTGATAGACCGATAACAGCTGTTTTTTAGCCTGATTAAACGACTGATTCGTCGTATTGGAAGCAACAGCAAAAAGGGGAATTACCGCAATGATAGAAATTAAAAAACGATTCAAAAACAAACCTCTTTTCAATGAGATTGACTACATTTGATTAATCTAAAAGCTGTGTTAATAATGCGATACTGCCAAATATTCTACTTTATCCAGAAACTTAGGCGGCCAAAGATATGACTTGTTTAAGCGATCATTATCGACGACAGCTAATGAGGCTATTTAGTTAAGTAAATGACAAACCTCTGTTTTTTCATCACACAAAAATGATTTTCCGCTCAGTTAACACTAATGACTGAGAAGCCTTTATGCTCCCCACATTTAAGACATGAATCAGGCACTTTGTCCCCTTCAAAATAATGCTTGTTATCACCGCATTTTTCACAATGAGAGCAATAAACAGCATCGTGCATTTTGGCCGCAACTTTATGAAGATCAGACAAATCTACGTTTAATTTCATGCATTGATTTCCGTTATTTATTAAATGTTCCAAAAACAGTGTTCAAAGCATCTACAAATTCACCTGCTTTGACATCACCAAGGAAGCAGGGCTTAAAAGAATCGGTGGCTATGTATTTTTTCTTAGCTGGCACGTAGATCATTGAGTCTGGATTCGCGGCCAAATAGTCTTGAAAGACTCTACTCACTTTTTGACGACCTAGCCCCAAATGACGGTAAATATCTTGGCTGGTAACGTGTCCATTAAGCACAAGTTTTGCATCAATCAACTTTAATACTGCGTCATCAAGTAATGGGCGTGACATAAATTATTTTCCGTTACCAAGTCCATTCCGGTTCTCTGTCATGTGTTTGCGGTGATCCCACACTAAAAGTGCATACATATGAAATAAAATTATGTTGGTCATCGAAATAACCGTAAGGAGCTGTTGGACATATTGATTGTCTGGTTTGTTCTTGCAGGAAAAAAACATAGTTTCGAGTCAAAATGCCCTTTTTTTGAATCAGCTGAGCAATTACATCAGAGAGAAATTCTGGACTGATTTGCTGGGATACAAGGTAGTTACTCAAATCCATTTCATCGTATAAATACAAAGGTTTATAACCTGATGGAGGCAAACTGTAATCTGGAATCAATATATTGTTGTGCATAAATTGTCCGCTCTATTTAGTTCACACGAAGCGAAGACCACTTATCAAGTAACGTGGTGATCTTGTCTTTCACATAAACGCCAATACCGCGCTGGCAGTTTTGAACCTCACTGATTCTTTCTGCTAGCCCAGAGCGGGAGTCGCCAAACACCGCTCTGGTTTTAATTACCGATTATTTACTGTTTTTCTTTGGCAAGCCTCTTACCGCATCCATATCCCTAGCATCACCCGCAGCCGCGATTCTGGATAGCTGGCGTTCTGACTTACCCCACCGTTTAGCAATTTCTTCAAATGTCCAACCCTTTGAGTTTGCGATTATTTGAAATTCTGTGACCTTTTTACCTGTCATATGCGTCCAGTATACCTCATAATTTTAACCCGTCAAATATGTCTAGTATTGTTTATGGTTGTTTCACAGGTTTGACCTGTAGCAATGGCGAAATTTGCTCAATGGTGTACAGCCAATTAGCAGAATCAATGCAGCGATAATTAATCAACTTAGTTATATTGGAGTAGTCTTGCTGTAGATTTCGATTTATCAAATGTTCATGGTGAGCAATTCTGTTACGAACTAAGCGGATGGATTCGAGTGAATTATAGATTTCAGAAAGAAGTAAGGCAGTTGTTAGATGCCCGGTCCCGTTAGGGAATAAGTTAAGAAGTTCTGCATCCCACAAACGAGTTGAATGGCGGCTAGTAAACATCTTTTGCCAAAACACAAACTTCAATTCAGGGATTACCTTACCAGTAGAAACCTTATTACGTCTTGCCGCAATGAGATCTTGCCTAGGATTGTATCTACCTTTGTTCGGTAGTGTCAGCTCAAAGGATTGTTCCCAAGGCCATGATTTCCCATAAACCTTTGTAAGAACTTGATCTACTGCGTTTCTTACCACGACTTCACAAATATGTAGTGGCAACATGAAAGCAGAAGAAATTTGTCCGTTCCAACTATACAAAGCCATAGCGCTAGCATCACAATAAGGCTGTCCATAATAGTTTAGAAACGTCTGTATTCTTGGTTTTGAAAGCGCTTCAATGACATTGTTTATTTCAAAATGATTTGACGTATGCGTCATTTTTCCTTATCCTTTGGTCACTAGCTACAAGATTCGCGGGCTTAAGCCTCCACTTGTAGACATATGAAGAAGTAAAAAACCCAACATTTGTTTGGGTTTTTTGCTTTTTAGCAGCTATCTAACAAGTCGTATTATCTTACCCTCTACCTGTCATATACGTCCATTCAAAATGCATTAGCAACAATTGCCCCCATGTTAATCGGGTCAGTGGTTATCAATTTTTGTGTTGTTTCCAGCGTTTTGTTGCCCAGCATGTAATGAATGTGCGCAACATCATAGCCTTGTCGGTGCAGCTCTACAGCGAACGTTCTGCGACCTGAAAGTGTGCTTGGTGACTCAATACCCGCATTTGTAAGCAAGGTCTTTATATGGCGGTTTAGCGCGTCACAGGAGTAGCTATCAGTACCTGCTGGCGTCAGCTTTCGCACGATTGAATATGGCTTGTTTTGGTACGAATAGAAAAGGGCTGAGTCTGGATCTAGGCTGCGGTATTGGTCGGGATTATCCCCCAACCCAATGTGGTTTTTAACGCGATATGACAGGTATTGGTTTAGATACTCACGCAAACGTTCACTAGACAGATAAAACTCGCGTTCTGCGCCTCTGACAGTGTACGACTTGGTTAGCTTGCCTGACTTGGTGAGTACGTCTTTAAGCTGGATGCGGTTGATTTCGAGCGTACTACACGCAGAGCCAAAGAAGAACGCTAACAAACATTGATCACGTTCAGGTTGTTTGCTGTTCAATTTGGTGACTTTAAACAGCCAATCCCGCTGCGGTTTCTCAATTAGTTGCGGCAATGCCATTGTCGGTATTTCTCGTAATTCAGTGAGAGATACAGACATAATAACGGCAATGCTCACGGTTTTAAAGCGAGGCGGTCAGTAACTCCAAGGGATTCACGGAAAGTAAATAAAGTAGTTTGTGCCACTTGAATATCAATAAGTTAAGCCCAATAACTATCAGTAGGGAATGCTCCCTTTACACTCAATAGGACACAGTATGGAACATCATTTTTTATTAACTTATAGCGTTCATCCCCAAGATCCAGACGATAATATTGATGTTGATAAAGCCAACAAAGTTAGAAATGACATTCGAAAAATTAATGTGTGGAAAAAGCTAGATGATGTAGAAACCGTGTTTACCGGAGAAATGGATCTCTCAGGCGATAATTTAACCATGCGCGCCAAAGCAGTCAGCAAAGTAAGGGATCAATTTGAAGATATCCTTAGAGAGCATGGAGCAAAATCAGCATACGTGAAAATCAACTGCGTCCTCATGGTAGATGGCTTAGGTACGCCGATTATATTTGAAGTCACGATTCGCGGTTATGTATGATTAAAGTTGCTCTCAAATAAAAGCGGAACTTCGAGTTCCGCTTTTTTTTTAAATCCATCGTTTCCGTGGCGTTTAGCCGATGGCCAGAACGTCACAGAATCCTGTTACGCTTTAACTGTCGGTATATCGGACCAGCGAGTAGTGTACTGCGGCGATAAAAACTGCCGGCGCATAGCCCAATGCTGATCCCTCCCTTGCGAAGCAATATACAACACATCACGGCCATAGCGATTATTCAGACTATCAAAGATTTTCATTACGTTCGGGTCGCCCTTTGGCACATTAAATAAATCATATTGCAGTGACGTTTTAGGACAAAGATCGATCAGGCCCACGCCAATTCGATAATAGCGCACACCAAAGCGATAGAGGTTTGATAGCTCCCTGCTAACCGCGGCGCACAGTTCACGGCTGTCATCAGTGGCACAAGCGAACTGGACGACCTTCTTAAAATACACGGGCTGCGGATCGTGCGGCGAGTTGGCGGCAAACACCACCATCGATTTACAGAGTGAACCTTGCTCACGCGCCTTGGCCGCCGCAATGGCGGCATGTTTGGCTAACGCTTGGTGTAAATGTTCCCGGGTACATATTCGCTCGCCAAGGCTACGAGTGGAAAATATTTGCTGCTTATCTGCTTTGGTTTCATCCCATGTTTTACAGATCTGGCCGTTGAGTTCGCGCACAGTTCGTTCTACTTCAATCGAAAAAAGTTGTCGCGCCATTTTCGGTGCCAGCTGGGCCAAATCAAACGCGGTGTTAATACCAAGTAATCCTAGTTTGTCAGTCAGTTTGCGGCCTATTCCCCAAACTTCATCAACTGGCATCAACTTTAAAATTTCAATCCTCAGTGCATCGTTATCGATCACGCAAACGCCCTGATATTGGACCAATTGTTTCGCTGCATGGTTGGCCAACTTCGCCAAGGTTAATGTCTCCCCTACACCCACGCACACAGGCAAGCGGCATTCACGCCAAACGGCACGACGAATGGCGCGACAATGCAACCAAAGATTAGGGATAGCAGCTTGGCACTTTTGAAAAGATACAAATGACTCATCAATACTATAAACATACTGTTCTGGCGCAAAGCGCCCAATCACTTGCATCATTTTTGCAGACAGATCTGCATACAACTCGTAGTTAGATGAAAATACCTGCACATGGTGGCGCCGACATAAATGTTGCTGCTCAAAGTAAGGACCAAACTTTTTCACACCGACCGCCTTGGCCGCTCTATTCGCAGCGACACAGCAGCCGTCATTGTTACTGAGTACAATAGCCGGCTTTCCGCGCAGATCAGGTCTAAACACCAACTGGCAATTGACATAAAACGAGTCGGCATCGATTAATCCGAACATTGCTGACTCAAATACTGATCAAGTAATGTTGAATGCTCATGGATGCGAATACTTTTAATGACCACACCATCGACACTGAAAGTGTCGGCTTCATCGATTGCAACGTATGTCATGTTTTGCTGTTGATCGATAGACACTAGCAAACGACGTTTCATATCGAGTAATTTAACAGTAAATTCCCCGTTGTAACTCGCCACCACTAGAGACATGTTCCGGCGCGGTGCCGCTCTATCGATAATTAAAATGTCGCCATCGTATATACCGACACCTTCCATGCTTCGCCCAGCTGTGCGGCCGAACCACGTAGAACTAGGGTGCTCAACAAGGAGTTGATCGAGGCTAAGCGGCAATTCGAGGTAATCTGCAGCAGGTGAAGGGAAGCCGCTTACCCCAGCACTTGCATTGCATGTAATCAATTTCACAAGCCAAAACCACTGTATAAATAATCAGTAATGATAGCAGTAAAAAAATAAAAATCTAAAATTTCGATCCTGCTGCCGGTTCCTGACTTTTTTCGGTGGGT
This sequence comes from Shewanella vaxholmensis, assembly GCF_031932135.1. Taxonomy (NCBI): domain Bacteria; kingdom Pseudomonadati; phylum Pseudomonadota; class Gammaproteobacteria; order Alteromonadales; family Shewanellaceae; genus Shewanella; species Shewanella vaxholmensis. The sequence goes on from NZ_JAUOEV010000027.1 coordinate 49,080, forward strand.
AATCACCGCGCTCTTTGCGGTGTTATCCACAAAAAATCAGGGTTCGGTGGCGAATGGCTTGTCGCTTGAAATGGTCATGAGTGATGGAAAATCGGTAAATAATTTCTGACAGCCGCTTTTGTTGCATAAATCTGGTCAATACCCACAGATTATTGACCACTTGTTGCAGAATACTTGGTAATCTCATGGCAACTGTCTAGATCCACGGTGAACAACTCCTAGACAGCCAGCCCCCGCAAGGGGGCGTTCTATCTTTATAAACGCCAAGAGACGACAAAGGATACAAATGACTATTAAGAGTGAGTATCTTCATGTCATTTTGGGACAAAAACGAGTTAGATTTTTAACTCTATCAGGTGAATTTCGGATAAAATTTTTTATGGCTTAACGCCCTCCTAACGCGAGCACCTCGTGGCGAGTCGAGCGCCCAACGTGCGCGTTTTTGATAGCGCTTGTTATGTGTAATATCAAAACGAAGCTTCCCGCAAAATACTTTTATGCAACCGACATCGCCTTCAAGCTCAAATCCATCGTTTAAAACTATGAAAGAATCTATGTTTCCATAATCAACTGAACCGCTAGCATTGTTAAATTGCATCTAAATTTGATCCAATTCAACCCGCATTTTGCATGTGTGACAGACCCACAAATCTCACCATCAATGACACAATATCAGTTTGTTAAGTTATCCTAGGCAGGGTCACTTTTCGATGCAAAGGGTGGATCAGTTTTGAGTGCAAATTAACAGTTCAGGGCTCACAGTTTCCTCGGCGCATTTTAGCTTTCAACAAAGGACGAATTGTCGACCGGGCGTGGCTTTATACTGCTATCATCCGCGTTCAAACTTAAATTCACATTGTCGGCTCTTCGTTGGACTATGGTTAAATAACTAAATTAATGAGGAAAAGTGGATTACTAAACAACCACTTAAAAGAACTCTTGAGGTGCACTCTCACAAACTACTCACAAGGCTTCACGAGGCAAGATGAATTTGTCAGCATTAGTAATAACTAATTTGTATTTAGTGACTCACTCTCAATCGGACATCAGTGGAATTTGAAATAATGCAATCCTGACCGTTTTGACCGAGAGAGCGGCTCAAATGAGGGCTAATCAGGTTCCATACTTATCGGATATTTACAGTATTATGTTTTTAGATAAGGAACTGAATTTGAAAGATTAAACAGTCTTTCAAATTAATGTATGTGATATATTTATACTCAGAGTGTTTTTTAGAGAGCTAAGCTGCGGATGCGGTATGGGTTCTATCAGGGAGTTTCAAATGGCTTTTGACCAGTCCAACGCGTTCATTCAATTAGAAAAATTAATTAAAGAGCAAGATGAGGAAAACTTCTTCTTTGATTTCATGCTCGCATTCAACACACCTCGTGCAACCGTAACAAAGCTAAAAAAAAATATTGGTTCGGATGTTTCATCCACCGATGGTGAATACCGCCTTAAAAACAAAATCCACTTTAAGCAGGTACCTAGAAGCACTGATTTACATGCTGAATGCGATTTTTTAAAAAGCTTATCCAGCACCTCTAAAGAGAAATTACGCTTTATACTCGTTACGGACTTCCTAGATGTTGTTGCTTACGATACGAAAGCAAAAGCTTTACTAGATGTTGAATTCGTCGACCTGCACAAGAATTATGCTTTTTTCTTGCCTCTGGCTGGCATTGAAAAGTATGAATTGACGGATGAACATCCAGCGGACATCAAAGCAGCTTACAAACTTGGACAACTATGTGATGTCATTCGGCGTCATAATGAAATCAACTCTCCAGACAGGGTTCATGCCTTTAACGTATTTCTTACCCGTTTACTCTTCTGCTTTTACGCTGAAGACACCGGTATTTTTTCCGACAATCAGCTTATCAAAGCGGTCCAAAATACAACCGAAAAAAACGGAAGTGATTTAGATAGCTTCTTTGAAATGTTGTTTCACGTCTTAAATCTTCCGAATGATTCTGAAGAGCGACGTGTTCTACCTTCGCATTTTGCCTCTTTCCCATATGTTAATGGTGGCTTATTCGCGAGTGATGAGTGGGTACCCAAATTCACTGGCAAAGCCAGGCGCATGATCATTGAGGCCGGCTCTCTCGAATGGGACCAAATTAACCCTGATATTTTTGGGAGCATGTTTCAGTCCGTAATCGATCCTGAGCAAAGGGGCAAGTTAGGACAGCATTACACTAGCGTCCCAAATATCATGAAGGTTATCCAGCCTTTATTTCTCGATGGGCTAGAAGAAGCGTTGGATAAAGCAAAGACTAGCTCCAGGAAACTCCAAGCACTGCTCATGCGAATTCAGCGCATACGGATTTTTGATAGTGCTTGTGGCTCTGGAAACTTTCTGATCATTGCCTACAAGGAATTGCGAAAGTTTGAAATGAAGGTAATTAAGGCTTTGGATGACCTCGGTGAACAATCAGTTATATTCATGAGTGGCATAAGACTAACTCAGTTTTATGGCATAGAGATTGATGATTTTGCTCATGAGATAGCGTTGCTTTCCCTATGGCTTGCTGAAAATCAGATGAACAAGATGTTTGAAGCAGAGTTTGGCTATTTAGAGCCAATGTTGCCGTTAAAAGATTCAGGCCATGTCATTCATGGGAATGCGCTATGGCTCGACTGGGATAAGGAGTGCCCAAAACAAGATGAACAAGGTGATTTGGAAGTATATGTTTGTGGCAACCCTCCTTTCCTTGGCGCTAGAGTTCAAACACCAAATCAGAAAGAAGATCTCGCTTTAGTTTTTGAAAATCATAAGGACTATAAGGATTGTGACTATGTATCTGGTTGGTTTATCAAAGGTGCTCAGTATATCGGCAATAGTGGCAATGTGACTTGCAGCTTTGTCGCTACAAATTCAGTTTGTCAGGGCGAGCAAGTTGGTTATATATGGTCTCGTATCTTGAAAAATAATGAAATTTTATTTGCTCATCAGTCCTTTAAATGGAGTAATAGCGCCCATGACAAGGCAGCCGTGATATGTGTCATTGTCGGTTTTGGTAACTCAAAAGAAAGAAAGAAGATTTTTACAGATGAGAAAATCACATACGCTCAGCACATATCTCCATATCTGATTGAGAGTAAGTCAACTTTTGTGTCACCTCGCAACGTACCATTTTTTGGCACAAAAATGGTAATGGGAAGTATGCCAAGGGACGGCGGGAACTTGATTCTTTCCCCTTTAGAAAGACAGAAAATGATAGATGCAGATCATAGAGCAGAAAAATTTATCCGTCCGCTTTACGGAGCCCAAGAATTACTGTCATCAAGTCCTCGCTTTGCTATTTGGATTGAAGATAAGGAAGTCGAAGCGGCTTTAGAAATCGAAGATATTGCAGCCAGAATTCAGAGAGTAAAAAGTTTTAGGCTTGCATCCAAAGCCAAAACAACAAATCAATATGCTACCGTACCTCATAGGTTTGCTCAGAAAACACCACTTGCAAGCAACACTATAATTATACCGAGCGTCTCATCTGAACGTCGCAGTTACATTCCAATGGCATATTTTTCTGAAGAGACCGTTTCAACAAACGCAAACTTCGTCATCAACAGAGCAACACTCTATGAATTTTCAATTCTGACCAGCGAGATGCATAACGATTGGATGCGAACGGTTGCGGGTCGACTTGAGAGTCGTTACCGATATTCAGCCACATTGGTTTATAACACTTTCCCATGGCCTGAGGTATCAGAGGCGCAAAAAGCAAAAATCAGCGCTATTGGTGAAGAAATTCTGCTTACTCGAGCAGATTACCCTGATAAGACATTGGCCCAATTATATGACCCGAACAAGATGCCAGAATCATTGCTTCAGGCACACAGAAAGCTAGACCTTGCTGTGGAGCAACTATATCGCGCCAAGCCATTTGAGGACGCCGCAGAACGTGTTGCGTTCTTATTCAAACGTTATGAGCAACTCATAAATACCAAGGAGGGTAATGATGCCTAATTTAGTAAATGTCCAATTCGACACGACATCAACAAATAAGAGTAATGAATTAGGTATGCGGCCCATGCAGGCGCGAGTTTTCGAGCAAAGAAATGAACCATACATACTCGTTAAGGCTCCCCCAGCTTCTGGGAAGTCACGTGCGCTGATGTTCGTTGCATTGGATAAACTCATTAATCAAGGGATAAAGAAAGCAATTGTCGCAGTGCCAGAGATGTCAATTGGCAGTTCATTCAAGTCAACTGACCTTACATCCCATGGTTTTTTTGCCGATTGGCACATGCCTGATAAATACAATCTTTGTAATGACGGCAATATTAGTAAGGCTAAAGTCTTCCGTGAGTTTCTGTCATCACCGAATGAAAAGGTTTTACTGTGCACTCACGCCACGTTTAGGCTTACGCTCAAGGATATCGACGTATCTTTACTGAATGATACTGTTATTGCAATTGACGAGTTTCATCACGTGAGTGAATCCACTGACAATGAACTAGGGAATGTTCTCAGTGAAATAATGGCAAACAGTAATGCCCATGTCATCGCTATGACTGGGTCTTATTTCAGGGGGGACCAGTTAAATATACTGAATTCTTCAGATGAAGCGAGGTTTAAACACGTTACCTACTCATATTATGAGCAGATCCAAAGCTATCAATACCTGAAATCACTTTGTATCGGATATCACTTTTATCGCGATGGGTATTTGAGCGGTCTAGGTGAGGTACTTGATGTCACTAAGAAGACAATTATTCATATCCCAAATGTCAATTCACGAGAAAGTACCGGCGACAAATACAACGAACGATCCGCTATTCTCGACATTATAGGTGGGGGCCATCTGGAAGAAATCTCCACCGATGAGAACGGCATTTATCTTGTCCCTGCCAAATTACCTGATGGCAGTGAGCGTGTTTTAAAAGTTGCTGACCTAGTTGACGACGGACCCAATCGAGTTCAGGTAAAAAACTATCTGAAAAATATAACGAGTGCGGATGACTTAGACATTATTATCGCTCTTGACATGGCGAAAGAGGGCTTTGACTGGGAATATTGTGAACATGCACTGACCATTGGCTTTCGCAGTAGTTTAACTGAAGTTATTCAGATAATTGGACGTGCAACACGTGACTGCAAAGGGAAAACACATGCGCAATTTACCAATCTAATTGCTGAGCCTGACGCGACATCAGAAGAAGCTGCGTATGCGGTTAACAATATGCTTAAAGCAATCACTGTATCCCTTTTAATGGAGCAAGTATTAGCCCCTAAAGTCAACTTTAAAATACGGGGAGAAGTCATTGGTGATGAGGATGGAGATTACGAGATCAGTATAGACGATTGGCCTAACCCACCCAGTGAGTCGGCGAAAAAAGCAATTGAAAACAGTGATACGATTATCGCCAAGTTAACAAATGATAGTAAGAAGTTGCATTCGGTACTCACAGGCGAATATGAGCCAGAAGTCTGGCGTGATTACCATATCCCCAAACTCCTGAGAGAGTCATATCCAGACCTTGAAGAAGAGGAAATAGAGAGACTATCGGAAGTATTCTTAACCGCAATGACCGTTTCTGCCGGCGGCGCAAAAGTAGTCAATGGCGATAAAATACCTGAAGACGCAAAACCTCATATTGAAGATCCGACTGAACCGTATAACGGTCCATCAAGCGGTGCGGAGGCAGATCCTAACAAAAAGTTCTTACTGATGGGGGACAAGTTTATCGCTGTAGACGATTTAAACATAAATCTAATTCATAGCATAAACCCTTTCCAGCAGGCCTATGAAGTCATTTCACGCGGAATAAATGCTCAGTTACTTAGTGTAATTCAAGCCCAAGTGCGGGCAATGCAATCAGACATGAGCATTGAAGAGGCAAAAGCACTTGCCCCACGGATTAAGGAATTTCAGGCTGAGCATGGCAAAATTCCCGAAGTTGGTAGTGCAGATGATATAGAGCACAGGCTAGCCATTGCTTTACAAAAGCTATTTCAGTGGGCACAAGCGAAGAGAAATCAGGAAGTATCTCAAACCGAGATATAAGAAAGGGATATTTTTATGTCAAAACGAGTTGGTCGTCATTTAACGAGACGCTCATTAAGCCTTGATGAGTTTTGGGAACAAGAAAAAGATGATCTGTTTAAAGATGTCGTTGCAAAAACACCAAAATCAAATGGAAGCTCAGATCCAGCAGTCCAAACACTAAATGATGTAAATGTTTTTTTCTCTAAACACAATAGAGAGCCCAAACTAGATGGACCTCTCGAAGAAAAGGTACTTGCCAGAAAATTGAACGGTATTAGGAAGCTCTCTGGCCGGAATGACCTAAGGGAGGCAGATATACACGGGCTGTTATTTCTAAAGATAAGTGATCATAAAGCAGAAGAATTAAATGGGCCGATAACACCACTCATCGATATATCAAACGACGATGCTCTCGCTGATAGTCTTCTAGGTATGCTAGGAGGTGACAATCTCAAAGGTCTCTTTGACACAATGGTCTTAAAACAAGCGAAGCCCAAGAACACACGAGACCGTGTTGGTCAGCGCACCCCATGCTCAAACTTCACTCCTTATATACCAATATTTAATCAGATAAAGGACAAAATAGACAATAGTCCGGACTCCATAATTCCTTTTAAAGGAACGTCTAAATTCAACGTCGGAGACGTCTTCATTTGGGGAGGCATCACGTGTTTTGTCGAGCGTGAATTGAAAATGGAATACGACTCAGAAGGTAAGCCAAACCCACGATTAAAGATCATTTTTGATAATGGAATGTATGCAGACATGCTTTATCAGTCTTTCTCTCAGGGAATGTATCGCTCACCTGGTACTAGACGAATTAGATTAGATATCTCTCATAGTTTGGGTGACTTGAGCAAGCCATTAGCAGAAAGGTATGGCAATAAGACGGGCGAGATTTACTTTTTAGCCTCGCATTCAAATGCTCCTGAAGTAACAAAGTTTAAAAATCTAATTAAGGTAGGTGTTACAACAAACCATACACCACTTCGAACGCGCAATGCTGATTCAGAAAGCACTTACCTTTATGCGCCAGTGAGAATACTAAGAATCCTGCCTTGTTATAACATCAATGTTCAGGGGTTAGAGTCTATGATCCACACCCAACTTCACGAATTCCGTAAGGAAATAAAGCTACGAAACAAAAAAACAGGAAAGGAACTTGTTGCAAAAGAGTGGTTTGACGTCAGTTTAGAGAAAGCAGTGTCCGTCGCTATTAATATCGTAAGGGACAGTATCGGTCATATTACTTTGGATGAAAATGATAATTTGTACTCAAACGAATGAATCGCCACTTATGAACTAGTCACTTTGTAGCATTACTAAAATTAGGTCAATCTTTGAGGGCTAGAGTTAGCCGAAAGTCACGAGGCTAACTCATTTAGAGGGAGAAATGGCTTAGGATGCTCGCTCTAATACTTACGAAGCCAAACCATGCAAACTTAATATGCCCCTTAACTAGGCCTGCATTGGCCCAATATGATAATGAGACTAGAATACTTAGGGTATACCCCAAGCAAACTAGCTACATCGTATTGCCAATTGGTTCGCTATGTGTTGATTTTATACCCTACTCGCACTACTATCGTAAACCACATCCTAAAAACACCAAATGAGGCAAAATGTTTATTCGGGCCTATCTGCGCGCATCAACAGATGAACAAGATGCCAATCGAGCCAGAAATGAGTTGGTTCAGTTTTCAGACAGTAAAAATGTTCGCATAGCCAGTTTTTATACTGAGACACAATCTGGGGCTAAAATTGAACGACCTGAACTTGGTCGCTTGATCATGGACTCACATCCTGGTGATGTTTTACTTATAGAAAAAGTCGATAGATTGTCTCGCCTCCCCTTCGAGCAATGGAAGGTCCTAAAAAGTAAGTTGGTAAAAGCCAATATTCATATTGTTGTCGTTGACCAGCCAATGACACATGGCGTCTTAATAAGTGGCACAGAAGAACATACCATGATCGCAAAGGTACTGACTGAGTTCATGATTGATTTAGCCGCGGCAATGGCCAGAGATGATTACGAGACAAGAAGAAAGCGTCAAGCGCAAGGCATCGAAAAGGCCAAAACCTTAGGCAAATACCTTGGACGTCAGCCTGACCATGGATTAAGGCAAAATATTCGGTTACTACTCGATGAAGGGAAAAGCTGGTCACAAGTGCAGAGTCTTCTTAAATGCAGTCGTTCTACCATTGCCAAAGCAGCTAAGTTGAATGAGTTAAAAACCGATGAATCAATTCTCTAAAGATTTGATTCATTCTAAGGCAAAAAAAGCCCCGTTGGAAAGAAGAAACGGGGCGAAATGGGCCTTTTAAGGTCAGAGTGTTTCACGCACAGAAGACGATAAGGCTATCCAATTTTTGCCCCAAAGTGAGTTATGACGAGCTCTTGACTACATCGAGTGATACTGGTGCTGCCATATGTTATTTTATGTAAAAGCTTCTGTTTAGTTGGCCAAATTCAGTATGTCACTATAAGCAAGAAGTGGACTAAGTTATCGTTGGGAGCAAAGCAAAAAGCCCGACCGTAAAGAAAGTCTAGTTTAAGACCAATCCCCTGTGAGCTGTTTTACTTCTATTTCACGAAGACAAAAGGCCGTATTAATTGACGTAAAATTATCAAACTTTTCACGGTGAGTGAGCGTAGAATCTTGTTCAATTTTACGTTCTGCACCGGCTACTTGTATTAATAGCGTATCGAGATTTTTACTGGCTTTAAATTTACGAAACCAATAAAAATCTAACTCTGTCAGGGTGTTTCTATTAATATAATTCATAACTTCTCGTATAGTAGATATTACCGAATATCAGCCCGCTAACAGCGACGCTTGAGGACTTAATTATCATTGAGCTAAATAACCCCAATTTCTAGCCGGATGGCACTCTAGGAAATTTACCGGTTTTTACAACCCTCATACATTTTAATTGTAAAGCCTTGCGGTTTATGAACGTCGAAAACGTATAATTAAAGTCAATCGCGACACAAATATTTCTGGCCACCGCGCTGCCGAAGATGGCGACAACTGGATTGAACGAGGAAAGGCATAAACAGACCTATAATATCAAAATTCGTGAATTCCGCAAGTTAGTATAATTAATGGCCGTGGCGTCAAAAAAGTACCGTTTATGATCTACATAATAAATCTACATAATCCTAGGATACTACTATGGCAGTAATGATGAGGCCCTGCGATGTTAATATATAAATCACCTCTCACCAGTTATCTTCGTTCTCAAATGAAAAGTAACCTAATACGTAATGGCAGAACAAATATCAACTATTAAGCTGTAACCCAAAATATTAAAAACTCGAGAATAATACTAATGAAGTAACTCTAATAGTCTTTCAAATGGAACTGGAGGTGAAAAATAGTAACCTTGTATGTACTTAACATTTTTCAGTTTAAGATATTCAATCTGCGCCTCAGTCTCGACTCCCTCAGCGATTATTTCATACTCATTCTCATGCGCCAATGATATAATTGAATCTAAAATTGTACTTTTGGCATCAACGGTCTCAATTGTGTCAACAAACATTTTATCAATTTTTATTGAGTCAACATTAATGGTTTGTAAATATGAGAATCCACCATATCCGACACCAAAATCGTCAATTTTTATACTATGCCCTAAATCCCTTAATTCATCGACATACTTAGCAACCTCAAGCAAACAATGCATGGGTTGCCGCTCAGTAATTTCAAATGAAATACCATGACTAATATTTTTAATACTTCGCATATAATTCAATAAATTTTCATTCACAAAATGCTTTGCTCCAATATTAACGCTGAACCAAAATTCCTTATTTCTGATTTTCTGTTTATCATTACAAACCTGCTCTATAATTTGCGAGGTAAAAGCATGCAAAATATTAACATCGTTTTCAATATCACAAATAAAGTGAGCCGGTGAAGCAAAGCTTCCATCAAGTTGCCGCCAACGGGCAAGCACCTCAAAACCAACAACTTCGTTACTAACAATATCAACTATCGGTTGGTAAAATGGTACGAATTCGTTAGATTTAATCGCTCTAAAAACAATATCCTTATGGCTAACTTTACGAAAAAAAATCAAATGCCACACAGAAACCAACATCAAGCCAAATATTAATGATAATAAATACACATATTTATTGTACCAATACTCAACTCTCTCATTTAACAACTGAGTTGCAAAAACATCAAGATTTAGCCGTCCAACAGAAATGCTATTCGACGGAATTAACTTTCTCGATATATAGCCTCTGCCTTTACTTATTGTAATGTTATGATCATTTACACTGACCTGGACACTTACAATAAAGCAGTTTTTGCAAAAACTATAAACTAAATCATCAATCCAATAATTACTCAAAATAGCATAAACAAGGCCATGAATTGACTTAAATAAAACTATATACTCACTTCCGCTTGATGGCGTTTTCAATAAATAATATCCATTATCACCCTGAAAATATATATTTTTAATTACATCTATGGCGCCCACGCCGCCACTTGAGGTACAACTACCCGTATCAGTTACAAGCCCAATAACCCTAATATGCTGTGTATAGTATTTAGGATTGCGAATGCTTAGCATATCACTTTCCCTACAATTATAACTTAGCTCTTTTGGTAATAATTTAAGCATATTCTCAATTGAGGATTCACGTTCATGCAATGATAACGCTATTTTTTTTGTGACATATGTAGTCATTTTATCAACGGTAATATTTTTTAGCGACGATTCAAAAGTGAAAAGACATAATAATGGCGATAAAAATAAGAAAAACATACGTAGCGATGTAAAACACTTCAAATTCACCACCAGTTTAAATTTTAAAAGTTTCCGAAAAATAAAAAACATGACATAATAAATATCATGTTAGATATTATAAATAGATGCCAGAATCAGCGATAGAGAGTAAAACCGATATTATTGTCAGAAAACATCAAAGATAAATTATGGCGAATTTAACAACCCATAAAGATATAGTTTTCAAAAAAATAGATAATCAGCCAACAGATAATGATGACTGTACGATGTCTGTCGTCATGGGGGAATATAACTTAGTTGGAATAAAAACCAGAACCAACACCTAATATAACTTACATAATTTCTTCAAATATCACTGTAAATGTATCCATATATGTGCCAGTTTCAATGTCTTCAGACGATATACCCTCGTAACCCACGGTAAGGTTAAATTCAAACATTTCTGTAGGACTACTAACTTCATACTTTACTGGAGATACTGCTAGATTTTGTATAGCACCATTTTCAACTATTGAGCTAGTTGAGCACTCTCCGCACCTGATGAAATAAGGTATGGGTTTACTGCCTAATGAAATATCATCCGGATCATTTTTTACTTTATTTAAAAAGTATTCCTTCTTTGGATCAAACGTCATTTGAATTCCCGTTTGGAAATACCCTGTTGCTTTAACATTAAAATCTACGCTGCCAGATGCCATATGCAAAGAGGTATCATAAACTGGGACAATGTTTTTTTGAGTATCGACATTTATATCAGTTATAAATTCTGGAGAGTAGTTGATCTGTACTGTAAAACTTTGACTAGGTAATTGCCTATAGGTCACAACCCCATTTTCCAAAAAATAATAACGATTATTGACTGATATACTGCCAAAATATTGCCCTGGAATTTTTTTATCCAAAACTTCAAAAGCAGCAATTAGCTCTTGACTATTTATTGAGAAAATTGGTCGATTGAAATAAAATGGTTGAACCGACTGCAACGTTGATAAACTGAAACCAGCTTGACAACTTTCAGTAACATGACCGACATTGTCTTGCACAACACTGGACAGCGTTACCACTGAACCATCGAAACCGGAACGATCACCACATATGCTTCCTGATATAATAGGTGCATTCTGATCACTCACACCAGAAACACCGCCAATATTAAATTGTCCTCCAAGTAGATGTATAGGAACTATTACATCTCCTCCTGGACCGGTCAAAATAAATTGGCGATTATTTGTTGTTAAAAGTGCTGGCTGCCACCTATTCGTTGGAATCAAATTATTGATAGCAGTCCAATCTGTTAATGCGTATTCATCTCCACCCAATGCTATAGCATTATTGTAGACAACATTATTACCTTTCAATTTCATGTTTAATGTGTATGCACTAGCTGAAATGGAAAAAACACTTAGTAACAGTGAATACAATAATATGAAAAAATTCATTACTCACCCTCTAATTTTATAACTTGACGCCTCACAAACGTTTCATCATGATTAACAATAATCACTTTCAGCTCATCTGATTGAGTGTTTTTAGGTAGTTTATAGTATTTTTTCCTTCCTGCTAAAACAGTGAATGCTGCTCTGCAATTTTCAGTAACCGCGACAGAGCATTGGTCAATCCCTAGCCTAAAAAATGTGTTCCCTGTATTTTCAACGTAAATTTTATCACCAAGATTTTTAATGGTGAATTTCATGTCAGGTTGTGCTGCAGGAATGATGTAAAGAGGTGCATAACCAATATTTACAGCAACAATGGGGGCCTCACCACCATCCTCAGCATATGGAGTTGGTACAAAGTTTATCTGATAAACATGGTCTTGAGCGAAGTCGCAGGTCTGTCCACAAAGCGAACGCACACCGACCTGCTTTGTTCTACCCGATTCCAAGATGATTTTTGAATTACTAAGAGTGATTTCCCAATCACTAAGATTATCTTTGGTATATTGCGTTTTATTAATAATCTCTCCATCAACATCATATTTAGTAATTTCACCAGTAATGAAGCTGGTATACTGTAAATCATTAGTCAATGTAAAAATACCATTTCCAGCTTTATCACCAACCAATACCATTTTATCAATTGTGAGAGCCTGAGCGCCTTGGCTAAATGCCAAAATAATAAATAATCCAAGTCTTTTCTTCATGATACCCACCTTATGAAAATTCAATACAATTAGCTGCCTCATATTTTTGCCAATATGTACATATGCTGCTCCTGGTAAAATCCATTTGTCAACACATATTGTTCCATATCACCGATAACTTCCTGCTGTTTTGCTGTCAACTGACTATCTGTACTAACATAGATATAGACATTATCACCTACAACTCTATCAATAATACTATCCTTTGAAATATTGAGCTGTTCAATGTATTGTTTTAGCAAAGAATTATATTGTTTTAAAGAAAATCCACCAACAAAAGTTATATTCATATTTTTATAACCATCATAGATAATAGCTTGCTCGGTTGGCTCCATTTCAGGTAGACAATAGTTATCTCCAAAGTTAAATAATTTTGCCTTTTCCACTTTTGGTATAAAGCAAACAACGTCATTATTTGTTAACTTGAATGGCACACCTTCTTTTACCGAGAACTTATATATTCCTTCAACAATTTGATCTTCACCTAGACACCCATCTCCCTCACAATGAATATCTGATATGGAATTATTGTATAAATCCTTAAATCCTGATACAAATGACAAAACTCGCGTTACATTTGACTTAATCTGGGTGACGGTACCAGGCATAGTAAATACTTCTGCACTTGTATCACCAGTGTTATTCAGATCAACACTTTCCGTATCTAAAATTGCTCTATATGACTGATAGTCCTTAAGCGGTATAACCTCTACATTTTCTCGAAGTAATTTCTTACTTACTCCTTTACCATCACGCTCTATAATCAATAGTCCTTTGACACTATCTGAACGCTCATCGCCTTCTAGCTTAGAATCTGAATCTACGACTAAATACGAATTAGCTTTATTCGACGTTAAAGATATGCCGTTCTCAGTCATAAGCTGGCTACTTGAAAAGTTTGCTGAGCCAGAATAATCACCTGCATCATTAAGATAACCATATGCACTAGCAATATACTTATCCTTATTTAAAGAGACATTAGCACTTGTATCAAAAGTAGAATATTGCGGCCCTTGCGGAAAGTAGTTATTACCAACTCGCATAGCACCATATACATCATCATATTCACTAAGTAAATTACCACTCTGTAAGCTATTCCCAAAACTAGAGATTCTTCCTTTCCCTGTTACCAATCGAGATTCAGCGGTCAATTTTCCTGACAATGGGATGCTAAAAACTAATTGAGTTGAGAACTTATCATGATAACTATTCCCACCATTAAAGTCATAATTTGCATTAAACTGTAATGTAGAACTACCAAAAGTAAATAGTGTAACTCCTGTACTTAACATTGATGATGTATATCCATCATTGAATGCATCACTATGCTCATTCGTATAATATGAGTAATTTAAATAAGCTTGTACATCTCGACTAACCCTAAACCCCTTTGACAAATAAAACTGAGCATAGCCTGTATTACCATAATAATAACGAGCCAATGAACTTCCTTCATCAAAAATGTTATCTTGATAATGAAATTGGCTTACACTATCAAGATTGAATTTCTGATATGAAATACTCCAATCATCGAAGTTAATATAACTATCAAAATATGAAGCTCCATCGCTAAAAAACTGCCCTGAAATGGTAGCTTCTATATCACTAGAAAGCTGAGTTTTAATACCTACATTAGTAGCTCTTTCGGCCTTTGCTACTATTCCGCCAACACCAAGAACAACGGATTCAACTGGTCGGTATGTATACAATCCCTTTAAAAAACCTTCCCCTCTTAAACTTTCCTGCTCATTCTGACGAATTGTAGGCTGTTCTATATCTGCGATATCGGAGAACGAAAAATCGTCATCACTTACGTTAAAACGTTCAAATGTTTTATTAAATATTCCAGCAGATATTGCAAAATCACTGGCTTTTATTGCCAGAGTATCGCCACTACTATTATAAACAGTTTTAACCTCTTGGGAGATGACTTGCCCGCTGACCTTAAGCTCAAATTTAACATCGTATCGCCCTTTCGGAAGATCTGTGTTTGAGATATATCCTTGACCAGCAGGTACATTTTTTTGATATATTATTCTATCTCCTCGATAGACAGTTAAAACGCCATCATTTGGTGCGAAGTAAAACATTTTTTGTGTCGTCGCTTTCTTTCCTACAACCATATTATTCGAAGTCGCAAACGTTACACTTGTTTCTTTATTCAATGTGCCTGAGATAAGGAAATCCGTAGAGTTGATATCCAGTTGGTCCCTGCTTAACCCTACAATCAATCGATATTTATCAAATTCGTAATTATAGACAAACTTATCTAGTTCAAAATCGTCTGAACCAGACTGGTAATAAAAATTCGTATCGAAATTACCATAAGCCAATCCAACAGTAGATTCATTGTAGAAACTAAAGTTAGCATCTGAGTTATTGCTCTTACTTACGTAACTATTAATATGATTTATTACCCCCCAATCTGATTTAACCGGATCTGCATAAACAACTCTAGCATCATCTAGGTTATTATCTTCAATAAGGAGTTTAGGGTTAATATAGAAATACACTACATTAGAATAAAAATCGTATAAAAAGGCATAGGTATCAGGCTGTACAACACAGTTACCAAGGCTACCAGTACATTCATTTCCGTTTTGAATGCCAACACTAAGTTCTGAAATTATATTATTAATAACATCTTTTTTTACATTATTAGATATTAATATCGCCTGTAATGAACTTACCATACCATCACTGTTTATTTTAATATTATCATAACCTGCTAGCATCGTTATGTTATGATAATTTCCAGATAGGTCTTTAAATTTAACGGTTCGTTCCACTACTTGATATAACTCGGCAAACTCAGCTGGCACCGGTGGTTGTGCAGAAGTCGCGAGTGATGGATACATAAGAAATATTGCTACATGTTTTTTTAATAATGATGTCATATATCAAATTCGACCATTACAGCCACATCTCCTTCACATTTATTCGCATTAACTGGCAACTCATTAAAATGGAGTAGAAAATCATGTGTTGCAGACTTACCATTCTCATCAAATGAATCAAATGATAAAGATAATGGCTCTTTCGCCTTTAGTGGCTGTCCGTCAACAAGCACAGATACTAAATCACTTTGATAATTATAACTACTACCATCACTGGGGATCGGTTTAGACTCTCCGGCTTCATCGTATTCATAACAAATACTGGAATTTTGTGTCAGCGTTAGTAAGTGCAGCACATTTGCATTATCAATAGTATCCTGCAAAGTGGATGTTACATAGAGAACCGTTCCGGTATCGGCTAGCGTCTTAAGTTTTTTATCAAAAACTGGATATAGCCTCTCGTCTTTAAACTGAATGTTAAGCTCACCATCGAAAAATGCATTTTTGTTTAGCGTTGTGATAACTGTCATACTTCGTGATAATGCAGCAGCATTAACCGATGGGCAAAAGGAGAACGACACTCCGATTAACATTATGCTGATCGCTTGTAGACGACTCACAACTTCTCCTTGAAATGCATAAATAAAAATGCCTTAACCAATTCGCATTGCTAAGGCACCTGACAAACGTCTAGCATTGTGAGCTTTATGTATAGCTCACATTTCAAAATTATGCATCTTGAGTCGCACTGATAGACATAGTCACAATCGCTTTAGTCACTCCTTCTACCGCAGCAGGTGCAGTAGCTTGGTCTACTAGAATCCTAATGGTATCTGCCCCCGTGACACCTGTAGTAGTACCGTCTACAGTTACATCTAATCCATTAATGTTCACATTAGGGGTTACGCCTGTGTTCACCACGGCACCACCGGCAATAACATCATATGTGACGCTATTTACCATCCAAGACGCGGCAACTAACTCGCCAACTTCACTTTGATCTGCGATGCCATCATTGTTACCAGAAACATCATCGAAACTGTGAGCTTCAAGTATTGCTTCAGAGCCATAGTTAGGTGCAAAAGTTAAATCATCAGATACTTTACCTAGAGCATACTCTGTACCTGATTGAATAATCTGATCATTTTGGTCAGTGATCACCAGACTACCAGTCAAAGTTTGTGTAGTCAGATCTGATACCCATTTAAGGTTATCAACACGAGCGACATCACCACCTGCTGCAATTGAAGAACCAGATACAGCAGCCAGAATAAGTGCAGAAACCAATACTTTTTTGTTAAACATATTTATACCTTAAAAATGTGAATTATTATCATTTACAGCATAGGCATTCATTTTAATGTGGCTTGTAAGAAAAGCATTATGAGCAAATGATAGAGATGTCGGCGAAAAAATTAACAAAACCAGGTGAATTCCCCTTCCTGATTTGATGAACCTATTTTAATTAGGAAGCCACTTCGCATCTCGACAATTCCCGTAAAAACACATGCAGATCACACCAATTAAGCTAATAAACATCATTGACTACACAAATCAACCAAGAAACCGGTTGAAAGTCACACCACCGAATGCCGATAGTGGCCAAAATTGATTTATGTTTATGAGCTAATTTTGCAGAGTTGAGTTATTCATAACTATTTTTAACATTGAATCAGGTAAATTCTGTTAACTGATGAATCTTAAGGACCGTATGGGGATGAACCAAGCGAAATGATAACTATTATCAAATTTTACATGTAACACCTGTTGATGTAATAGCCATACCAATGAGCTGAACCAATGAATGCTCCGTGCGGTGCACAGTAACGACCATCGTCAATTGCCGCAAACAGAGAGAAAATATATAAACTCCTTTCTCTGAACATGTTCCATAAATGCCTACTAAAAACCAATTTGAAAATAGAAAAAGACAGGGCTCTAAATTGAGCCCTACCTTGCTTATGAATGAAAGGATCAATTGAGTGGTGCAGGGATCATTATAATATCATCAAACTTTACTCTCACTGCCCGGAAATCCTGTTGAAAATTTGACAGCTCTACTTTAAATTCATGGTTCCCTGTAGATGGTGCATTTAACCACCCTCTCATATGAACCCACTTGTTGTTACCAGGTGTGGTTCCATCAAGATATATAGGATTGGAACTAGATATCGGTGGCCAGTCAATTGTATTATTGTGAAACACAATTTTAGAAGTCCCAAGGTACACTGTAATCCCTGGAATGTAGTTAATCCCTGAATTTGTTAAAATAGCCAACCACATATCAATTTGCATTCGTTGTCCATTGACTGCATATATATTCACCGGCTTGACTAGATATCCTTTGGCATTGTAGCTGTGATTAGTTCTTACCATATCGACTTGTATATAGTTTCTACCCTGAGGAGCATCATTACATCCCTGATATCCGAATGCTGTAAATGTTTGATAAGGGCTGGTCAAGTTAAAGCCAGATATATTTTCACCATATGATTGTTTTGTACAATCACCATCCCCTAGCCCTTCAAAATAGGGATCCGTCCCGTCCGTTGCCAACAAGTTATAAATCACCTTGAGGGTGATGGTATCGCTTAACTCCCCCAAGGGGTCGGTCACGCTGACATTGACCAAACCATCCGCCAAGGCGGTAATTATCCCCGTGCTTTCTTCAATGCTGACATTATTGTTAAACTCTGGCACGATTGGCGTGGCTGAACCGTCTGACTCCATTATCGGCTGACCGGTTTTCGCGTCCAGCGCAAATCCATTGGCATCCACCTCCGGCATACTGACCGACCAATACAGTGGCTTGGTATATTCGAACCGACTTCCGGACGCGGTGGTAAACTCTGCAACCAAATCAGAAGGCACACTGCGTAGAATATAACTAGGTGTAACAATCGCCAAATCAGTTGGCGTTTTGTCGATACAGGTCAAATAACCCAGATATGCGGTATCAATACCATTTTGACCACTGCTGACCAACAGCAGTTGATTATTGACGGCATCCCACACTTTAACCTGATTTTTATCGGTTCCATCAAAGCTGCTGGTAAAATAGTAACGGGCGACTGGCCAGTTGCTCGCCATCTCATTAGCCGACCCATCGCCGCTCAAGAAGGGGTTCCCCTCCTGCGTCATCAGAGTCTGCATCTGAGTCTCTGTCGGTAACGATCCGCCACGGGCACGACAGACGGCGTCAGCCGCTGCCCAGTCATACGTTGGCACCTGCTTGTCGCCATTACCCGCGGGCTTATCCGCCTCGGCCGCAATACCGATAAAATTCAGATCGGCAGTCATGGCTTCAAGCAAGCTCAAAGGCGCGGCAAATACATCCCCAGTTTGCTGCACAATGATATCAGGCCAAGGTCCGGACACATAGATTTGCACTAGGTTGCTGGCATAGCCCCCCTTGTGATCTGACACGGTGTAAGCCACATAATAGACGCCTGGCGTGCTCGCACTGAACTCAAACTTGAGGTTCGTCATATCATCGGGGAAGCTGGATACCACCATGCCATTAAACACTTGTACATTCACAAGCTGTAATGCGTCGTTGTCCACATCGCTTACTTTGTCAGCCAAATCGATGGTGATGGGCTCACCCAATGGCACTTCGGTATTCGGTTTATTGGCCGCCGCATCTGCTTCAGTCACATAAGTGAACTTGCTCGCCAGCGGCGCTGTGTTAAGGGTATCGGAGGACACAGACACATCTATCGTCCCCATTGATACCTTGCTATCAGCATCGGTAAAGCTATAGAAAAGTCGGGTCACCCCGGCATCACCTTCGTTCGTCCCCGCGGTGTAAGTAATGCTGTTCGCACTACTGTCAACGGAACTACTACCAGCCCCAAGCTGGGTCACCTCTTCGGAGAGCGTCATGCCAGCAGGCGCCACTAAGTTGATGGTAATTTGCTCCCCCAACTCGGCAACCCGACTGATCGGAGTCAGCGTGCCAGCAGCCAACAACTGGCTATTCGCTCCGACCACGGCCACTTGGCTGATCGCGCGTGCTTTAACACGATTGCTTGCATCCATCACTGTGTATTGGTAAACGCAAGCCCCTAGCTGATCGGCTTTAACCGTAAAGTTCAAGGCATTGAGTGTTACATCGCTACAATTGGCATGATTACCAAGAGGGCTCACCGCGTTAAGGTATAGAGCAGAGCCATCGCTGGTCTTGACGCTGTGGGCTAGATTGATGACCCCAGGCTTACCCTGAGCCACGGCATCACGGGTATCCCCGGCATAAATGGAAGGGGTAGGTGTTGGCGGCGTGATAACCGACGTGTCATCCTCACTGCCACTGCAACCCACCAACCCTGCTGTCAACATTGAGACTAGCAACAATGCTCGATTCTGAGAAATTCTCAACCTTATATCCCCATTAAGTGTGTTCAAAACGACCACTGGTACTGATCACATATTATCGTTTAAAAAAACCTCTTCGCCCCGACAAACTGCGAAGTTTTTCTGATGGATTGCGCCAAGTTCGCTAAAATAACTTAATATATAGTCACTAAAATAACTTAATATATAGTCAGTTAAACAAGGTGAGTAACCCCCTTAATGTGCTAATTGCCGAGAGGCGTAAATTCCCCCCTCCATTCCAGTGGTGTTAGCCCTGTCCAACGCTTAAACTGCCTACTGAAAACAGACGTGTCAGAATAACCAAGAGAAAGAGAGATATCTAAAATACTTATGGATGGGTCGGACAGCAATGAACATGCTTGTTGTAAACGACAGTCTTTCAAAAGTTGATTATAACTGACATCCAATTCTTTAAACTTATTTTGAAGATTTCTGACTGTCATTCCAAGAGCGTTTGCTAATTGTGCAATACTAGACTCTCCAGCAGAAAGATTCTGCATTATTATGTGTTGACTCATAGAAATTAAGTTATCTGGATAACTTAACTTTAAATTATCCACTACTTGCTCACTTAGTTTATAAAGGTCACGCTCATCTACCGATGGCTTTAACTGTAGATGCCTAACAGGAAAACTGATACCGTTAAAACTAGACCCAAATTTTATGTGTTCAGCCCAACTTGGGCGTAATGACTCATCAAGTACAAAAGTAGAATGAGCATATAAGCCGGAGCCAATTGGTGGGCATCTTACTTTAAAGAAATCATATGCGCCTTGAACCTGAAACAAGTTCAGTTGAACCAAATCCACCTTAACCTTTGATTCTAAGATATTATTGAAAATAATATAAAATCGATCTTGTTCCTGTTTGGTATCAAAAAAAAGGTTATTATTTTGCAAATAATAATGTTCCTTCGCGAATTCAATCATACTTTCTATATCGGGTTGAAGTGCTAATGATATTGCTAACACTCCTATTGGTGAAGAATCATCAGCTAAACAAAGCTGCAACCCAAATAGAGGCATAGCTAATTTTTTTGAGCAAAGTGTAAAAAGACGTGAAACAGTGAGGGATGATATATAGGAGTCAGGTTTTTTTATTCCTGCGGATGTAAGCCCTACCTCCCTAAGTAAAGCAACGGGATTACCATTGTTTTCCCTTATAAAATGTTCAAAGTTCCCCAAAACAGCGCATCTCACAAGATGGTTACTTCTTTTATTCATACACCCTCGCAATTAAAATTGTAAAACGGCTGCAAAAAATTTTTGATTCATGATTTATTATATGCAGATACAGCAAATCTACTCGTGAATTTAAACGTATACTCAATTATCAAATACGAACAAAAACAATACTCATAAGTATAGCGCTGGTTCCTACCACTTGATGTTTATTTGTCAACACACACAGTATACATTAGTTTCTTTGCATGTAAATTAAATAACTCATGTAAGAATCCTGAATTCAACTCCTAAGTGCGACACTCAGCCATTAAGCTGCTAACTGATGAAAAACCACGGCAGGCGGCTTAAACTTTAAACGCATTTCGGCCGATAGTTAATTCAATCCAGCGAAAATTCAATTAACTAAGTGGTCGATATGAGTCGGAATTAATCAGATAAGAGTTATCCGCAGGCATTTAAAGATGAAGCGGTCTGGATGGTGCTAGGGCGAGGTTATAGCGCTGCAGATGCTGCAAAGTCTTTTGGGATTGGCGCTAATCTGCTTAACAACAGAAAGCTCCGCAACAAGCTATCTCTTCTACACAAATCCCTCGATTTTCCCCGGTTTTTTTTGAACCATTTTCAATTACCCTGATCTGATCCTGACCTTTTGTTTCAGATACAACGTGCCATATTTTTAAGTGAACCATCACTCTGGGCACAAAACATTTTTCAGCGCGCAAAATTAGGGGATGTACGAAGGACCAAACGGCTTGTACAGTTGGCGGCTCAACTTGCAGTGACGATACCTATTTAAAGAAAGTTGAAGGCTGGATGGATTAAGCGGTGGTGATGGATTTATATTCATCATCGAATTGTTGGATAGTATATAAGCTGAGATTGGTTTAACAAGCTGTATATAGTGGCACACTAATTTTGGCCACCTAAATAGAGGTGATATTATTGCCTCGTAGATGACTTTAGGTGAACACATGAGATCGACAACCAGAAAAACATTTAGTGCTGAATTCAAACTTGAAGCAGCCCAATTAGTCCTCGATAAACACCATAGCATCATCGAAGCTGCAAAGGCGATGAACGTAGGTAAGTCCACTATGGATAAATGGGTGAGACAGTTAAAACTAGAACGCCAGGGTGGCATACCAAAAGCATCTCCGATTACTCCTGAACAAATTGAAATCCGTGAGCTGAAGAAGCAAATAGCTCGCCTTGAGGAGCACAATCTTATCCTAAAAA
>NZ_JAUOEV010000028.1:0-69403 GCF_031932135.1 Shewanella vaxholmensis
AACCAAACTAAGGGCTAATATGAAGTTATCACCCAGATGCATAAGAATCAAATGCTATTGGGTACTTCCTTGATTTAAATCTTTTATTAAAAATTTGTCTGTAGTGGATGACCGAAACTAGTCATTAATTTGTAGGTAATTAACGTGACTTAGAGTATCTAAGGTTATCTGACTTTCAAGAGCTTAGGCGATCGCTTTTGTCCCAAAGTTGCTTATGTTTAATCGAATGACTTCACTCAAACCACATCAGATTGAACAATTAAGCTAAATACTCATGACTTAATTTTTGAACCTACTGGTTACGCTAATACTTGAAAGGTGAGCCATGGTGATTTACGAGACGACCGTCCGCACCATGGACGGGGCGGTCGAGCATCCACGGATGGACTTGAACAACATCCATGTTTAACTGCCAGTTCGCCGTCCATGGCTCTCGTTCATAAGCTCAGAAACCCTAGGTTTCAATTCACCGCGTCGGGGAGCAAGTGCCATGGCAATCCATTATGAAAGGCTTACAGCAACAGCTAAGCTTACAAAGACTAAATTGGCTGGTCATCCCGCTCAATTTCCATAAAAAATAGAACTTTGACAGCCCTATTTTCATAGAAAAGACCGACATCGCAAAATACTTCCTTTAACTTGCATATAGGCCCTCTTTTTTGTGATGGGATGATTCTTGGTCGAAAAATCCGAGCACTAAGAGGGCCTCTAGTTCTAACTTTCTAATCCTGAGTTCAGGTTAAATTAGCAGTGCTCAGGGCATGTTTACGCAAATCTCGTAATACCACAGGTCTGCGTATGGATGTGATACTTGCGCCCCTAAAGTAAATACGTTGCCATTTTCATCGGTTACTGAGCCTGTACCTATAGGCACTTCACCTTTGTTAATGCCGTCCCACATAAATCTGTTGGTACCGTAACTGGTGTTACTGTAAACAAAAGTTTGTCCAGTAAAGCCTGCATCGTTACGACCTTGGTTGTCACCTGCAAAGGCACATTGGGGAGTAATTGCTGCTGATGGTACAAAGCTGAAATTATCGAACTTGGCACTATAACTGGAAGACCGCGTAGTCCCCCATGTCAGAAGTTCAAATAAATCACCGGTATTAACTTCGATACCCTGAGCTGAACCAGAAGCACTGCCGGCTGTAGAGAGATTGTAAGACACGCCATTTATCAGGTACTTGATGACATCACCATATTGACCAGCTGAGTAGATGGATATCATCCAGTCAAAGTTGATGGTTCCCTTTAAGGGTATGGTGATTGATGCCGTTACACCACCTCCGCCGGAATTGACTACTGCTGTCAATGCCGAGCTGCTCATGCTTGAAGCTGCGACACCCGATATGCTCCAATGAGCCGGAGCAAAGGCTCCTGTAAATCCATGAACCGTTGCATCACTATAAGTTCCGCACTTGTAATGATACCGGATAGTATTGCTGGTGGGTCTTTCCAGTCGAAGGTAGCTCAGTACCTTATTGTTTGGACAACTCACATTGTGTCTATCAAGAAAAACTGCGTTACCAGCACCATCGTCATCTGCAGCAGTAAAATAATCCGTCACATTACTCAGCGTTTGATTGCCACAGCGGTAATTATAACGAGCAGTGCTCGCGGTCGGACGTTCTAAATGCAGATATTGAAGCCCTTTATTCTCACAATTTATAGTGTGTCGATCCAAGTAAATAACATTGCCCCCACCATCATCATTGTCAGTAGTAAAGACGTTAGTGCTGTTGTCATTGCCCATTTCGGTGCACTGATATTCATAAGCAATTTCGGTTAATGAAGGTCTGAACAAGTGAAGTGAACTCATTGCATTAACGCCGCAATCGACATGGTGCCTATCAAAGAATAGGAAGTTTCCTTGACCATCATCATTTGCAGGGGTCGACATTTGATAGGTTGCCGCGATGGCGAGGGGTGAAAATGAGGCAATTAGGGTAAAAACCAATACCGCTAAGTTTCTATATGCCCTACTTATAAAATTTATCTGACGTAGTGTGAGATTTTTAGACTCGATCTGTGTTTTCATTACCCTTTCCTTTTGGTAGATGTTTCATCGATTTGGTTTACACAATCGTATAGGTAGTCTGGATCACCTATAAGAGAAACAAATGTAGTAGAAGAATGTTAGTTTCACCACTAAGAAAAGTTCGGGTTGCGAATGTTCAAAAACGGGAAAAAGAGAAAAAAGCAGGGACTAACACATCTTTTGTTAGTCGTATTTATTTTTTGAACAAAGCCACTTACTGAAATTCTAAAAACTAGAAATGCAAACATTTTGTAATTCTGCCAATAGTATTTTATGGCTGGTTTACGACAGCTACATTCGGTGCCCTTCCCATTTTTTGTATTATTTTTATGCAAGTAACGGCACAATTGAGTTAACCGTTATTGAAATGGAAAGTACCGTTTTAAAGGCAGATGTATTCAAAGAATCCTTGTACAAGAGGTGCTATTTTTCATTAACGACTCTATCTGTGTATCAACATTCATTTATGCAAATCTTGATTTAGGCTCGAAAGTAAAAACTTTGGTGCTAATATCGCCTTTTGGTATTGAGGTCGTAGAACTTGAAAACTAACAAGCGCCTTAAACATCGTGGCCTGCGGCCACTAGACTCGCAACAAGTTACTCGCCGTTCGAGCTTGTTATATTTGAGATATTCAAAATGAAAGTTGAAATTGTTGATTACAATAGTGTATGGCCACAGAAGTATGAAAGTGAAAAAAAGCTCCTGCTTAGTGTAGTTGGAAATGCTATTGATAATATTCATCATATTGGTAGCACATCAATCGAAGGGTTAGCAGCAAAGCCAATCATCGACATCATAATTGAAAGCCCATCACTAGACATTCTAGATAGCTGCAAAGATCAATTTGAATTATTAGGTTATGAAGCTTTAGGTGAGTTCGGTATGTCAGGTAGACGCTACTATCGCAAAGGTGGAGAACAAAGAACTTATCAAATTCATGCCTTTGTTACAGATGACAAAAATGTGCACCGACATATTGCTTTTCGGGAATACTTAAAAGCTAATCCAGAGGTGCTTACTGAGTACGAAGAACTCAAAAGAAGAGTTGCACGGGAATGTAATAATGATATTAGCGTTTATTGTGATGGAAAAAATGATTTCATCCAAGAGCATGAAGCTAAGGCATTAGAGCGTTGGCAACTTCGCACATAAAAAACCAAATAAAAAAGGCGGCAGGTGAAATTCATCCTGCTGCCCCAATCCTTTATCTCTGCTTCTAGATGGCTTCTCTGTATCTTTTATATTGCTAGTGATTTCAAGGCTATTCACTTCGAACGGCATTGCGAAACTTAAAGCCGTCTTGCCTCGATCACGCTATCGACCTGGGTCAGCTTCGATAACACCCGCGATAAACCATCAAGGTTATAAAGCTCTAGTTCCAACTCAATCGCGGCGGTCTGGTTTTTAGTATCCGATGACGAACTCATGGCCAATACATTGGATTTTTCGGCAGCCAACACTGAGGTTAAGTCACGCAATAAACCGCTGCGATCGTGGGCTAATACCCGCAGACGCATGCGATAACCGCCGGAGTAATTTTCGCCCCAGACCACATCGACACCGCGCTCTGGGTGAACCCGCATTAACTCTTTAACTTGTTCACAATCAGCGCGATGTACAGAAATGCCGCGGCCTTTAGTGATAAAACCTAAGATTTCATCACCGGGAACGGGCTGGCAACAACGGGCGATATGGTTAAGCAAGTTTCCCACACCGTTGACTTCAACCTGACCACGGCCACTGGAGGTCGGCTTATGTTGGCCTTTCTTAACTAATTCTTCGACGGCATCTTCTTCTGACACTTCGTCGAGTCGCAGACGACTCTGAATATGGTTAACCACTTGATGCAGACGCACATCACCGCCGCCAATGGCCGCCAGTAAGTCATCCATGCTCGCCATATTAAAGCGCTCGACCGCGATGGCCGCGTCTTTAATTTTAAGGCTCACCCGCGCCAGTTCGGATTCGAGCATTTCTTTGCCGGCGACAATATTCTTGTCTCTGTCCTGCTGCTTAAACCAATGCTGGATTTTTGAACGCGCCCGTGAAGTACGGATATAACCTAAGTTAGGGTTAAGCCAATCGCGCTTGGGGTTGGGCTGTTTCGAGGTGATGATCTCGATACGCTCGCCCGTTTCAACCTGATAGGTGAACGGCACAATACGGCCATCGACCTTAGCACCAATACATTTATGTCCCACTTGTGAGTGAATGTAATAGGCAAAGTCGAGCACGGTTGAGCCCAGTGGCAAGTCGACAACTTCACCGCTTGGGGTGAACACATAGACTCTGTCTTCAAACACTTGGCTGCGCACTTCTTCGACCAAGTTGCCACTTTCAACCACGTCTTCCTGCCATTGCAGAATTTTACGCAGCCAGTTAATTTTTTCTTCGTAGCCGCTTTGCTTACCGGAATGATTGCCTTCTTTGTATTTCCAGTGCGCGGCCACACCCAGCTCTGCATCTTCATGCATGTCTTGGGTACGAATTTGAATTTCAACGGTTTTGCCCTCAGGCCCCACCACTACGGTATGAATCGATTGATAACCGTTAGGTTTAGGGTTAGCGACATAGTCGTCAAATTCCCGCGGAATATGGTGCCAAAGCGTATGCACAACACCTAACGCGCCATAACAATCCTGCAAACGCTCAGTAACGATACGCACGGCGCGCACGTCAAACAACTCATCAAATTTGAGGTGTTTGCCCTTCATCTTGCGCCAGATACTGTAGATATGTTTCGGCCGGCCGTAGACCTTAGCGCGAATTTGATCTTCATCTAATCTTTGTTGCAACTGACTGACAAACTTATCGATAAATACTTCACGATCCAGTCGTTTGCCATCTAATTGCTTAGCGATGTCTTTGTAGGTATCTGGATGCAAGTAGCGAAAAGAAATATCTTCCAGCTCCCACTTCAATTGGCCAATCCCTAAACGGTTGGCCAGCGGCGCGTAAATATCGGCAATTTCACGGGCCAGTAGTACGCGAGTTTCTTCGTCGGCATTTTTCACCGCCCGCAACAAACACACACGCTCAGCAAGCTTAATCACCACGGCGCGCACATCTTCAACCATAGCCAGCAACATGCGGCGGATATTGTCGATTTGCGGCTCGGTGGAGCGACTATTGGGATTGATTTTTAAGGCGCCAATCGCATTCATGGTCACAACGCTCGCCACTAAACGCGCCAGCGGCTCACCAAATTTTTCTTTGATGGCTTCTTCGGTCAGTAACCCAGCATCGAACACCACAAACAAAATTGCTGCTTGCAGGGTTTCAATGTCCATGTTCAGCGGTGCGAGGATTTCGATCATCTCTCGGGCACGTTCGAGCAGTTCTCTCTTCGCCGCAGGACTCTTAGCGGGCAAAGCATCAATCTGCCCAATCAAGGAGAGCAGCATCTGCGCTTCATCGGCATGACCGACATAGCGAGCCACCCAATCTTCTAAGTGAAAATCGGGATCATTAAAGTGCGCTTCGCGAACAGAGACCATCTAATTTATTTCCTTATCCGTGCTCAGAGAGAAAGTGGGCACCACTTCAGCTCTCCTATCTTCAGCATTGGCGCGAACTTGTCAAACCCAACCGACGCAATAATCACATTTTTTACGTTATTCAAACGCTTTGCTTACTTTGCCAGCGCAAATTACTTGGTTAATTCAAACAGTGCCATGGCTTCGATATGGTGTGTCTGTGGGAACATGTCGATAAGTCCCAATTGCTGTAAGCGGTAACCGCGCTCTAGCAGTACAGCGCTATCGCGGGCCAAGCTCGCAGGATTACACGAAACATACACGACTTTGCGCGGCTTCATTTTCTTCAGCCATTGCAAGCTTTCAAATGCCCCAGCACGGGCAGGATCGAGCAGTAATTTATCAATTTTGCCCATCCAAGGCTCAAGGGATAAATCCGCGCTTAAGTCGCCATGGTAAAAGGTCAGTTTATCCAAATTGTTAGCTTTAGCGTTCACCCGTGCCTGAGTCACCATCTCGGCAACCCCTTCGACGCCAATCACATCCGCGCCCATTTTCGCTAAGGGCAAACTGAAATTCCCCATGCCGCAGAACAAATCCAAAATGCGTTCATCAGGCGCTGGCGCTAACCAATCCATCGCTTGAGCGACCATGGCCTTGTTAATTTGTCCATTCACCTGCACAAAGTTACCTGGGGTGAAGCTTAAACTCACCGCATCCGACTCAACTTTGTCATCTAACAGCTGATAAACCGGTAACACTAACTCGGCGCCAACGCCTTGGAATTGGCCTTCATTATCCTGCAGACAAATGTGAATTTGATGCTGCTCAGCAAAGGCTGACAGCTTAGCGAGATCTTTATCGTTAAGCGCCTTAGTGATACGCAGCACGGCGAAGTGACCATTATCGGCGGCAATCAACTCAAGGTGGCCTAAGCTCGCTTTAGCCGACAATTGATTCAGCAACTTAGCAAAGGGGACGATCAAGTTCGATAACGGCTTAGCTAACACCAGACACTGACTGATTGGCACCACATTACTGCTACTGGCGGCGCGAAAACCTAAGCTTAAGTGCTTGGTATTTTTATCAAATAAGGTCGCAAGACGGGCGCGGCGACGATAATGCCACCCTTCACCCGTTAATGCGGGCGATAAAGCGCCGCCTTCGGCGCCGGCAAACTTAGCCATAATATCCAGTAGCGCCGCTTCTTTATGCTCACGCTGGCCCGATAATGACATATGCTGTAAGTCGCAGCCGCCGCAGGTGTGATAGTGTGGACACTCAGGCTCGACGCGCTCAGAGCTAGGTGCATCGACTTTAATTAACTTGGCGCGGGCATAATTTTTCTTTTGCTCGGTGAGCTGTACCGTCACGGTTTCATCGGGCAGTGCGCCTGGGATAAACACGACTTTACCTTGATGTTGTGCTATACCTGCGCCTAAGTGATCGAGCTGATTGACACTCAGTGATAACTTAGCCGACAACTGTTTGGAACTATTTGGTTTTGCTTTAAAAAATTGCGCCATTTCGGCCTCTAAATCAATAAAATACTGGCAAAGACCGCCCTCTTTCTGGCAGTCTTATAAAATTATCTTAGTCTCTGTTACAGGAAACACCGCCGCTGCTATGAACCCAGTCAACAACATGACCAAATACAGCCTACGTTCTTGGGTTCTTGTGCTGGCGCTCGCGCCAACAATCTTGGTCGGTATCCTTCTGGGCAGCTACTTTACCATAAATCGTTTTTATGAGCTTGAAGATACGCTCGTCGAACAGGGCAGCAATATTATCGAGCCGCTGTCGATTGCCAGTGAAATCGGTTTAGTGGCCAATGATCGCGAGGCGACCAAACGCTTACTCGCCGCGGCGCAGCTCAACAAATCCACCTTAGTGAAATCCATCGCGATTTTCGACGCCAATAATCAGCTCTTTGTGACCTCGCACTACCACAAAGATTTTGAAATTATGCGTTATAAAGAAGCCCTCAGCACACTGCATAAAACCGAAATAGAGCATGTGGGCGACAGTCTAATTTTACGGACACCGATTTTCTCCACCGGGCCCAGTGCCGCCCCCGCCAATTACGATATTCAGACAGACGGAGGTCAGCTCTTAGGTTATATCTCCATCATAATCAATAAAGAACGTGCCTTACTCGAGCAGCATAGAGCCGCGGTCGCCGCCTTTATTATCGTGTTGATCGGGGTACAGTTGAACTTACTGTTCACTTTCCGGCTGGTGAAAAACGTCACTCAGCCCATTACCGAGATGGTGCGCGTCGTCGCTAAAATCCGTGAAGGTAAATTGGACGCCCGCTTAGATGGCAACTTGATTGGTGAGCTGGACTTACTCAAACGCGGCATCAATGCCATGGCAGGGTCGCTATCGGAATACCATGATGAGATGCAGCAAAATATCGACCAAGCCACGTCGGATCTGCGGGAAACCTTAGAACAGATTGAAATCCAAAACGTCGAGTTAGATTTAGCTAAAAAACGCGCCCTAGAAGCCAGCCGGATTAAATCTGAATTCTTAGCGAATATGTCCCACGAGTTACGTACGCCGCTCAATGGCGTTATCGGTTTTGCGCGGCAATTAGTCAAAACACCATTGCATTCGAGCCAAGTCGATTACATCAAGACCATAGAACGCAGCGCCACTAACCTGCTGGGTATCATCAACGACATTCTCGATTTTTCTAAACTCGAAGCCGGTAAAATGGTGTTAGAAAACATGCCCTTCGGCCTTAGGGAAACCATAAGTGATACTATTACCTTGATCTCAGGCAGCGCACAGGCCAAAGGCCTAGAACTCGTCGTCGATATCGCCCCCAACGTGCCCGACAATGTCAATGGCGATGCCATGCGCGTGTGCCAAATCATCAATAACTTGGTTGGTAACGCGATTAAATTCACTGACTCTGGCAGCGTGATGGTCAAAATCGAACTGCAGAGCCAATCGGATGAACAAGTAGTACTGCGCTGTGATGTGGTCGACACCGGTATCGGTATCGATGAAAGCCAGCAGGACTTTTTATTCCAAGCCTTTGGCCAAGCCGATTCGTCGATTTCCCGCCGCTTTGGCGGTACAGGCTTAGGTTTAGTGATCACTAAGCGTTTGGTGAATCAAATGGGCGGCCAAATCGGTTTTACCTCATCCCCAGAAAAAGGCTCAAACTTCTGGTTCAGTTTGCCGCTCGGCTTAGGTCAGTTCCAAATCGGTGACTCACTGCCGCTCGAAAAACTCAAAGACAAAACCATACTGTTTTATGAGCCCCGAGTGCTGACTCATGCTGTCTTGAGTCGCCAATTGAATCAATGGGATACCAAAGTGACTCACCATCAGCATATCCCAAGCTTGCTGACCACGCTCAACACGGCCGAAGCGCCATACGACTATGTTCTCTTGAGTTGCCATGGGTTTAGCGATGCAGGACAACTGGTAAGCACACTTAACTTGGCGAAGACCAAAACCGATTGCCTTGTGGTGCTATACGATTGCCAAGAACAGGATGCCTTAACCCAATTTATTCGCCCGAATGCCGATGTGGTGTTGTCTCTGCCCGTGAGTGAGCACCAGCTTGCCCGCAACTTACTCTATCCACCGATGGAATACGACATCATAGCCCCAGTGACCATAGCCACGCCGGCGGCGCGCCAATCCTTAACCGTACTGGCGGTGGATGATAACTTTGCCAACTTAAAACTAATCGACACCTTGCTCAGTGAGTTAGTGACGACGGTTATCGCGGTCAACAGTGGTGATGAAGCGGTTAAACAGGCGAAGACTCGCACCTTCGATTTGATTTTTATGGATATTCAGATGCCAGGCACAGATGGCATTAGTGCCACTAAGCAAATTCGCCAAGGCTCAATGAACCGTAACACGCCGATTATTGCCGTGACAGCCCATGCGATTGCTGAAGAACGCGAGCTGATTTTAGGCAGTGGCATGGATGGATATTTACCTAAACCTATTGATGAAGCGGCGCTCAAAGACGTTATCCATCGCTGGATCACTCGGCCTAAATTCACCCATTTTGACCTGCATACGCTGAACTGGGATTTATGCTTAACCCAAGCTAATCACAAGGCAGACCTCGCCTTAGATATGCTGAGAATGCTGCTCGACTCCTTGCCACAAACCGTGACGACAATTCAGACGGCGCTGAGTCAAAACGATCACCCCGTCATGCTCAGTACTATCCATAAGTTGCATGGTGCGAGCTGCTACTGCGGCGTGCCTACAACCCAAAGATTATGCCAAGAAATTGAATCGGCGCTAAAACGTGAAACAGCGGTCGAAGATCTCGAACCCGAAATACTAGAGTTACTTGATGAGTTAACTAAGGTAGAATCTGCGGCAAATCAAGTGATATCACAGCTATCAGCGGAAATAACAGATGACCAAAAAAACGGGCTTCTTTAAACGTCTTAAGGCGTTAACACTGCCACAAAAACAACTCTTCGCCACTGCACTTTGCCAACGCATGTTGCCCAACTATCAACTGTTTTCCGAAGTCTGTGAGTTTGGTGACCCTGCTGTGTTGAGTACTGCGTTAGAACTACTGTGGCAATCCCTGTACGACCCTAAGCTTAAATTCAATATCGATGTGCATCTGCAACGTCTTGAAGATAACACCCCTGAACCCGCTGATTTTGAAGCCTATGGCGTCTATCCAGCCATGGACGCTGTTGTCGCCATATCGACCTTACTGGGTGCGATTCAAGGCAAGATTGAAGAAGATATCGTCAATATCAGCAAACTGTCATCGAGCACAGTGGCTAACTATATCGAAGCCATCAGCGATGTCGATTTAGTCGATGAAGCATTAGATGATTTTGTTTTTGCCCATGAAGTCATGGAAGAAGAGAAAGAGTTACAAAATTCTCTGCTGGAAATTATCGAAGAAAATCCAAAGATCACAGCGGAACTGGTCAAAGGTTTACGCAAAGACATTATCGAAGCGGGCGTATCAAATATCGGCATCAGCGTCGCTTAATTGATTCGGTGCTTGGGGCAACTCAAGCACCCTTATTTCTAAACAATATGTCTAAACAATGTTTCTAAACAATAAGCCTCTAGTCTCGACTGCAATCACTTTCAAGCAAGCCCAAAACGAGTAAAACCAAAGCTAGCAAGTTCCATCAGCCAATATTGAGTTATTCCAATGAAAAAGATTGTTTATCAAGGATTTGTCTTAACCAATAGCGAAGGACGAACCGACAGTTGGAAACTGACCATCAAAGATCAGCAGCGTATCGGTTCTTTATTCGAACTGCGGCGTTTAGTGGGATACTTCTTAGAACTCGGCATATTACCCGCGACACGCTCCAGCCTGCAGGACGCGAAACAAACGCAAAATACCATGAGCAAAAACACGGTAAAACCTAAAAGACGTTAAGCATCCGTTCCCCTCGTTAAATCAACGCATAGAGAATAACTCTGGCGCCTTTGACTGCATAAACTCAATAAAGACTCTTACCTTTAGCGGCTGCTGGCTGCGCTGATGATATAAAATCGAAATCCGCCTCTGCTCGCCAATCCATTCTGGCAATAATACTTTAAGTTTCCCCTCTTTAATCTGCTGTTTTACAAACAGTTCAGGACCATACAAGATCCCGCCATGGCCTAAGGTCGCCTGAATCGCACCGTGTAAATCCGTGAGGGTCAGCTTAGTTGGGCCATTAAAATAGAAAGACTCACCGCTCGGATGCTTTAAATGCCAATTAAACAGCGGCCAGACTTTTATCAGTTGATGGGCTTCAAGATCATCGGGATGCTCAAGTTTAGGTGCCTGAGCCAAATATTCTGGCGTGGCAAACAGGCAATAATCCAGCTCGCCTAAGGTACTCGACACCCAAGAAGAATCAGGCTGAGCCCCGCCGACAATCGCCACATCTATGCCCTTGTCGATCAAATCCACTAACTCATTGCTCTGGGAAATGTGCAAACGGATATCGGGATACAGGCGGCCAAATTCATTTAAAGCTTGAATGAACACGATGGAAATAATTGAAATCGGCGCGGCAATACGCAAGGTTCCCTCGGGTTTATCACAGCCTAAACCACTCAGTTCATCAAATTGAGCAACCACACTCTGGTAGCGTTGAAAGAGTGCCAGCCCTTCCTCCGTCAGTCGTAACTTGCGAGTACTGCGCATAAAAAGCTGCTTATCGAGCTTTTCTTCCAACTTAGCTAACTTGCGGCTCACTGTGGCAATGGGCATATCGAGCTCCTTCGCCGCCTGCGAAAAACTGCCCGCATTGACTAAATGCACAAAAAGATAGACAAGTTGTAGTTCAGCGCCTAAATCATCACTCATTGCATATCCTAATTCTGTTCTAGCAGCCCACTTTAGGCACTATATAAAGTCATCAACAATCACAGCGTACGCTAAGTCATTGTGTTTTAAACATCAATTAATCCACTTATACGACCATAGCGCAATAGCCTTAGACTGAAATGATATGTTATTTTGTGGCGAGTTTTACTGCGCTGGCGCTAGTTCTGGCTCTAAAGTGACATAAAAAAGGCAAGCGCCCACCTAAAATCATAGCGATAGTAGAAATGACGGTGATGGCTGAGTTTATTCAAATTTAATCGTAAGGATGAGTGAGGGAAATGACCATTTTAACCCCTCTGTTTGCCGTCTTCGGGATCATGTTGCTCGGCACACTAGTGCAAAAATTAAAACTCTTGCCCGTCGATACGGACCAAGTGCTAAACCAATATGTGTACTACATTGCATTCCCCGCGATCATGCTTATCGCCCTCGCGCAGCAGCCGATTGGTGAGATTTTGCAATGGGGATTTATTGCGGGCTACAGCACGGCTATGGTGATCACTTATCTTGTCTGCCTTGGGCTCTCGCTGCTTGCTAACCCCAAACAGCATGCGGTTGCCGCTATTCGAGCCCTCAATGCCACCTTTGGTAATACGGCATTTATTGGTATTCCACTACTCATCATCCTCTTTCCGCAGCAGCAAAGCGCCTTAGTCGCCGCTGCGATTGCCAGCTTATTATCCGTGCTGATGTTTGCCGTCGCCTTAGTCTCGATGGAACTGGCCACAAACACCCAAAGACAACACCACGCCTTAGTCATAATGATGATGGCGGTCGGTAAAAACCCTATCGTTATTGGTAGCTTAATTGGTGTCAGCATTTCGGCGCTAGAGATAAAACTACCTTCTGGGCTGGCGCTAATGATCCAGCAAATTGGCAATACCTCAAGCCCCTGCGCACTATTTGCTATCGGCATGGTACTCGCCAAAGCGATGCGCTACCAGAAAGATAGCAGCGTATTTAGCCCCAAAAATTTTATCGAACTGAGCCTTATCAACCTCTTCAAGCTGGCTATCCAACCGGCACTCGTCTACTTTATGCTTAACCGTTTTGGAGTCAGTGGTGACTACCTGATCATGGGCGTGATCTTGAGCGCACTGCCCACAGCCGCTAGCGTGTACTTACTCGCCCAGCGTTATAATACTCAGGCTTCAACCAGTGCTCAGGGCATTCTATTTGGCACCTTAGTCACTTTTTTCAGTTTGCCTATCTTAGAAAGCTTAGTAAGAACCTACGCATAATCAGTCAATTAAAAATATTTACTGCCGATAATGCCGATTATTTACCCAAGCCACTTTACTGTATATAAAATCAGTATATACTGTTTATCAATACAGTGGTTTGGTATGTTTTTCGACAGGAATTCACTATGCTTTGCCAACTCAGCATTAATAACTTCGCAATCGTCCGTTTTTTAGAACTGGATTTTCGCCCCGGTATGACCAGCATCACAGGTGAAACCGGTGCGGGTAAATCGATCGCCATCGATGCGCTAGGCCTGTGCCTAGGCAATCGTGCCGATGCCAGCAGTGTTCGCCCAGGAGCCAATAAAACCGAGGTCAGCGCCCGCTTTTCCTTGGACGATATTCCACTGGCAAAACGTTGGTTAGAAGATAACGATCTTGAACTCGATGATGAGTGTATCCTACGTCGAACTATTGGTAGCGATGGCCGTTCACGCGCCTACATCAATGGTAATCCAGTACCACTGACACAGCTTAAATTACTGGGTCAGTTGCTTATCGGTATTCACGGCCAACATGCGCACCATGCAATGTTGAAGAGTGAACACCAACTCACTCTGCTCGACAGTTATGCCAATCACAGATTACTTATCGATACGGTTGCCGCCAGCTTTCAACGCTGCAAACAAATTGAGGCCGATCTAAAGCAACTCGAAGCCTCCCAGCATGAACGTATTGCCCGTAAGCAATTAGTGCAATATCAAGTAGAAGAACTCGATGAGTTTGATCTTAAAGTCGATGAGTTCGATGAAATTGAGCAAGAGCACAAACGTCTTGCCAATGGCACTGAGTTGATTGATACCTGTCAGGCGAGCTTAGATATACTCACTGAAGGCGAAGAGAACAATATAGAGTCGCTGCTTAATCGAGTCGTTTCCCTCGCCGAAGATCTGCAAAGCTACGATCCTGCATTAAGCAATATCAACACTATGCTCAATGATGCCTTAATCCAAGTGCAAGAAAGCGCAGGCGAATTACAGCACTATTTGAGTAAGCTTGAACTCGATCCAACCCACTTTGCCTATTTAGAAGAACGGCTATCAAAAGCCATGCAACTGGCGCGTAAGCACCATGTCAGCCCAAATAAACTGGCCGAACATCATTTGGCATTAAAGGCAGAGCTGAGCACCTTAGACAGTGACGAAAGCAAGCTCGAAGAAATTCAACTACAGGTCGATGCCAGCAGAGCCGCTTACCTTAGCAACGCACAAAAACTCAGCCAAAGCCGCGCTAGATATGCCAAAGAACTCGACAAACTCGTGACTCAGTCAATCCACGAACTGAATATGCCTAAGGGTAAATTTACTATCGAAGTCAATTTCCACCCAGAGCAAATGTCAGCCAACGGCAGTGACAATATCGAATTTATGGTAACCACTAACCCTGGCCAACCCTTACAACCGATTTCGAAAGTCGCGTCTGGCGGTGAGCTTTCACGGATAGGCTTAGGGATCCAAGTCATTACCGCGAAGAAAGTTGCCACGCCAACATTGATTTTCGATGAGGTTGATGTCGGGATTTCCGGCCCCACCGCCGCAGTGGTTGGCCGCATGTTACGCAGCTTAGGGGAATCGACCCAAGTACTGTGCGTGACTCACTTGCCGCAAGTTGCGGGCAATGGTCATCAACACATGTTCGTCGATAAGTTTAATAAGGCGGGCAGTACAGAAACTACAATGAAGTCGCTCGATCGTGAGCAGCGTATTCAAGAACTTGCAAGACTGTTAGGTGGCGATACTATCACCAGCAATACCCTAGCAAACGCAAGGGAACTGCTGCAATAATAAAATCAAGCAGAAAAGGAATAAGGGATATTCAGCTAATCCCTTCAATCAAGCTTCAATCAGAAAAATGCGAAATCAAAAGCTAAGGGTTAGTTGTTGGCCATGTTAACTATCATGCCATGTTAGCTAACACACCAGACTAGCCCTTGCAGACAGATAAAGGCAAATACGCCCGCTAAGACATCGTCAATCATAATGCCAAAACCACCTTCGACTTTGGCATCGAGCCAACGGATTGGCCAAGGTTTGATGATGTCGAAAAAGCGAAATAAACCAAAGCCCACTAATAGCCAAATCCAGCCCGCAGGTGCCGCTATCATAGTGATCAACAGTCCAGCCACTTCATCCCACACAATCGCGCCATGGTCGTGTACGCCCATGTCATGTGCCGCTTTACCACAGATATAAAATCCTGCAAATACACTGACTAAAGTTAAGCCGATATACCAAGCAAGTGGTAATGGCGCCATCAGTAAATAGAGGGGAATAGCAGCTATGGTACCGAAAGTACCGGGCGCTTTAGCGGCGAGTCCGCTACCGAAACCGAGTGCCAAAAAGTGGACAGGATTTTTTAATGACAGGCGCGTTAACGCCTGATCCTTTGACAACCATTTCATTAGAAGTGCTCGAAACCATGATATGGAGGCGTAAACGGCTCACCATTGAGTTGTAACTTGAGCTTACTGCCCGCACAAATTTGCCCAACACGAACAAACTTTGCTCCTGCATGGCTTAATGCCGTCTCAAGCGCGCCTTTTTGCGCCTCAGGAACGGTGAACAACAATTCGTAATCTTCGCCGCCTGTCAGTGCATAACCTAAGGCATGCTCCTCGCTGACGGTATCTTGCATCGCGCGCGAAAGCGGGATGCAATTAACATCTACAACCGCGCCAACTGCCGAAGCCTTAAGTACATGACCGATATCCGAGATAAACCCGTCGGAAAGGTCGATAGCACTGGAGGCAAGCGAACGCAATGCTTGGCCCGCTAAGACTCTTGGTGTTGGACGATAATGGCGATTGATCAGGAATTCTTTATGCTCAGCTCTGGCCTGTTGCGCGCCGCGAATGATATCCAGACCTAAGGCCGAATCTCCGAGCGTGCCCGTGACATAAATCCAATCACCGGCTTTAGCACCATGACGCGTGAGTGCCTTACCCTGTGGGACTTGGCCGTGCACTGTGATGTTAATCGCCCGTGGGCCACGAGTCGTATCGCCGCCAATTAAGGCGATGCCATAGTAATCGGCTGCTTCAAATAAACCTTCGCTAAAACCACTGAGCCAAGTTTCATCGACTTCGGGTAGCGTCAAGGCAAGCGTCATCCACGCGGGTTCTGCGCCCATGGCAGCCAGATCAGATAAATTTACTGCTAAGGCTTTGTAACCTAAGGCTGCAGGAGGCATATCGGGGAAGAAATGGACATTTTCGACTAAGGTGTCACAGGAGATAGCAATCGACTTGTTTTCTGCGGGTTGCACTAAAGCGCAATCGTCACCGATGCCAAGCTTCACATCACGGCGAGTGGGGCCGCGGTTGCTAAAATAACATTCAATTAATTGGAATTCTTTCACTGTACAGTTTGGCACGACTTACATCGGCCACCTTTGTTAGCAATGAAAAACGGTATCCTAAGATACCGTTTGTCTTTATTACTTGCGTGCAACCAGTTTGTCGAGCAGTCCGTTCACAAACTTATGACTCTCGTCCGCACCGAAAGCTTTTGCCAACTCAATCGCTTCGTTAATCGCGACCTTGTATGGCACATCTTTACGGAAAGTCAGCTCATAGGTCGCTAAACGAACTATGGCTTTCTCTACTGGAGACACTTCATCAATCGGGCGTTCCAGATGCGGGATGATCAGCTCATCCAATTGGGTTTTCTTCGTTGCAACGCCTGAAAATAGCTCACGAAAATAAGCTACATCAACACCGTCGAGGCTTTGTTCAGTTAAAAACTCATGCTCGACATCGGCAATATTATTCCCGCTTAGTTGCCATGAATAGATGGCTTGAACGGCTAAACGGCGGGCCTTGCGGCGCTCAGAAGGCTTCATTATTTTTCCTACTATAACAACTGTTGTTCAAGTTCTTGCAGAACATTGACCATTTCAAGCAGACTTAAAGCAGCTTCGCCGCCTTTGTTACCCGCTTTGGTACCTGAACGTTCAATAGCTTGTTCAATGGTATCTGTGGTCAAAACACCGAAAGCAACAGGCAGATCAAATTCTAAAGCAACTTGAGCTAGACCTTTATTACATTCGCCTGCAACAAAATCAAAATGAGGAGTACCACCACGGATCACCGCACCTAATGCGATAATACCGTCGAATTTACCACTGGCAGCTACGCGACGCGCAGCTAGCGGCAACTCAACCGCACCTGGTACACGGACAACAGTGATATTGTCGTCGCTGACTTGGCCAAAACGTTTCAGCGTGTCAAGTGCACCTTCAAGCAAGCTCTCAACTAAAAAGCTGTTGAAACGCGAAATTACAATCGCAACTTTGGCATTTTTCGCTTCGATATTACCTTGAACTACGTTCATTATCTTACCTAATTTAGCTAAAGCACCCAGCTCGGGGCGAAAAGTGGCGACATGATATCACAGCCAATTGCCCAGAGCCCTATGCAAATTATCAGAAATTGTTAATTTTACTTCAGTGTAACTTTGGGTTTTAGTCCGCCACATACTCAGTCACTTCAAGGCCAAAGCCCGAAAGTGAATGGTAACGTTTAGGCGAGCTGAGCAGGCGCATCTTAGTCACGCCAAGGCTAGCGAGGATTTGCGAACCCACCCCCACACGGCGCGACGTCCCCTGCCATTTTGCAGAAGCAGGCGCTTGGCCTTGATCTTCGGCTTCAAAGGCT
Source organism: Shewanella vaxholmensis (assembly GCF_031932135.1). Lineage (NCBI taxonomy): Bacteria > Pseudomonadati > Pseudomonadota > Gammaproteobacteria > Alteromonadales > Shewanellaceae > Shewanella > Shewanella vaxholmensis. The sequence goes on from NZ_JAUOEV010000028.1 coordinate 17,762, forward strand.
TTCACCTTAGAGAGGATTTCACAGGGATGTTCTTGATTCCCTAGTAAAACCAATACGCCACCTTCTGCAGAAATACGCTCCATCGCCTTTTCGAGTGGCCAGCTGCGTTGCTGATCGCGCTCTGAATGGAGTAAATCGTTGAAGGTGTTTTGCAGATGCACGCGCACCAAACAATCGCTCTTCACCTCACCTTTGACTAAGGCAAAATGCAGTTGATTGTCGATAGTGTCTCTGAAAGTCACCATATCGAACTCGCCGAAACGGGTCGGTAGTTTGCATTTAGCTTCACGCACAACCGTGGTTTCTTTGGTGTTGCGATACTCGATCAATGCCGCGATAGTGCCGATTTTGATACCGTGCAACTCGGAGAAAATCTCTAAATCTGGGCGGCGTGCCATAGTGCCGTCTTCGTTCAAAATCTCAACGATAACGCCCGATGGCTCAAGTCCCGCAAGACGGGCTAAATCACAACCAGCTTCAGTGTGGCCTGCGCGGGTTAATACGCCGCCGTCCTGTGCCATTAACGGGAAGATATGCCCAGGTTGCACTAAATCAGACGCTTTAGCCTCTTTAGCCACGGCCGCTTTTACCGTTACCGCGCGGTCGTGGGCCGAAATACCGGTAGTCACGCCTTCGGCTGCTTCAATAGAAACCGTAAAGTTAGTCGAGAACTGGGCGTTGTTATTCGTCACCATTAAGGGCAGATTTAACTGCTGACAACGGGCTTTGGTCATGGTCTGGCAAATGAGTCCACGGCCATATTTCGCCATAAAGTTAATCGCTTCTGGCGTTACCATTTCGGCCGCCATGATCAAATCACCTTCGTTTTCTCTGTCTTCGTCATCCATCAAAATAACCATTTTGCCTTGACGAATATCTTCGATGATCTCTTCTATACTGTGCAGCGCCATTGTAGGACCTTATGATTTTGCTGTTGTTATGAAATTCTATACCTTAGCAGTACGATTACCAGTGCACTAACGCACAAAGCCGGCACGGGCTAACATTTCCATGGTGACACCACCGCTCTTGCTGTCTTTGCCATCATAATTCATCAAGCGTTCAAGATAACGGGCGATTAAATCCACTTCGATATTCACCTTATCGCCCGCTTGCAGGTCGATTAACGTGGTTTCACCTGCGGTATGCGGCACTATGGTCAGGCGGAATCGACTACCGTCCACTTCGTTAACCGTCAAACTCACGCCATCAATGGTGATGGAACCTTTATGGGCAATGTAACGCCCAAGCTCTGCGGGTGCGGCTAACCAAAACTCGATAGCTTGACCACGCACTAGGCGTTGCTCAACCATAGCTATACCGTCAACATGGCCGCTGACCATGTGTCCGCCTAAGCGTGTGGTTGGGGTGACGGCTTTTTCAAGATTCACCTTAGTGCCCACTTTGTAGTGAGCAAAACCGGTGAGACTCACGGTTTCGGCAGAGACATCAGCCACATAACCGTCGGCTAATTGCTGCACAACCGTTAAGCACACACCGTTGGTGGCAATACTGTCGCCTAAACGCACATCGTTTAAATCCAGTTTGCCGCTCGCCACGGTAAGACGAATATCATCGCCTTTACGCTCCAGTTTGCGCAGGGTGCCAACGGCTTCAATAATCCCAGTAAACATGGTTAACTCACTTAATTAAATAAAGAAGTAATAAGGCATAAGACTCAAGGTTAAACGGTTATCTTGCTCCAATTCGATTTAGATAAAGAGGTATCAAGCATAACGCTCAAAGTTAAACGGGTATCTAGCCCTAATTTGCGCTCATCTACCAAAATTAGTGCAGGAATGTGTGCCATGGTTTGATAATCGGGCAATTGCAGCAGATTACGCCCATACCCACCGAGGATTTTCATCGCTTGGTACAGCACTAACTCATCGGCAAGCCCCTGCGCTAAAAATGCGCCCGCTAAGGTTGCACCCGCTTCCACCAGCACGTGATTACAGCTTTGGCCTAAATAGCTTAATAGTTCAGGCAATGAGACGCGACCTGCAATTGCTGGTAATACTAGGCAACTCACATGGGAGGGCAATTGTGCTTGAAACTCTGCGGAATAAGCCACGGTCGAGACCAAGAGTATGGGCGATACGATAGCCAAGCAGGCGGCCGATAACGGCAAACGGGCGCGACTGTCGAGTATCACTCTTAATGGCTGCAGTAATTGCGCCTCGGTTACACTGTCTTTTAAGCTGCCAAGTTCCTGATAACGCACATTGAGTGAGGGGTCGTCCGCCAATATGGTTTCAATTCCCGTGACCAGTGCACAAGAACGTAAACGTAATCGCTGCACGTCGCGGCGAGATTCTGGACCAGTTATCCATTTAGACACACCGTTAGACAGCGCGGTTTTACCATCGAGACTGGCAGCCAATTTGACAGTGACTCTGGGTAAACCTGATTCCATACGCTTCATAAAGCCTAAATTCAAGGCATAGGCTTCATCGCGATGTAATCCCACATCCACTTCAATACCGGCATCGCGCAGCATTTGAATGCCACGACCACCTACTTGCGGATTTGGATCTTCAACCGCCACCACCACACGCTTAACGCCAATATTGATCAGTGCCAAGGCACAGGGTGGCGTGCGGCCATAATGGCTACAGGGCTCTAAGGTGACATAGGCCGTTGCGCCGCGGGCGTGTTCGCCAGCCATACGTAACGCATGCACTTCGGCGTGGGGCTCACCCGCTTTTTGATGATAACCTTCGCCAATGATTTGGTTATCTTTAACGATAACGCAGCCCACACTGGGATTGGGTCTAGTGGTGTAAAATCCTTTGCGCGCCAATTGAATCGCGCGGCTCATCATTTGGGTATCGAGTACGGACCAACTTATGTTCAAGCTCATGTTCAACCCTGTTGTTAAAGGTTTCGGCTTTCACCAGTCTTGCAAATCTGTTTTTAAAACCTGTCTTGCAGAAGCTATTAATCAAAAGCCTCTTTTAAAGCTAGCGCAACCAAACACCGATAGACTAGCCACAAAAATCGAATAACTACTTTTGCAGCTTGGCGATGGCTTCGCCAAATTCAGACACGTCTTCAAAGGCGCGGTACACAGAAGCGAAACGTATGTAGGCGACTTTATCTAGGCTCATCAATTGCTCCATCATTAAGTTACCCACCATTTCTGATGGCACTTCTCGCTCGCCAGTGGCGCGTAGGGTCGATTTGATTTTACTGAGTGCTTGCTCGATTTCATCCATAGACACAGGGCGTTTTTCAACGGCGCGCAACATGCCACCTTGGAGTTTTTCTTCATCGAAGGGTTGGCGTGAACCATCGCGCTTGATCACCCTAGGCATGACTAATTCGGCGCCTTCGAAGGTGGTAAATCTTTCATGGCATTCGGTGCATTCTCGGCGACGGCGCACTTGATGGCCTTCCGCCACTAATCGAGAATCGATGACTTTAGTATCTGTAGCGCTGCAAAATGGACAATGCATTGAGCCTCCTGCCAGTGAATGACGTAAAGCCGTTGGCTTTACTATGTTATCTAAGGTTAGCCTGTTTGGTTTAAGTCTAAGATTTTAGCAATAAAAATGGCCGCTTAATGCGGCCATGGGATTTTATCCTATTTATGGGCTGAGGTTAACTACCGGATGTTAAGTACCTAATGTAAGTAACTGATGTAAGTACCTCATGTAAGTACCTAGTCAGCAAGCGATCACTCTCAGCCAGTCATCTACTTAAGCACATACGTACTTAAATTAGCCGTAAACAGGGAAACGTGCGCACAGTGCCAATACTTGGCCTTTAACACGCTCAATCACGGCAGGATTGTTAGCATCATCAAGGATGTCACAAATCCAGCCAGTCAGCTCTTTCGATTCCGCTTCTTTAAAACCGCGGCGCGTAATCGCTGGCGTACCGATACGCACACCTGAGGTCACAAAAGGTGAACGTGGATCGTTTGGCACTGAGTTTTTGTTCACGGTAATGTTAGCGCTACCTAAGGCGGCATCGGCTTCTTTACCCGTTAAGTCACGACCAATCAGGTCAACTAGCATTAAGTGGTTGCTGGTTCCGCCAGAGACGATTTTGTAACCGCGCTCAAGGAACACTTCAACCATTGCTTTAGCGTTGTTAACCACTTGCTGTTGGTACACTTTAAATTCTGGCTCTAGGGCTTCTTTGAACGCCACCGCTTTACCTGCGATAACGTGCATTAATGGGCCACCTTGACCGCCAGGGAATACTGCAGAGTTCAACTTTTTGTACAAGTCTTCATCATCAGCAGCAGACAGGATCACGCCACCACGGGGACCGGCTAAGGTTTTGTGGGTCGTAGATGTCACAACATGTGCGTGTGGTACTGGGTTTGGATAAACGCCCGCAGCAATAAGACCGGCAACGTGTGCCATATCGACAAATAAATAAGCACCGATTTTGTCTGCGATTTCACGCATTTTTGCCCAATCAACGATACCTGAGTAGGCAGAGAAACCGCCGATCATCATCTTAGGCTTGTGTTCTAAGGCAATACGTTCCATCTCGTCGTAGTCAATTTTGCCAGACTCGTCGATACCGTAAGGAATGATGTTGTACAGTTTGCCAGAGAAGTTAACCGGTGAACCGTGGGTCAAGTGACCACCATGAGCTAAGTTCATACCCAGTACGGTATCGCCAGGTTTTAACAATGCCATGTAAACAGCGCTGTTTGCCTGTGAACCTGAATGAGGTTGTACGTTAGCGTAAGTTGCGCCAAACAATTCTTTAGCACGTTCAATCGCTAAGGTTTCAACTACGTCCACATACTCACAACCACCGTAGTAACGCTTACCTGGATAGCCTTCAGCGTACTTATTGGTTAACTGTGAACCTTGCGCTTCCATCACGCGTGGACTGGTGTAGTTTTCAGAAGCAATCAGCTCAATATGCTCTTCTTGACGCAGAGTTTCGTTCTGAATTGCGTTAAACAGTTCCGGATCATAATCTGCGATATTCATATCTTTTTTCAGCATTGCTTACTCCAGCTGCCAATTCTTATAGGTAGGGTTGCGCGGTATTCTACTCGGAACGCGACCACAATCCCAGTATTTGAAACATGAAATTCCTAGCGTTTTAGCTTGAACTTGGCTCAATGTCGAGTTGAGTTCGGCGTGCAATCGAGTAGAATTAGCCGCATCATTAGTCACTTAAGATAGAGAAAAATGGCTCAGTTTGTTTACAGCATGCTGCGGGTGGGAAAAATTGTTCCGCCTAAGAAGCAGATCCTTAAAGATATTTCTTTAAGCTTTTTCCCCGGCGCCAAAATTGGTGTACTCGGCCTTAACGGTTCAGGTAAGTCGACACTACTGCGTATTATGGCGGGTATCGACACCGAAATTGAAGGTGAAGCGCGCCCAATGCCGGGATTGAAAATCGGTTACCTACCGCAGGAACCTAAACTCGATCCAACTCAAACCGTGCGTGAAGCGATTGAAGAAGCCGTCTCTGAGGCAAAAAATGCCCTAACTCGCCTCGATGCCGTTTATGCAGCCTACGCCGAGCCGGATGCAGATTTCGACGCCCTTGCCAAAGAGCAAGGTGAACTCGAAGCCATTATCCAAGCCCAGGATGCGCATAACTTAGATCATATCCTTGAGCGCGCAGCTAACGCCCTGCGTCTGCCGGATTGGGATGAAAAAATCGAAGTGTTATCCGGTGGTGAACGTCGCCGCGTAGCGATTTGTCGTTTGCTGCTTGAAAAGCCAGAAATGCTGTTACTGGACGAACCAACCAACCACTTGGATGCTGAATCTGTGGCGTGGCTTGAGCACTTTTTGCAGGAATATGCCGGTACTGTGGTCGCGATTACCCATGACAGATACTTCCTCGACAATGCCGCTGGCTGGATTTTAGAACTCGACCGCGGTGAAGGTATTCCGTGGGAAGGTAACTATTCTTCATGGCTTGAGCAGAAAGACGCCCGTCTGAAACAAGAATCTGCCACCGAAAGTGCTCGCCAAAAAACCATTGCCAAGGAATTGGAATGGGTACGCCAAGGTGCGAAAGGCCGTCAGTCTAAGGGCAAAGCCCGTATGGCACGCTTTGAAGAACTGAACACTAACGATTACCAAAAACGTAACGAAACCAACGAGCTGTTTATTCCGCCCGGACCACGTTTAGGTGACAAGGTTATTGAAGTAAATAACCTGACCAAGTCTTACGGTGACCGCGTACTCATCGACAACCTGTCGTTCTCTGTGCCTAAGGGCGCGATCGTCGGTATTATCGGTGCCAACGGCGCGGGTAAATCAACCCTGTTCCGCATGTTATCCGGCGCTGAAACGCCAGACAGCGGCACGATTGAACTGGGTGATACAGTGCAATTGGCATCAGTTGAGCAGTTCCGCGATTCGATGAATGATAAGAACACCATTTGGGAAGAAATCTCCGGTGGTCAAGACATCATGCGTATCAACAACATGGAAATCCCGAGCCGCGCCTATGTGGGCCGCTTTAACTTCCGTGGTGGCGATCAGCAAAAAGTCATCGGTACTTTATCTGGTGGTGAACGTAACCGAGTGCATTTAGCCAAACTGCTGCAAGCAGGCGGTAACGTCTTACTCCTCGACGAACCCACCAACGACTTAGACGTTGAAACCCTGCGCGCACTGGAAGAAGCGATTCTGGAATTCCCAGGTTGCGCTATGGTGATTTCGCATGACCGTTGGTTCCTCGACCGTATCGCGACCCACATTCTGGATTACCGTGACGAAGGCCAAGTGAACTTCTACGAAGGTAACTACACAGAATACTCGGCATGGTTGAAAAACACCTATGGCGCCGATGTGGTTGAGCCACACCGCTTGAAATACAAGCGCATGATTAAGTAGTCAAACGCATAATTAATTAAGCCAAAAAGGAGCTCAGGTCGAAGGATCTGCGCTCCTTTTTATTGGATGCTTTTTATGGGGAAGTTTTTATGAATAGTTTTTATGAATAGTTTTCTGTACTCGCTTTATCGACTCGTTTTTATTGGATGCTGTCGAATAGTTCCGATAAAACGACTCAGCTTTTCAAACTGGCAAAATAAGCCACCAGCATGTCCATCATCACCCTGAGTGCAGGCTGCATATGTTTGCGGGATTGATACACGCCATACACTCCCAGTGACTGCGGCATGAACTCAGTTAACAAAGGCACTAACTGACCCGAATCTAAATAGGGTTTCGCCGCCCATAGTGGCTGCATTGCAATCCCCTCACCTGCCAGCGTGGCATTGAGCACCACCATGGAATCATTGGCACTAAAATTACCATTCACAGGCACATTAAACGCCTGGCCTTGGTTTAACTTAGGATCAGAGTTCAGCGCCTGAGCCTGTTTCGCAGCCACATCGGCTTGATAAAACCGCCACATCACATCGCCAAAGTAGGAATAGGTTAAGCAATTATGCTGGGTCAAATCTTCGGGATGCAGCACGGCGGCACGCGCGGCAAGATAACTCGGTGCAGCGCACACCACAGATTCACATTCCCCCAAGCGCCTTGCGATAAGATTGGGATCGAGTTCATTGGTGATGCGAATCGCCAGATCAATCCGCTCGGCGACCAGATCGACAGTTTGGCTACTCACGTGGATATTCACACTCGCCTGCGGATAACTGGCTAAGTATTGGTGCACCACGGGCGCTAAAATCTGATGCGCCAAAAACTGGGAGCAGCTAATGCGCAATAATCCGCGCGGAATCGCCACCGAAGCATGACTCACCGCTGGCACTTCGTTCGCCAGTTCGAGCAGTCGATGGCAGTAATCCAGCACTTGCTCACCCGCTGGCGTTAAGCTGAGGCTACGCGTCGAACGATGCAACAATCTAGCACCGGACCATTCTTCCATTTCGCTCAAGTAACGGGTCACCATAGAACGCGACATATCTAAAGCATTAGCTGCGCTGATCATGCTGCCGCGCTCGACAATAGTGACAAACACTTTAGCCGCTTCGAGTCTATCCATGATTTATCTCCACTCACGTTCAATCAATAACGTTTAATCACTCACTTTCAATCACTCGAAGGCTCACTCACATACTCGCGCCCCACATGAATAATAACTAAGAGTACATCCGGCCATTCGTCCGATTAATGCAACAAACATGGGCAGATACTCGCATTTATCTATTGATTACTGCAACCTATACTTAACTCACTTTTTGCAGCAGCTGCAAATCAATGAATGCTAAATCGAACCTTTTTACTCTTTCATCCTGTGACTATAAGTGAGCCAAAAATGAACACATCGACCTATGCTATACGCAACACAGTTAACGCCACATTGAAGGCCTCGTCTAAAATCAGTCTAGCCGCTACCTTGCTGCTAGCGGGACTCGGTGTGGTCAATGCGGCACCATTGCAAGTGAGCCATTTTAATCCGGGCGAAAACAGCATCTTTGCCGTGTCATCGAGCTTTATCAGCGGCGAACACGAAATGATGTTAGTCGATGCGCAATTTCAAAATAACGATGCCCAAACCTTGGTTGATACGATTAAGGCCAGCGGTAAAAAGCTGACTCAGGTATATATCAGCCATAGTGACCCTGACTTTTATTTCGGCTTAGCCGTGATTAAAAAGAATTTCCCCGATGCACAAATTGTCGCGACTCAAACCACAGTCGATGCCATTAAAGCCTCAATGGAAGGCAAGCTCGCCTACTGGGGTCCGATTTTAAAGGACAATGCGCCAAGTGAATTAGTGTTACCTAAGGCGATTCACAGCGACACTTTCACCATCGACGGTGAGCAAGTGATTATCGAAGGTTTTAATGATAAACATCCTAAACACACTTTCCTGTGGGTACCATCGGCAAAAACCATTACAGGTGGCGTAGAAGTATTTGATAACACGCATGTTTGGATGGCTGACACTCAAACTACCGCAGAGCGTCAGGAATGGTTAACTCATTTAGATGCGATGGAAAAACTGCTGCCGACCACAGTGATCCCGGGGCACTATTTAGGCGAAGCGCGATTTGATACCCGTGCCATCGGTTTTACCCGTGACTATGTGAAAGCCTTTGAAGTCGCAGCAAAAGCCTCGAAAGATTCAGCCGAATTAATCCAAAAGATGCTGGCGCTATACCCACAAATGCCAGCCGATGCAGGGCTTGAGATCAGCGCCAAAGTTTACATGGGCGAAATGACCTGGCCTATGTAAGTCCAGCCATAGCTATCTCGGTGATGAGGTACAGCTAGTTAGGTGTAAAAGATAGTTAAGTGCAAACAGTTAAAGACAGGCACGTGAGCGATTGCGTGCCATTTTTAGCTAAATGCCTGTACCTAAATAACTGCACCTAAATAACGGTACCAAACTAACGATTTTAATTGATGATTTCAAAGGGCTTAAGTCGCTAATGTAGCGACGAACTTAAGCCAAAAGGTTTAACACTATGACTCACCCAACAACTCCTTCTACTCGCACGGCCAACAGCACAGCAACGGCTAAAGTGCGTACTCTGCACGCAATTATCGACCCTTTATGTGGTTGGTGTTATGCCGCAGCGCCACTGCTAGATGCAGCCGCAAAAGCTGGCTTTAGCATTAAGCTCCACGGCGGCGGTATGCTTACAGGACCAAGACGCAAACAAATCGATGCCAACTGGCGCGACTATGTTATGCCCCACGATCTGCGCATTGGCGAGCTAACCGGACAGCCTTTTGGTGCAAACTACTTTGATGGTCTGCTGCGCGATACCACAGTTGTACTCGACTCTGCGCCTCCTATTAAAGCTATGCTCGCAGTCGATGCTTTGGGTGGAGACAGTTTGGCTTATCTACACTCAGTACAACTCGCCCATTACCGTGATGGTCACAGCGCCAGTGATGAAGGTAATCTCGCAAGCTTAGCCGCTGAACTTGGGCTCGACCCTATGAGCTTTGCACAACATTATGCCCAAGGTGACGACAAGCTGTATGAGCATATCGTTGAATCTAGAGCATTATTGAATTTGATAGGCGCCCAAGGTTTCCCTTCGATGGCTATAGAGGATAATGATGGCAACATCACCGCCATTAATATTAACCGCTTCTACGGCCAACCCGCCCAGTGGCTAAGCCATCTTGAAGCACAGTTTGAGTCATAATCATGCCAACGTTTAATGGTGTTTCAACAGCTTCATTAGTGAGTGAGCCTGCTCAGTTAAGTCTTATCGAAACAGCAAGGCAGGCTGATGCGAATCTTACTCTGGTTAAAAGCACCTATGAGGGAAGTAGCTCAGCCGAGAACGCCAAAAATCTTCAGCATGCCTTAGCGAGTGACGCACGCTGGACAGAGGCGGCAGGTTTTCCCTATGCGGGCACTTACGTAGGCTTTAGCGCGATAGCCGCCAAGGTGTTCGCCCGCCTTGAAACTGAATGGGATAACTATCGGGTCGATATCGAAGACTATGTCGCCCAAGGCGATAAGGTTTTTGCCTTCGGCACTTATTCAGGTACCTATGTCAAAACAGGCAAGCATTTTAGCGCCAGAGTCGCCCACTTATGGAAGATACACAGCGGTAAAATCGTCAGTTTTGAGCAGTTTGTCGATAGTCATACCGTAGTCAATACCATGTAATTGCCAATACCCATAACAACAGTTATGCACGATAGAAATGCCATGATGCAATAACTGAACAATGAGGCGGGCAAGTTTACTTTAGCCCGTCTCACGACTTGCCGATGTTAAGCCTTATCCGTATGATTTAGTGTTTTGAATATCTTGAGCGCTTAAGATTAAGCCTTTGAGACTGAACGTTTGAAATTGAGCATTTGAGATTAACTTCGTAAAACTACACATTCGAAGCCTCATCAACTCAAGTGTCTAAAATGACAGAATGAATAACTAAAACAAGAACAAGGATGCGGTCTAATGCGAATCAATTCGATGCCAGTCGGGGCCCACCCCAACACACTCTCTAATACCCGACTGAGCCGAGCCAGCCAATGGATAATGAAGCAACATAGAAAATTCACGCCCCTATTATGGTTTGTTACCGCGCTTCCCTTTGTCTCACTCTCCTTTAACTCATTCGCGGCCAATACCAGTGAAGCCGAGCCAGAACTAAAGATTCAAGAAAGCAGCGTCACCGATGGCCCTTATGTGTTTTTAAACGATACTCAACAAGACACTGCCTATTGGATTTGTCAGAGTGAGCTTAAACAAACGCCGATTGCAAAAGCGCAGTTAACCCGCCCTGCCAGTTGCGGTGAATTACCAGAGCCCCATCTTCACACACTAGCGGCCACCGTTGAGCCCGATACCTTTACTCATGTCAGCAAAATTGTCGCCCTTAGCGATGTGCATGGCCAATTTGATGTGATGATTAACTTACTAAAAGCCCATAAGATTATCGACAAAGATAACCACTGGGCCTTTGGTGACGGTCATATGGTGATGACGGGCGACATGTTTGACCGAGGTCATCAAGTCAATGAAGTATTGTGGTTTTTATATACCTTAGACCAAGAAGCCCAAGCTGCGGGCGGACGCTTACATCTACTCATGGGCAATCACGAGCAAATGGTGTTTCGCGGCGACTTACGCTACGTCAACGAACGCTATCAAGTCTCGGCAGATTTACTCAAACGCAGCTACGATGCGCTCTACAACAAAGACACCGAAATCGGCCAATGGCTTCGCAGCAAACATACCTTAGTCAAAATCAATAATATCTTGTTTATGCACGGCGGCATCAGCCCTGAATGGGTCGAGCGTAAATTACATATCGGCGAGGCTAACCAACTCTTTCGTCAGCATTTAGATGATAAAAAAGCCGATTTGAAAAAGGATGATTTACTCAACTTTCTGTTTTTTACCAATGGCCCGACTTGGTATCGCGGATACTTTAAAGATGAACTGAAAGAGTCGGATATCGATAGCATACTGAACTATTTCAAGGTAGAGCATATTGTCGTTGGACACACATCGCAGGAGCAAGTGCTTGGTCTCTATCACAATAAAGTCATTGCGATAGACAGCAGCATTAAGAATGGTCAATCCGGTGAACTCTTGCTTATCGACGCCGGCAAACTCAGCCGCGGTCTGTATCAGGGTGAGCAGGTTTCGCTATAAGACACCTCGCTAATCTCTTCACCATAATATGTGAATACCCTAGCGCTCTAATGCATGAATAAGCTAGGGCGCGAATGTATAAATAAGTAAGGGCAAACATGCACGCATCTTAGTATTCATAAGTTCGCCAGTTTCAATTAACTCTGACTATACTCAAGCCAAGTGCGACTCACCTCAGTGCTGGAGTGGAAATGGGGAAGCAATTACTCACATTATCTGGCTTTTGCTTGTTTATGCTCGGCTTCATCCAGCCCGCATTTGCGGGTCGAGAACTTCATTTAGTCGCCACTAACTACCCTCCTTTTTATGCCGATGCCTTACCCGAACAAGGCGGCGTCGCACAAGTCGTCAAAGAAGCCTTTAAACGCCAAGGTTACAATGCCAGCCTCAAGTTTTATCCCTTCGCTCGCGCCGCCTTACTCGTTAAAACGGGCCAAGCCGATGGCATCATTGGGCTCTGGTATCGTAAAGAGCGTGAGCAATGGGCTCAATATTCTGCGCCTATCCAACCGGTGCAAATTGTGTTTTATAAACGTAAAGATGCGCCGCTGAGTTTCAGTCAGCTCTCAGATCTCAAACCCTACACGATTGGCATAGGCCGCGGTTACGCTAATCCACCCGAAATCTTCGCCGCTGGGCTCACCACCGAAGAAGGCAATTCGGATGAAATGAACCTCAAGAAGCTATTTTTAAAGCGCATCGACTTAGTCTTGATTGGCCATAACTTAGCCAGATACTTAATCAAAAAAGGCCCCGCTGAATATGACGATGCCTTTGAACAAGTCGGTCACCCCATAGCAACTGAGGTATTTCACTTAGGGGTGTCTTTGGCCGTGACGGATCATCAGCAGTTAGTGACGGATTTTAATCAAGGCTTAGACAGTATGCGCAGCGATGGTCGCTTAGCTTCTATTTTAAGCCAATTTCCTCAGGTGGAAACGACTCAAGCGCCTGTCGAAAAATCGCCTACAGAGGTCCATCCCTAGCGTCGAGGGTCTTCTCGCTCAGGCCATTTGCACAAAAAAAACACAAAAGCTGCGTTGAATTGTGCTCAAGGCTCAAAAAACACAATTTCTTTCATTTTCGTTCGCTTACCTTTACAAACTTTTACCCAACTGGCGTACGTTATTCACTAGAATAGCGCCATTAGAGCGATTACCTTTTTAAACTGCCTTTGCGCGAGATAATAATTACAATGAAAAAAACCATTATTGCCATTGCCCTGCTTGCGGTTATCGCCACAGCGGTAAGTTTTAGTGATGTCCTTCAAGCGGCTAAACCCGAAAGCGCACCTCATCTTATGCGAACCGTTCCAGTGGTCACGGGGGAAGTCGTTGAATATCCATTAGCACAATCTATTTCACTTATCGGCAAGCTCGCTGCCGAACGCGCTGTGGTGATCGCGCCGCAAGTCACAGGTAAGATTAAACAAGTCGCCGTGACCTCAAACCAAGCGGTGAAAAAAGGTCAGTTGCTTATCGAACTCGATGATATGAAAGCCCAAGCCGCCGTCGCCGAGGCTAATGCCTTTCTCAACGATGAAAAACGTAAACTCAAAGAGTTTGAAAAGCTGATCAGCCGCAACGCCATCACCCAAACCGAAATTGACGCACAAAAAGCCAGTGTCGATATCGCCCAAGCACGTTTAGCTTCAGCCCAAGCGGATTTACATTACCACTCGCTGATTGCACCGTTTGCGGGCAATACTGGACTGATTAATTTCAGCGAAGGCAAGATGGTCAGCATAGGCACTGAATTAATGTCGCTGGATGATTTATCTAGCATGCGCCTCGACTTACAAGTGCCAGAGCATTTCCTGTCGCAGTTGAGCATAGGTATGCAAGTGGCGGCCACCAGCCGTGCTTGGCCGGATGAAACCTTTACCGGCAAAGTTGTCGCTATCGATCCCCGCGTCAACGAAGAAACCTTAAACCTTAAAGTGCGGGTACAATTCGACAACCCAAAAAATCGCTTAAAACCCGGCATGATGATGTCATCCACTATCACTTTTCCTGCTATTTCAGCACCTATGGTGCCAGTACAAGCCCTTGAATATTCAGGCACTAAACGTTACGTATACGTAGTTAATGCCGATCACATTGCCAACCGCACCGAAGTGCAGTTAGGGGCGCGTATCGATAATCAAGTCTTGATTGAAAACGGTTTAAAAATAGGTGACAAAGTCGTGGTGCAGGGCTTAGTGAATATGCGCGATGGCCTGCAAATCAATGAAGTGACGCTCGATGCCAAGGTATCTACCCGTGCGGCTGAGCTTTCGAGCCCAAAAGCTACGGAGACTAAATAATGTGGTTGTCCGATGTTTCGGTTAAACGCCCCGTCGTTGCCATCGTTTTAAGCTTACTGCTGTGCGTATTCGGCATAGTCTCCTTCTCTAAGTTGTCGATACGGGAAATGCCCGACGTCGAAAGCCCAGTGGTCACCATTAGCACCAGTTACTCAGGTGCGTCGGCGGCCATTATGGAAAGCCAGATCACTAAAACCCTAGAAGATGAACTGACGGGGATCAGTGGTATCGACGAAATCACGTCGACCACACGTAATGGTAGCTCGCGTATCACAGTGAAATTCCTCCTCGGGTGGAACTTAACCGAAGGCGTGAGTGATGTGCGTGATGCGGTGGCACGCGCCCAGCGCAGGCTGCCTGAAGATGCGAAAGATCCTGTCGTCTCAAAAGACAACGGCTCGGGCGAGCCCTCCGTCTATGTGAATTTAAGTTCGAGTGTGATGGACCGCACTCAATTAACGGATTACGCCCAGCGCGTGTTAGAGGACAGATTTAGCCTTATCAGTGGCGTGAGCTCCATCAGTATTTCCGGCGGTTTGTACAAGGTGATGTACGTTAAGCTCAGACCCGAGCAAATGGCGGGACGCAATGTCACAGTCACCGACATAACGAACGCGCTGCGTAAAGAAAACATCGAAACACCCGGCGGCCAAGTGCGAAACGACACCACAGTGATGTCGGTGCGTACCAAACGCTTGTACTACACGCCAAAGGATTTTGACTACCTTGTGGTGCGTACCGCCAGCGATGGCACGCCTATCTACTTAAAAGATGTGGCCGATGTGGCTGTTGGCGCACAAAACGAAAACTCGACCTTCAAAAGCGACGGTATAGTTAACATCAGCTTAGGCATTATTGCCCAGTCCGATGCCAACCCCTTGCTTGTTGCTAAAGAAGTGCACAAAGAAGTCGATCGCGTACAAGACTTCCTGCCCGAAGGCACAAGCCTAGTGGTCGACTTCGACTCGACAGTATTTATAGACCGCTCGATTAACGAGGTCTATAGCACCCTTTATGTCACCGGCGCCTTAGTGGTACTGGTGCTGTATATCTTTATCGGACAAGCGCGGGCGACACTCATTCCTGCGGTAACGGTTCCGGTATCGTTAATCTCGGCATTTATCGCCGCCAATATGTTAGGTTATTCGATTAACCTACTGACATTGATGGCATTAATCCTCTCCATCGGTCTAGTGGTCGATGATGCGATTGTGGTGGTCGAGAACATTTTCCACCATATCGAAAAAGGCGAAGAGCCGTTACTCGCCGCCTATAAAGGTACCCGCGAAGTAGGTTTTGCCGTTGTCGCCACCACAGCAGTATTAGTCATGGTGTTTCTACCTATATCTTTTATGGACGGCATGGTCGGACTATTATTTACCGAGTTCTCTGTGATGCTAGCGGTATCGGTACTGTTCTCATCCTTAGTGGCACTGACACTTACCCCTGTACTGAGCAGCAAACTGCTGAAAGCTAACATCAAACCGAATCGCTTTAACCGTTGGGTCGACAACGGCTTTGCTCGCATGGAAAGTGTCTATCGTGTTGCTGTGACTCGGGCAATTAAACTCCGTCTACTCGCGCCCTTAGTTATCCTCGCTTGTATCGGCGGCAGCGCTTGGTTAATGCAACAAGTACCGTCACAGCTCGCGCCGCAGGAAGACCGCGGTGTATTGTTCGCCTTTATTAAAGGCGCCGAAGGCACCAGTTATAACCGTATGACAGCCAACATGGACATAGTCGAAGACAGACTCATGCCCTTGCTGGGTCAAGGTGTGCTGCGCTCATTCAGCGTGCAAGCCCCCGCGTTTGGTGGCCGTGCGGGCGATCAAACGGGCTTTGTGATCATGCAGCTTGAAGATTGGGGCACACGCACCGAATCAGCACAGCAAGCGCTTGGGATTATTAGCAAAGCATTGAAAGACATTCCCGATGTGATGGTTCGCCCTATGATGCCAGGCTTTAGGGGCCAATCGAGCGAACCGGTGCAATTTGTGCTTGGTGGTTCGGACTACGCCGAACTGTTTAAGTGGGCGCAGGTGCTTAAAGAAGAAGCCAATGCCAGCCCTATGATGGAAGGCGCCGACTTAGATTACGCCGAAACCACGCCTGAGCTTATCGTGACTGTTGATAAAGAACGCGCAGCGGAGCTTGGGATCAGTGTCGATGACGTCTCTCAAACCTTAGAAGTGATGCTCGGCGGTCGCACCGAAACCACCTATGTGGATCGAGGCGAAGAGTACGATGTGTACTTGCGCGGTGATGAAAACAGTTTTAACAACGTTGGCGATCTTAGCCAAATCTACATGCGTTCCGGTAAAGGCGAATTAGTGACGCTTGATACCGTGACCCATATCGAAGAAATTGCCTCGGCACAAAGATTAAGTCACACCAATAAGCAAAAATCGATCACCCTCAAGGCTAACGTCAGTGAAGGTTACACCTTAGGTGAAGGCTTAAAGTTTCTTGATGCTAAAGCCATTGAATTATTGCCTAAAGATATTTCCATTGGTTACACCGGCGAATCCAAAGACTTTAAGGAAAACCAAAGCAGTATCTTCATCGTATTTGGTTTGGCCTTACTGGTCGCTTACTTAGTGTTAGCCGCGCAGTTTGAAAGTTTTATCAACCCGTTAGTGGTGATGTTTACTGTGCCTATGGGCGTGTTTGGTGGTTTCTTAGGTCTACTGCTCACCAGTCAAGGGATCAACATCTACAGTCAGATCGGCATGATCATGTTGATTGGTATGGTGACCAAAAACGGTATCCTTATCGTGGAGTTTGCTAACCAATTGCGTGACCGCGGCTTTGAACTCGATAAAGCCATTATCGACGCTTCATCCCGTCGTTTGCGGCCAATCCTAATGACAGCCTTCACCACATTAGTGGGCGCTGTACCGTTAATTTTCTCGACGGGCGCAGGCTCAGAAAGTCGTATCGCTGTGGGTACTGTAGTGTTCTTCGGTATGGCATTCGCCACCTTTGTGACACTACTCGTCATCCCTGCCATGTATCGATTAATCTCGGCAGCGACCCATTCACCGGGATATGTTGAAGCTAAGCTCGAAGCGGCCATCAAAGCCCAAAAATTAGCAGCACAAGAGTTAGCGGCCCAAGAGGCGGCGGCAAAGCAGCAGGAGCTTGCGCCTAAAGCCTAGTGCTTCACGCCTACTCATCAATGTAAATAATCACATAACAAAAAGCCAAGGCACTCAGTGCCTTGGCTTTTTCTATTTATATTTAAGCGTTTTTTGCTTTATGGGCTAAGCCCACATTTACACCTAATCTAACACAAAGCAGTGCACTTAACGTAATCACTATACCTAAATGGTGAATGATTCCTGCGCCGCCTAAACCCAGTCCCAACAAAATGTAATAAAACAGTCCGAAGAGTGCGCCAGCAGAGCCCGCATAGGCGCGGTAGTTTGCCAGAGCCGAGCTGAGTATGTTCGGAATCGCGATACCGTAAGCAATCACAATCAATAGCATAGGCGCTAAAAAGTAAACATTATTCAGCCCTATAAAGATCGATTGGATCAGCCAAATCCCCAATCCACCGACAAGTGCAATAGCACTGGCTAAGCGAACCAGTCGTGCACCGGTGTGGCCTCGACCCAGCATTATTTTATTAACATAACTGCCAAGGAATGTACCAAAACCTAACAGTAAGCCACTAGTACCAAAGGCAAGCGTCGATAACCCTTGCGCCTGAAACATAAATGGCGCCAGTGAAAAGTAGCTAAACCACATCAGATTAAACGCCGCTACCAACAAGGTGTTCTTAATAATCCCGCTGTCACTAAGCATCTTAATCGCTAACTCGCCTATGGCGATTTTCTGAGTATGTGCGGGTTTAGTTTCGGGTAAAGATCTTACCGACAAAAATAACAACACGATTGCAGAGACCATGAGTGCGACAAACACACCTTGATATCCCCAATACGCACTGAGAACACTGCCCAATAGCAATCCGATAACTGGGCTTATTCCAAGTGACATCCCCATCACAGAAAAGACTTTCGCTAATTCCTCTCCGCTATAACTGTCACGCATCATAGTTTGGGTAATCACAGACCCCACTGCCGCACCAAAGGCCGACAATACGCGGGCCATCAACAACAGGCTAAAGTCGCTAACCATCAAGGCTAATACTGAGCCAATGGCATAACAGACTAATCCAGCGAGCATAGCTTTACGGCGACCAATAATGTCGGCTAAGCGGCCCCAGCAAAATACGCCGATGGCAAAGGCCATAAAGTACACAGATAAGGTTTGCGATGCGCCAGCAACCGACACCGCAAAGTTTTCTGCAATATTAGGCAAAGCTGGGCTATAGATGGTTTCCATAATTTGCGGAAACATCATTAGCAGCACAACGAGCCCTAATGGTGGTTTTATATTCATGATTCTTAGTCCATTTCAGTCATCCAAATGAGTTGGTTTACCGAAATGTCGCTCCATACTTGTCAAAGATGGCGCAGTATAGATAGAATCCACACCAGACAATTAGCAACACTTAGACAATAAACATCAAAAATAGGACAAAATGGCCTTTATTCGACCTGAACATCAATTTAATCCAGATCTGTTGGATAATCTGGTCATTGGTATTGCCGCAGATATGGGCGAACACGACTCGGGAGTGCATCACCACGAGAAGGCGCAGCTACTGTACGCCCCCGCAGGGGTAATGACATTTACTCTAGCCGAGACTCAAGTGGTGTTACCACCGACACGTGCGGCTTGGTTGCCAGCAGGCGTTGAGCACAGCGTTACCATGCGTAATGTGGTTGCCTATCGCTCACTCTACTTTGAGCCTGAGACGGTCAGCTCATTGCCCGATAGGGTCACTATTTTCCAGGTGAACCCGCTACTCAAAGCGTTAATCGACACTATGTCGTTTTGGCCATGGGACAAACCAAGAAGCACTCAGCACAATGCCTTTTTGCTGCTCTGCGAAGAATTGGGCAATGCCACGGAAGAAAATCTGGCTTTACCCCTCCCACAGGATAAACGTTTAACAACCTGGCTTGCGCAACTACAGCAACATCAGAAACCGCCAGCCAATCTTAAGGATATGGCAGTAGAAATCGGAGCCAGTGAACGCACAATTAGCCGCATTTTTAGCGCACAAACGGGAATGGCTTATCAAGCATGGCGCCAGCAATGGCGTTTACTCTCGGCCATTGAACAATTGGCGGCGGGGAAATCGGTGGCGCAGGTGGGCTTTAATTTACACTTTTCCAGCGACAGTGCCTTTATTAGCTTTTTTAAGCAATATACCGGCACCACTCCGGCGCAATATTTTAAATCCCCTAACATTTAGCCAAATATCCAATCCCGCGAGTACAACTCTGGTGAGGCAATTTCCCCGCTCAACCGAGAGCTGTACTTTCCATTTAGCGCCCGTTGGCGACTTGCTGTGTTATAGTGCGAGAAGTCTTTTCCCAGATCGAAAAATACGAATCCCTTGAAAAAAATCGCTTTATTTGTGGATGTACAAAACATTTATTACACCTGCCGTGAAGCCTATGGCCGCCAATTTAATTACCGTAAATTATGGCAACACTTAGGTTACGAGGGGGACATAGCGTTGGCCGTAGCTTATGCCATCCACAAGGGGGACGATGGGCAGTTAAAATTCCAGGACGCGTTAAAGCACATAGGCTTTGAAGTGAAGTTAAAACCTTTCATTCAGCGCAGCGATGGCTCGGCCAAAGGCGACTGGGATGTGGGGATCACTATCGATATTATGGAAGCGGCGAGTGAAGTGGATACTGTGATCTTATTGTCTGGTGATGGCGATTTCGATTTATTGCTGCAAAAAATCCATCAAAAATATGGCGTTGAAACCCAAGTCTATGGCGTCCCTACCCTGACGGCTAAATCCTTAAGGGATGCAGCGTCTCAATTTCACCCCATCGATGAAGCGCTCTTGCTCTAGCGCAAATAAAAATGCTGCTATCAATCACGGCAGCAGCATCTGAAGTTCACTATTTTAGCCATCAAAGTTACAACACATCTAATGATAGGTAATGTCCGAATACATAGGTGCGAGAAGTTTTAGGAGGGCATTGCGGGTCGATAATGGTATGTGTTGCTCCTTCATCGATTCAATTAAATGGCCCACTAAGGCATCAAAATCCGCCTGAGTAATATTCAACCCTTGGTGACTCAGTGCCATATTTTCACCGTGATACACACAACCGCCATCAGCAATCAGACAAAAATGCTCAATGGCGCGCTCACGAAATAACGCAATATCCGTCTCTTGGAAGTGATGCACTATGCGTGGATCGGTTGCTATACGGGCAAGTAAGCCATCGACAATCGCTGATAAACCAGCTTCACCACCTAACTCTTGATATAAGGTTTGCTGGCTTGAGTTGCCATTATTTGAGTTAACCTGTGGCGCCGATGATTCAGCCGTTTGCACTGCGCAGCCAGTGAAAAAAAACAAAGCGGCGACAGGTAATAGCTTCAGCAATAAACGACTCATAGTGCTCCCTCCACCGACACATACCAACCTTGCTGATCGGCAAAACCCGCAATACTGCCTAAATTCGCATAAGCCGTGACCACGGAAAGATGCTTATTGATAAACCACGCTAAAAACACATCCTGCCAATCATCTTCACGGGCAAAAGCTAACTCATTGGGTTTCTGGCGATATTCGATACCCAGCGCCACATTATCCGTTAGTAATACCGCCACAGACGCTTCGAGCACAAACTGATAATCATTACTGGCTTGGGTACCAAAACCCAATAAACCCGTTTGATTCGCCTTGGTCGCGCGCACGGTACCATTAAGTAATAAATTGCGCCCCGCCACCGCATCAAAAAACACTTTGCTGGCAGCAATATACACATCTAACCCCCAATCATCCCGCGCCCCAACCGCCTGAGGAATCGCAAAGTCATCGACTCTTTTATACTGAGCACCTAAGGTGATTTGCGGCATAGCCGTATAAAGTAACTCGCCGGCAAGCTTGTATTTTACCCCAAAGATATCTTGGCCTAACTCGCCGCCCATAGTATCTAAATCAAAGGTTTGCCGCGCAACGCTGAGCTCGAATCGATTATCAAAACTCAAGGAAGCGCCAATCACTTTCAGCGTAAAGTCATCGACATAAACGCCTGTCGCCATCGCCGTAGCGGACCATTCATCGCTACTGCCATAACCGTTGAACACCGCCCACGGCACTATGCCACCGCCAGCACTGCCCTCAATCGTCGTCCCGCCGCCAGTCGCAACCACGCGGCTACCTTCGGCAAACGCAGGAACTGTGCCCAATAGCAAAAACAGGCAAGGCAAAGCCTTAGCACAATTCCAAGCTAATGAATTCAACTTCAATGCATTCATGGCAATGTTCACTCGCTACTCCGCTTTATTCTATCGAAGACGTCTAATTTTAACGCCTTTTGTGCGCTTTCTTGGGCAAATTAACTTATGTGTCTGAGGGATTTGCATGGTTAAATGCTTCGAACCACAGATCAAATTCAGCCGCTTTTAAGGGTTTTGAAAACACGTAGCCTTGGATGATGTCGCAATTGAGGTTACGCAGGATTTCAACGCCTTCTGGTTCCTCAACCCCTTCGGCCACAACGGTAAAACCTAGGCCGTGGATCAACTGAATGCTCGTATTCACTATCATCACATCTTGACTATTCGTGAGCATGTCTTTGATAAAGCTACGATCAATCTTTACTTCATTGACGGGCAAAATTTTCAAATAAGCTAAGGATGAATGCCCTGTGCCAAAGTCATCGATGGCGACGGATACACCCATGTCACGGAATCGCTGCAACACACTCACCACAGTCTGCGCATCTTTCATCACAGCGCCTTCGGTGACTTCAATGCAGAGTGCGCCACTTGGCAGATTATTGTCTTTTAATAAACTGGCAATTTGATTCGGCAAGCGGGTATCGACTAAATCATGGGCCGACAGGTTAATGGCCAGTTTCAGCGCCATACCCCGCTGCTGCCATGCGACTAATTGTTGAATCGCCTGCTGCAACACCCATTGGCTGACGATATCAATGTTACCTGAGTTTTCAGCGAGTTGGATAAACTCATCGGGCGGAATAAACCCTAAGGTTGGATGCTGCCAGCGGATCAGTGCCTCGGCGCCGGTACACTGATTTAAGTGTAAATCCACCTTAGGTTGAAACACGAGATAGAGTTGGTTTTGCGCCAAACCTATGGGTAAATCGCGGATAATAGTCAGCTCACGCTGGTATTTCTCATCGGCACCCTGACGATAACTGACGATGCGTTGCTCCTCGAGACAGGCTTGATTGAGGGCAATTTCGGCGCGGCGCACTAACACATCGATATCGGCACCATTGCCATCGATTTCCAGTAATCCCGCCCGCACGGTAAGAGAGATATTTGAGCCTTGGATTGGAAATGGCGACTCCAACATATCCAATGATTTCAACAAGTGCTCGGGACGAATACCTTGGCTATATAGGAGTAAAAAAGAGTCGCCATCTAATCGCGCGAGTAAATCCGGTGTGGGGGCTAATTGCTCTAAACGGCGGGCAAAAAGCACCAACAAGGTATCTGCGTTGGCAAAACCGATAATGTCGTTGATATGGCGAAAATGTTTAATATCCAGCAATACCATAGCGCCGGCTAGCTCATGTTTAAGATCCGCTAAATGCTGTTTTGCCGCAAAACGATTGAGCAATCCCGTCAAACTGTCGTGGCGGGATTGATAGACTAAATCCTTTTCCCGCGCCTCAATATCGTCGCGCATCAAGGACAAACTTTTGGCCAACACCCGCAGTTCTGCTGGCGCACCTTGAATACTGCCAGGCTGCTTACCTTGACCAATTTTACGGGCATAGGTTACCAATTGATGCACGGGCTCAGTCAAACTGCCCGACAACCAAATCGCAATCACAATCGCCAGCGCTAAGGTCAAGGCAAAAATCAGCAACATATTATTGCGTAGATGCTGATAACTTTGCTGCCACTTGAGGTTTGACTGATGCAGTAGGGCTAATTGGCTGCCGTTATGATCATAGAGTTTGATCGCCATGGACAGATAGTCCACGGGAATGTTCTCACTGGGCATTTTCAGTAGGCTGGGAAATAGGCTCGCCTGCTCTACCACACTGCGTTTTTCATCGTCGGATAAGGTTGACGCGATTTCGGTGCGACCCGTGGCTTGATTGACAAAGCTGACATCGATACCGGTAATGGCTTTAGCTTGTTGGGCGACTTTCTCATCCAATAGGAACCCCATTCCGACCCAAGCAATCAAGGTCGGCGCCTTCACGGGCTGCAACACAAACTGATAGCTGGCATGATCAAAATTGAGGATAGCTAAAGCATTGTTATTGCTGGTGGTCATATCGAATAAGGATTGAATGTCATCCTGAGTGAGTCCGGGTAGACTCGAGGTCAAGAGCTCTCCTTTTGGAGACAACAATACTGCAGCGTCGGCGCCGATACGAGAGCCGTGATTAGATAACACAGACTCAATGGTTTCTTGCTCGCCGGTGGCAATTGCGCGCTTAAAACCAAAATCGGCACTGAGCACAGACAAACTTTGGCTGAGCTGAATACCGCGATTCGAAAGGACTTCGAGAAACACATTGGCACCAATATCGAGGCTTTTTTGTTGCTGTAAAAAGTTGTCCCTTTCGGTCGCCGTCAATACAGAAAATGCCGTGGCAAACTGCACTAGAGTCAGCACAATAAAGAAAACTAAAATCAGCCGTGCGCGAAAACTATTTAGCATGTAATGGCTTGCCTTGAGCATCGTAGTGGCCAAATCCCGACGGCGGGGCTGACGGTTTAGCTTGGCGCTCAATGTCTAAGGACAAACTGAGTTGATTCGCGCCAGTGGTTAACACTAGCTCAGTCGGCTCGGAGGCCGCCTTCTGCCATGGATGCCAGAGTTTGACTTTGTATTGACCGGCCGCAAGATCCTTAAACTGGATCTCACCTTTTTCGTCCGTCACCGCGACAATTGGGCTATCCGCCACATAGATAAATGCCTGCATATAATCGTGAATATTGCAGCCAAGTGCAACTAAGCCGGGTTTATCGAACAGGATCGGCGCTTCGGCTTGACCCACATACAGTTTAAGTTCGAAAGGTTTCGCCTCGGAAAAGGAATACACATGGTGACGAGTGCGATCTAGGTTAGGAAAATCCACCTTGGCGCCCTTAGGGACCGCCAACACAAAAGGGATAAAGGTTCGATTTTTTTGTGACATTTCATAATGTCCAACAGGCATAGCCTTATCGGGCATCACTGCTGGGATCAACTCCACGACAGTATCGGCAATCGCCTGCTGCTGTAAATCCACCAGCTTAATATTGAGCTCAGCGGCCATGACTTGAGGCGTCAGAGAGGCAGAAACACTCAGAACTAGAGCAAATAAAGCGCGATTTAAGATCATCAGTTACCTCGGGCATAGTGATGCAAGGTCAACAAGTACCTTAGCTGAGTACGGCGTAAAACAAACTATTTTTATTCGTGTAGCATTGTACATCACTAATATATCGAATATTCCATTGGAACCTATAGAAGAGCGCCAAAACAGTAATCATTCTAATCGTCCAACTGCCATTACGCACGAAAGTGACCACAAATAATGGATAAACAACATCATGCACACATTTAAAGCACGGATAACCACAAGCGTTTAAATCGAACCATGCTGACTCAACGCTGGCACTTCCGTTTCATTATATTCTTGGGTAGATAACTGATAAAAACTATCGGCATCAGCTTGCAACACACCATAGACATACGAGTCCAACTTACCTTGCTCAACCATAGGAGTCATAATTTCAAAGACTTCTGTCAGTTTCAATGAGCCCCGATAAGGCCGTTTCTGCGTGAGTGCTTGGAATACATCGACGATAGCCAAAACTCGTGATGGTAAATCTAACTCTTCCTGCTGCTTGCTAAAGGGATAACCTGAACCATCGAGACGTTCATGATGGTTTGAAGCCCATTCACCAATCACTGATTTTGGGAAAAAACATTTCAGGGTGTTTTCGGTATCGACTGTGTGGCGTTTTACGATGGAATATTCTTCTTTCGTTAACTTGCCTTCTTTGTGTAATAACGCATCGGGGGTTTTAAGTTTGCCGACATCGTGTAATAAACCGGCGACATATAACAACTCGGCATCGAGAGCTGGCACGCCACAATCGAGGGCAACCAGTTTTGCGAGCAAGGCCACTTTATCGGAATGATGGAAAGTAAAAGGACTTTTGGCATCGACTATTTTTGCGAGAAATCTTGCCAGTTGAATAACGCCGTCGAGATCTAATTCTTTGTCATAAAAATGGTTTATCTCAAAATCAACGGCCATCTGCTCTATGCTATTGACGTCCATGCTGTACCAAAAACCATCTTTATTAACCAGTTGGCACATAGCCTCAACCATATTCGGTTCAAATAAACTGCCACTGTGCACCCTTAAATTTTCAGCCACTAAGCTCTCATGCAAAGTGATGAGTTCCTCATGATAACCTTGAGTATATCGAGCGCGTAAAAAGTCTGTACGGTCTGCCAGAAAAATCAGTGCAGCAATATCTCGCTCAAACGCTGACAACACTAGGCTCTGACTCTCTATCCATGGGGTATGATGATAGCGCACTGAGGCTGCAAACTTATCCAATAGTGGACACTTTACTAAAGCTTGATAGCCACGTTCGCAATGGGAGTTGGCACCCTCTGGCTGCATCAGCTTGAGTAGGCGTAAATGTTCCTCCGATGAGGACACACCACAGTCATGAATTAGCCCAGCAAAATAGGCAAACTGCTTCTTATCATCGGGCCAATTTAACACCGAGGCACATTTATAGGCCATATACGCGACCCTGTGCCCATGGTGTAAGTCATCAACGCCCACAAAATCTAATGCTTTAGCTACGGCTAATAAAGCATGTCTTACATCAATTTTCACTTTTAGTTCATGAGGTTGAAAAGTGTCCATTACAATTGTCCAATCGTCCTTTTACTCTGATTAAACTATAGTCAACGCTAATGATTTTCGCCGCGAACAAACAAAAAAGGCCTACTTGATGTAGGCCTTTTTTTACGCATTTATCCATCGCGAGAAACAAGCTTAACTGACGGTTAGCTCTTTATGCTCTTCGACTTTTTTACTGCCTCGCTTTGCCAGTGCGTAGTAGAACAATGGCGTTAGGATAAGACCAAACACAGTCACCCCAATCATACCGGCGAATACTGCCACGCCCATGGCTTGACGCATCTCGGCGCCAGCGCCAGTGGAGAATACCATAGGCACTACTCCCATAATAAAGGCGATAGATGTCATCAAGATAGGACGTAAACGTAATCTTGCTGCCTCTAATATCGCATCCATAGGTGCCATACCGTGATCTTGTTTCTCCTTGGCGAACTCGACAATCAAGATAGCATTCTTAGTCGCGAGTCCCACCAGCACTATCAGGCCAATTTGGGTGAAGATATTGTTGTCGCCACCGTAAATTAATACTCCACTGAGGGCTGAGAGCAAGGTCATTGGAATGATTAAGATAATCGCCAATGGCAAGCTTAAGCTCTCGTACTGGGCTGCGAGCACCATGAACACCAGCAAGATCACCAGCGGGAAGACTAACAAGCCCGTATTGCCCGCTAAGATTTGCTGATAAGTTAACTCAGTCCATTCGTAGGTCATACCGTTTGGCAACGTTTCGGCGAGGATTTTTTCAATCGCTGCCTGCGCTTGGCCGGTACTCACACCTGCTGCTGGGCCACCGTTGATTTCAGCGGTCGTAAAGCCGTTATAGTGCATCACTCTGTCTGGGCCTGAGCTTTGGCTGACGTTGATAAACGACCCTAACGGGATCATATCACCATTCAGATTCGGTACCTTCAGCTGACTTATCTGCTGCGGGCTTTGACGGAACGCCTCATCGGCTTGCATATTCACCTGATAGGTTCTACCGAAACGATTGAAATCGTTGACATAGGTCGAGCCCATATAGGTTTGTAATGTCTGGAAGATTTGATCGAGCGACACTGCCTGCTGTTTCGCTTTAGTTCGATCAATATCCAGTTCAAGTTGTGGCACATTCACCTGATAGCTAGAGAAAATTCCGGCTAACTGAGGATCGGCCCACGCCTTGTACATCACTTGTTGGGTCACCTGATACAAGGCCTCATAACCAAGGTTGGCTCTGTCTTGAATTTGCAGACGGAACCCTCCTATAGTGCCGAGGCCTTGCACAGGTGGCGGCGGGAAGATGGCAATAAATGCGTCTTGAATACCAGCAAACTCTTTATTCAATTGTCCAGCAATGGCATTCGCCGACAGCTCTGGACTCTTACGCAATTCAAAATCATCAAGCGCGACAAACACAACGCCTGAGTTAGGACTATTAGTAAAACCGTTGATACTAAGGCCTGGGAAGGCAATCGAGTGCGCCACACCAGGGTGATTAAGGGCAATCTCAGACATCTTTTTGATCACGGTATCGGTACGTTCAAGGGAAGCCGCATCGGGCAACTGAGCAAACGCCACTAAATACTGTTTATCTTGACCCGGTACATAACCCGTTGGTGTATGAGCAAATTGCACGCCCGTTAGCGCTACCATGCCTAAATACACTAGGCCGATAATGCCGCCAAAACGGATCACTTTACGCACTAACCAACCATAGCCATCGGATGCACGGCTAAATAAGCGGTTAAAAGGCATGAACAACCAACCACCCAGCAACTTGTCCATTAGACGGGTTAAACCATCCTTCGGCGCATCATGACTCTTGAGCAATAACGCGGATAATGCTGGACTCAAAGTGAGTGAGTTAATCGCCGAAATAAAGGTCGAAATAGTGATTGTCAAGGCAAACTGTTTATAAAACTGCCCGGTTAAACCACTCATAAACGCCGTAGGAATAAACACCGCCGCCAGCACCAAGGTGGTTGCCACAATCGGGCCGGTCACTTCTTTCATCGCCTTTTGCGTTGCCGCAACTGGGCTTAAACCAGCGGCAATATTACGCTCGACGTTTTCGACCACCACAATTGCATCGTCCACCACAATCCCGATGGCGAGCACGAGTCCAAACAGCGACAGTGCGTTAAGCGAGAAGCCGAGCAAATGCATAAAGGCAAAGGTACCAACTAACGATACAGGCACAGCCACCAGCGGAATAATTGAGGCGCGCCACGTTTGCAAGAACAGCACTACCACTAACACCACCAGCAACACGGCTTCAAGCAAGGTTTTCATCACCGCCTCAATCGAGCCGCGCACGAACACGGTTGGGTCGTAAACGATTTCGTACGTTAATCCTTCGGGGAATCCTTTAGACAATTCAGCCATTTTGGCGCGCACATCATCGGAAATCTGAATCGCATTTGAACCCGATGCTTGGAACACAGGAATCGCCACGGCATCTTTGTTATCCAGCAGTGAGCGCAGCGCATAGCTTGTCGCACCCAGCTCGATACGAGCTACATCCTTCAAACGATTCACTTCACCGTTTTGACCGACTTTGATGATGATATCTTCAAATTCAGACAGTTCAGTTAAACGGCCTTTCACGTTAATTAAGAGTTGGAAGTCAGCACTACCACTTGGCTGAGCACCTAAACTGCCCGCTGCCGCCTGTTGGTTTTGCTCACGCACGGCAGCAATAATGTCCGCAGGTGATAAACCCAGCGCCGAGACTTTATTCGGGTCGAGCCAAATACGCAGGCTGTATTCCCCAGCGCCAAACAAGCGTACCGCGCCCACACCTTTAATCCGTGCGAGCTCATCTTTAACGTTCAGCGCCGCATAGTTAGACAAATACAACATGTCATAACGGTTATCCGGTGACAGCAAATGCACCACCATGGTGAGGTCCGGCGATGACTTTTCGGTGACTATGCCTAAGCGTTGCACTTCCTGTGGCAGACGCGGCATAGCGCGATCGACTCGGCTCTGCACTTGGGTTTGCGCCCTGTCCACATCCGTGCCAATGGCAAAGGTGATGGTCAAGGTCATGCGTCCATCGGACGTCGCTTGCGATGACATGTACAACATGTCTTCGACGCCGTTGATTTCCTGCTCCAGCGGCGAAGCCACGGTTTCGGCAATCACTTTAGGGTTAGCGCCTGGGTAGTTAGCGGTCACCACGACTGTGGGCGGCACAACTTCAGGGTATTCAGTGATCGGCAGTTGCCAAACAGCAATCGCCCCTGTGATAAAAAACAGCAGTGAGAGTACGGCTGCAAATATCGGTCTTTTAATAAAAAACTGCGATAACATGGTGTTCTATTCCTTAACCGCGGCTAGCCGTTTCGACCGCTTGCGCCGTCAAAGTATCTTGGTTTTTATCTAGGATTAACTGGGCTTGGCGTAATGCTTCGAGCTTGTCGCTGTCGACCATTTCAACCATGTGCGGATCAATTTGCATCTTAGGACGCACGCGCTGCATACCGTTGACGACGATCTTATCTTCGGCCATCAAACCTTGGGTCACGATGCGCAGTCCTTGGACTTTTTCGCCTAAGGTCACGCCGCGATATTCAACTAAACCATCGGCGCCCACCACTAACACAAACTTATTATTCAGATCTGTGCCAACGGCTTTATCGTCAATCAAGATACCTTCATAAGCGCCACTACCTGCGGTGCGAAGACGAGCAAACAAGCCAGGCAATAAGCTATTGTCTTCATTGTCAAAAGAGGCTCTCACGCGAATGGTACCGGTCTGTTTATCCATCGCATTATCCACAAAGTCGACCATGCCGATATGTTGATAATCACGCTCATTGGCTAAGGCCATGTACACAGGGTTGTCGCCAGCGCGGGGATCATTACGTTTCTTCTCGGCCGTTAATTTCACGTATTTAAGATAGGTTTGCTCATCCACATCAAAATACGCATACATGCTGGCGGTAGAGACTAGACTGGTCAGCACACTCTGCCCTGCAGTGACATAATTGCCCGCGGTGACATTCGCGTAGGACACGCGACCATCAATCGGCGCTTGCACTTGGGTATAAGCTAAATCAAGCTCGGCGCGCATCAGGGCCGCTTTCACCGAAGCCACTGCAGCCGCGGTTTGACGTTTGTTTGACTCACGGGTATCGAGTAACTCGGCAGACACCGCTTTTTGGTCAAACAATTTATGGGCTCGTTCGAAGTCATTTGTGGCCAGTTGCTCAGCAGAGATAGCGCTAGCAAGATCTGCTTTTAACCGGGCCACTTCCACTTCAAATACGCTCGGGTCGATGCGGAATAACACGTCGCCTTTTTTCACTAAGGCGCCTTCTTTAAAATTCACTGAGTCGATATATCCAGATACACGCGGGATAAGGGTGACACTTTCTGGCGCCTGTAAACGGCCGGTAAACTCGTCCCATTCGGTCACTCGCTCATGCAATACTTGGGCGACATCCACCATAGGCGCACTTGGTGCTGGCCCCTGCTGCGCTGTTTGCTCACCACAAGCTGACAGAACGAAAGCGGCCACTGCCGTTAACATCATTATTCGTAAGGGTTTATTGCTCTTCATATTACTATCCTCAAAGTGGCGAGCATGTCACGCTGTTCGAACCACACACATTTAAATACCGACTGGTAAAAAATATTCTGTACTGGACGGTAATATATAGCGTAAAATGACTCTGTCAACAAATTTATGTACCGACTGGTATTAAATTAAAAGCGCGCACTGACCTTTACTTTGCAATGCGCCCTTAGGCGGAAAGCCACAAGTTTGATCTTCAAAGCATTTTTATGAATATTGAGGCGAACGCTGACTGACACGGATTGAATGCTGAACTTAGGTGACACCTTGGATGACTAAGTAGACAAATCCCCTTAGTCTGTCATCAGTCAGCAAGTGTGGCTGGACACGGACTAAACCCATGTCTATCCTAGGGGCAATTGAGAATTGAGGAGCCTAATGATGTCAACCGTCACCCAGACGCCCTGTGTAGGTCGCCCACGTGCCTTCGACACTGACGATGCATTAGCCAAAGCCTTAGAAGTCTTCTGGCGCAAAGGTTTTGAAGGTACATCGTTAACCGATTTAACCCAAGCTATGGGCATTAATAAGCCAAGCCTTTATGCCGCCTTCGGCAATAAAGAACAGTTATTTCTCAAAGCGATAGAATTATATGAACAACGCCCCTGTGCGTTTTTCTATCCCGCGCTGGAGCAGAAAACCGCCTATCTAGTGGTTGAGTCAATGCTGCTCGGGGCCGCGAGCTCTTTGGTGGATAAAAGCCATCCGCAGGGATGTTTGATTGTTCAAGGGGCATTAACCTGCAGTGAAGCAGGGCAAGCGATTAAAGATACCTTGATTAATCGTCGCCGCGACGGTGAAATCGCTCTGTGCGAAAGATTGCAACGCGCCAAAGATGAAGGGGATTTGCCCGCAGATGCCGAGCCGTTACTGCTTGCCCGTTATGTCGGCACAGTTTTGCAAGGCATGGCCGTACAAGCGACCAGTGGGATTTGCCCGAATGAATTACGCAAAGTCGCCGAGCTAGTGCTCGCTAACTTTCCGCGCAATGATGAGTCCTGATCCATAAATCCTAATGCACAAATCCTAATGCGCACAAACAATAAACCCCAGTTGAGTCCTCACTTAACTGGGGGTTTATTCATGCTTTGCTTTATTTCTGTCCAACCATTTACTTCTGTCCAACCAAGAGCTCTCTAAACAGTTGCCTGAGTCGTTTCAATAATGGCAGGCTGCTTTTATCTTGATGCTGGATCACATCGACGTTTGCATACCAGCCTATCTGCTCAAATTCTATGGGGACCCGAGTTAAGTTACCCGATGAAACTGAGCTGGATGCCATATGCTCTGGCAACAGACACCAACCATGGCCCTGTAATGCGAGCTCCAATAACACATAATAGTTATCGGCATACCAAACATCAGGACTGAACGCCTGCTGAAAACTACTGGTTTTAGTATTACGTGAGCGGATGCATAATTGTCGATACAGTCGCAATGAGTCCATGTTCGGTGCAACTGATTTCGCTAAGGGATGCGAACTCGCCACATACAGATCGAATTCAATCACACCAATACTCTCAAAATCTATACTACTTGGCATAGATAATTCGCTAAAAATCAGTCCTGTAGATGCTCTTCCCGAATGTACCATGTCGATAATATCTATGCTTGAGGCACTGAGAAACTCAAGTTCGATATTAGGGAAATCACTTTCTAACAACTGAATGATTTCAGATATTCTCTGTATCGGAATGCCTTCATCCATCGCAAGGCACACTTCTGAAGATTGACTACCAAAAAGCGATAAGGCGGTATGTTTGAGCCTTCTATGTTGAAGAATCGTCGCTCTTGCGTAGGGCAGTAATTTACTGCCTACGGCCGTTAATACTGGGTAACGACCCGAACGGTCAAATAACTCAACTCCACAGTCAATTTCAAGATTCATCACATGCTGACTAACCACGGATTGTGCTTTCTTAAGTTGCCTTGCGGCATTCGAAAATGAACCAGATTCTACGGTTTCCATAAAGGCTTCGAGTTGTTCGAGACTAAACATATCGCTTTTACCGATACTATCTAATTATTACTTATCCCTATACTAGATAAAATATGGCCATAGTCACATTGAATGAATGGGAAATAGCCATGAAAACGACAGAACGTATCTTTAACGCCTTACTCTTTGAAGCGATTGCACTCGCGATTATTATTCCCGTTTCTGCCCTCATATCAGGCAAGGGAACCAGTGAGCTTGTCATAGTCGGTATCGCTTTGAGTCTTTATACCGTGGTGTGGAACTACTTCTACAACCTAGGATTCGACAGGGTAATTGGGGCAAATCGAGAGCAACGCACTTTAAAAACCCGAATACTGCATACCTTTGGATTTGAAGGGGGACTTATTTTCATTAGCATACCGACCATCGCTTGGTTTTTACAGATAGGCTGGTTGGCAGACATGGGCTTAGAAGCGGTTTTTTTGATCTTTTTCTTCTTCTACAGCACCCTATTCCATTGGTGCTATGACAAGTATCAGCCCTATAAGACTTGGTTTACGATGCAAGCCACTAAGGTCAAATAGCCCAGCTAACATCAACACAACACACCATCAAACGAACCTCACTAAGCACTTTAGCGGTTCGTTTGATGGCAGTTTTGAAACCTATCCATTTCAATTTCTTCTACTTAGCAAAAATGCTAAGCCTGTTCATTCGTTGCCCAGCGCAAAATCCCACTTAAATATGGTAAACACAGTAAACGATCCGCACACAGTGAACTGAGGTTGTTGAAATATCCTATAAACATCACAAAAGTACTCGCTATCAATAATTAATATTCAAATCATTAGTCTAGATATAATTCTTTATGCTATAAAAGCCATATATTAAGCAGGGAGATGGCAGCAAAATGCGTGTAGGGAACAGAGTGAAGCTCAGGATGCAGCAGGCATTAAATTTGCCATCAGCATTGATACTTAGCATCGTTTTATTACTCGCATCCATGACTTACAACATGGCATTCGCCCAAGAAAGCAATGCCGTGCCCGCAGAATCGCAGCCTCAGGCGATAACCTTAGCCGCAGAAGACAGTTGGCCGCCCTTTGCCAATCAATTTGGCCAAGGCATTTCCCATCGTTTAATCCAAGCCGCCTTTAAACAATCGCATATTGAAGTAAATAGCTTAGTCGTGCCCTATTCTCGCGCCTTAATGATGGCGGAAAAAGGCGCCGTAGACGGGGTATTTAACGTCACTCGCGAGAACAGCACCGAACAGCGCTTCATCTTCGGTAAAACCCCATTATTTATCGCCACCGCATCTTTTTATCAAAAGAAACAGAAGCCTATTTTGGCTGATAATAAATGGGCGCTACCTAAAGGCACGGTTATTGGGGTGATTAAAAGCTATGAGTATGGCGATGATTTTCCCAAGTTAGTCAAACAGCAACAGCTCAATATCGTCACCGTCGCTAATCAGCAGCAGCTAATCAATTTATTGTTGATTGGCCGCATAGATGCCGCATTGATGTTTGACTTAGTCGCCAAGGAGAACCTAAAAAAAATGGGCGTGGATGATGATGTCATTCCAGTATTTGCTAACCACAGCAGCGATATTTTTTTGGCATTCTCGAAGGAAAACCCACAGGCGCAGACCTTAGCGACCCAACTCGACGCGGGCTTATCACTGCTAAAAGCCACAGGCCAATACGAAAAATTACTCTTAGTCGCTGACTAATCCCCTATCGCTGCGAGCGAATGATCTCTTGATTCACCCAATATAATAGCTGCTTGATGGCCTTAGACAGGATCTGATTCTGGCGCACAATATAACCCAAACTGGTTGTGGGGAATTGCGGTAAAGGGGTGACTTTAGTAGTCAAATTAGCCTTAGTATAAACCGAAAACTCCGGCACGATCGCTACCCCAAACCCCGCCTCGGCCCAATCGATTTGCGCGTCCACACTGCCCACCTCCATAATCCTGTAATTCGGCAAATTCAGCGACGGCAGTGCGGGATCGAGCAATTCACGGGTTCGCGTATCATGGCCCAGTAAAATCAACGTCGGTTGCTCAGCCAAGGGCGTATCCACAGAGAGGTTTGCCTGCTGCCATTGCTGTAAATTGTCCCCTATTGCACACCATTTTATCTGTTGTAACTCAGTAAAATGCAGCGGCTGACTCTCCTTTTGCGCGATCACAAACCCTAAATCGGCCTCAGCATTTTTCACCAGTTCAGAAGCTTGGGATGATGTGGTATTGAGCAGCGAGAAATCGATCCCCGGAAACTCCGCCTTAAAAAGCTGAAACGGCTGGATCAACAATAACCGCGAAATAATGTCGCTGGCGGCAATGGTCAAGGTGCCTTGGCTAAGGTCATTAATCGCATTGAGGTCCGCCTGACAAATTTGCAGCTCCATTAACGTCTTCTGACTGCTCTCTAACAGGCGAAATCCCGCTTGCGTTAATCGAAAAGGATTGCGGTCAATCAGCTTGACTCGAGTGCTTTGCTCTAACTGCTTAATATGCAAGCTAACATTGGGCTGTGTCATGTGCAGCGCCGTGGCCGCTTTGCCAAAATGCTTATGTTCAGCCAAAGTCACAAAGGTCTTTAACCAATGGATATCGAGCATAAAACCCCCTTTTACTGTGTATTCGCGTTAATTATAGCCAATGATATATGAAATCCTTATTGAGATGATAACCATAATTAATTTCTCTTATTCAAATGACGGGTCTAGCATAGCGTCTTAATCAATGAGGAGATGTTGTTATGCCGTCGATCGTGGTTGTGGGTGCAAATTGGGGTGATGAAGGCAAAGGCCGCATCGTAGATTATTTAGCCGCGGATGCCGCTGCCAGTATTCGCTTTCAAGGCGGTAACAACGCCGGACATACCGTAGTCAACGACTATGGCACCTTTAAATTACACCAATTACCGAGTGGCATTTTCAACCCTAACTGCATTGCAGTATTGGGCCCTGGCATGGTGATCAGCCCAGAAAAGCTCAGCGTTGAAATTGCTGAAGTACAAGCAACAGGTGTTGAAGTCAAATTATGCATTTCTGACCGTGCGACCCTGTGCTTACCTTTACATGCATTAGAAGATACCTTAGAAGAACAACGTCTTGGCGATTTAGCCTATGGTTCAACCCGTCAAGGAATTGCACCTGCCTATGGTGATCGCGTGATGAAAAAAGGCATTTTAGTCGGTTGGTTAAACCAACCTGAAGTGCTGCAAGAACGTATTCAATTTATGCTCGACTGGAAAATGCCACAATTAAAGGCACTTTATCCAAGCTGTGATTTTAATCAAACTGCCGCTGAAATGACTGCATGGTTATTAGAAGTGACTGCGCCATGGCGTCCATTTATTTGCAATGTGACTGAGCCATTAAAAGCATTACAAAAACAAGATGCAAGCTTACTGTTTGAAGCGCAATTAGGTGCTGGCCGCGACTTAGTCTACGGCGAATATCCTTATACTACTTCATCAAACGTGACTGCGGCTTACGCAGGTATCGGCAGCGGTTTACCTGCGCTGCGCCCTGAGCGCGTGATTGCTGTGGCGAAAGCCTTTAGCTCATCTGTGGGTACTGGCACTTTAGTGACAGCTATGGAAGAGCAAGACGCCTTCCGTGAAAACGCCAATGAATTTGGTGCAACCACAGGCCGTCCACGTGACATGGGTTACTTCGATGCTGTTGCCACCCGTAATGGTGTTGAGCTGCAAGCGGCAACTGAAATTGCCCTAACTAAGATTGATTGCCTGTCAGGCATGAAAGATCTGAAAATCTGTGTTGCCTATGAAGGTGAGCACACTGAGAACCCAATTTGGCCACAAACTGCCGCGTTGAGCCCAGTGTATGAGCAAATGCCAAGCTGGAGCGAAGATATTACCGGTTGTCGCACCTTCGAGAGCCTGCCAGTGGCAGCGCAACACTATGTTGAACGTATTGAAGCCCTAATGGGTGTGCGCGTTAGCATGGTTTCTGTTGGACCTGAGCGCGATCAAATGATCATCCGCTAGTCGCGAAGTTTACCCTACAAAAAAGCCATATTCGCTTCGGTGAATATGGCTTTTTACTTTTATATCGTTTGTCATTGAAGAATCTCTCAAGACGCTGGTAGCTACGATTCACATATTTA
This sequence comes from Shewanella vaxholmensis, assembly GCF_031932135.1. Classification (NCBI taxonomy): domain Bacteria; kingdom Pseudomonadati; phylum Pseudomonadota; class Gammaproteobacteria; order Alteromonadales; family Shewanellaceae; genus Shewanella; species Shewanella vaxholmensis. The sequence goes on from NZ_JAUOEV010000028.1 coordinate 54,730, forward strand.
GTACTAAGTATTTGATACTCAAAGATCGCAGCGCAATGAAATAGCATTACTCTTCGAATACGTATTTATCTATCATACCGACCATACGGCCAATTTCGGGTTTAGTAATAGTGTCATTTGCCCCCAATGCCATCGCCTTTGTGCGGTTATCCTCACTCATTAGGGAAGAAAACATCACAATCGGCATTTGTTGGTATGCCTTGGATTCTCTTAATCGTTTAACCAGATGCATCCCATCCATGCGAGGCATTTCAACGTCCGTGATAACAGCACTGACAAAATCAGAAATAGAGGCATTATCTTGCTCAGCCAGGCTCTCAAATTCCATTAGCATTTCAAGAGCATCACCACCATCTTTGGCGGTAATAATGTTGTAACCTGCGCTACGGAGCGTATTTTCGATCATTTTGCGAATGAAGGCAGAGTCATCAACGATTAAAATCGTTTTCGCTTCACGTTTGGCCAGCATTTTGTCATTAATCAGCACACTCCTATCGAGCGTGACATCGTACTTATCCATACTCAGTTCAGGATTGATATCGGCAATAATCTTCTCAAAATCCAATATCATAATCAGCATACCATCACGGCGAACCACGGCAACGACACAATCATTTTCACCCGCTTCTAAAAACTGACTCGGCGATTCAACTTGCTCCCACGACACCCGATGAATGCTGCGAACACTATCAATTAAGAAGCCATTAATCATCTTATTAAAATCAGTGACGATAACGACCTTATGGGTTAAATCCTCCGGTGTCGATATGCCAAGCCAACCGGCAAGATCGACTAAAGGGATCAGCTTTTCTCGCAACGAGAACACCCCCACCATATGCGGTTGTGCATTGGGATAGTCGGAGGTTTCTGGCACCCGAATCACTTCCCGCACTTTGGCGACATTGATCCCGTAATGACAGACTTTATGGCCGCCGTTAGGGAGAATCTTATGCAGATGAAACTCAATAATCTCGAGTTCATTTGTGCCACTTTCGGTCAATATTTCTGATTTTTTTATTTCGCTCATATGAAGCTCTCAACCTAGCAAATCAACATAAGAAAGGTATTCCAGCTATCAGTATAGGAAGGGATTAATGAGTTAGGCACGATAGTGCGATTTTACTGCCTGATTAGCGTGATATTTCTTGAATATGAGTTGTTCACAGATTGATCACGGGCTTACTTTTGTTTAAAGAGATAAGCCGCTAAACTAATGCGCCATAATACTCCCTAGAATAACCTTAACCCCATGCCGCAATTTAGCCCGACCTTTTCCTTTCCAGTGCAAATCTACTATGAAGATACTGATTTTTCTGGCGTGGTGTATCACCCCAACTTTTTGAAATACTTCGAGCGTGCCCGTGAGCATGTAATTGGTGCGGAGCGTTTAAGTGCCTTGTGGCAACAAAACCAGCTGGGTTTTGCTGTGTATCGTAGCGATATGCTGTGCCATGAGGGGGTGGAATTTGCCGATATCATCGATGTACGCACTCAGTTTTACTTTGAGAGCAAGTACCGCACTGTGTGGCAGCAGGAGATTTGGCGCCCACAAGGTAAAAAGCCTGCCGTCACCGCCACCATTGAAATGGTGTGCATGAATCAAGCTCGCCAATTAGCGCCTATGCCAGCGGAGTTAATCGCCGTTTTAAGCCAAGGTTTTGCCTCAAAGGTGCAAAACTAATACGGGCGATTTGACTAAAGCGATAATGAATATCGTTAGAGCCCCATAGGAATGGGGCGAGCAACGACTCATTAAAGCTGCCCTAACGTTAATTGGTGTCGGATTTACTGGGTCTAACATTACTCAGAGTTGGTTTAATGAATGGCAGATTTAAATGTGATGCAGCTTAGCCCAATTCATTTCAAGTTCGGCGGCACGCATAGGTTTAGCGTAATACATACCTTGTAGGGTATCGACGCCCATAGCGACCAGCCTATCTCTGATCTCAAGGGTTTCGATCCCTTCGACTGTGACTTCATAACCTAATTTTTTAGCAATATTGATGCTGGCTTCGAGGATATATTCCGATGGTTTATCTTGCTCAAGATCCTTTAAAAAGGCTTTATCGATTTTGACTTCATTAACGGGTAGATGCTTCAAATAAGCCAATGAAGAATGACCGGTACCAAAATCATCAATCGCGAGCCTAACCCCTAACGCACGAATTTTATCTAAGGTTTCGACCGCCTTAGTTAAATCCGCCATTAAAGTACTTTCGGTAATTTCAATCATTAAAGATTCGGGTGGAAGCTGGTAATAAGCTAATCTCGCCGCAATTTCTTGGGGCAAGGTTTCACTATCGAGATCCCGTGTTGATAGATTGACTGCGACGCACAATTGTATTCCTGCCGCGCGCCATTTTGCCTGCTGCGCTAACACTTGGTCGAGTGCCCATTGGCTCACTAAATCAATCATGCCAGCATATTCGGCTAAGGGGATAAACTCGCCAGGAGAAATAACCCCAAGCTCGTCGTGCTCCCAGCGCATCAAGGCTTCAACCTGAAAACACCGTCCCGTCGCAATATCCTGTTTCGCTTGATACACCATATACACTTGATTGCGTTGTAAACCTTTGGGCAAGCTATCGATAATTCTCAGTTCTCTTAACTGTTGAATATCATCATTCTCGGCATAGTAAGCAATCGCGCTACGAGAGTGGCGGGCTTTCTTCAGCGCCAAATCGACGCGACGTAACATCTGGCTCGTATCGGCGTGGTGTTCTTGTAAATGCACACAACCGATTTGAAGTTTAACGCTGACTGGCGTGTTCTTAATGCTAAAAGGCACCTGCAAACGGCCTCTCAAATGGACTAATTGCTCCTCAGTCAACGCTTGCTCGTAATATAGGCAAAATTCATCACCATTGAGCCGTGCGATTAATCTTGGAGATAAACTTAAGCTGTTTAACCGTTCCGCAAATTGTTTTAATAGGATATCGCCAAACACAAACCCAAAGAGATCATTTACATAACGAAATCGATAAATATCAATCAGCACTAGCGTCCCTTGAGTCAGTGGCATCATAGAGGCCAGCGTACGTTTCAAGCCAACGCGATTCACCAGCCCTGTCAGTTTATCCTTACCCACACTTACGGGTAAGGCCTTTAATAACTCATCTAAGGTATGGTACAGAGGTGCAAACTCTTGGGGAACAATGCCAATGTCTAAAGCTTGGCGCTCAATCTTTTGTTGCTCTAATTGGGTACAAAGTTGTGCTAAAAACTTTTGTTGTGACCGTAGCGACCTATATTTTGCCTGCAATATATACAATGAAAATATCAATAAAATGAGCGAAGCAACGACTAACCCGATTTCGAACATACCTTGGCCTCTGCTTTACCGCGTAAGCTTATTATCAAATGGCACTGCAATTCAGTGTTCACGTGCCATTTGAGTTCCATTTAGGCCTAACGATTATTGGTAACTTTCTCTAATTGAATGGAATTTTTCCATAAACTCATCACTGGCTAAATCATCGGTTGTCACGGGTAACCCGCGGGCGACAAACACACCAAGACGTTGTTCTAACTCTGTACCTGCCCGTAGCTCACCGGTATAGAAGGCCGCTGCACGGATAAAGTCGAGGTAAGTAACATGGTCGGGCAGATAAGGTAAATCGGCCCAGCGCTCTACCACTTCCATCACTTCGGTAGAAAAATCCCAACTCTTTAACACAGCACGGCCTAATGGTCCCTGCATTTTACGAACGAGCGCGCGCAATTGATCAATGCTAGTAAATAAATGTGGATTAGCCTCGGCTTCCGTCAATACAGGCAAGGCGCCAATGTTATGCACGAGTCCAGCTAAGGTTAAGGTGTCGAAATTTAATCGACTACTTGAATGACGTTTATTATACATCTGCAACATGGCACAGGCGGCTGCGGTCACATCGATTGAGGTGCGCCACACTTCATCCATGACTTCCCACACCATTTCATTGGTGGAAATGAACAATTGCTCCATCGCCACCGAAGTCGCGATGCTTTTAATTTGGATTAAACCAATGCGTGAAACCGCACTGTTAATGCTTTCAGCAGGAACGCCTCGGCTATATAAAGCGCTATTGGCCACCTTAATAATACGGGCAGAAATCGCCGCATCTTGGCCGATCACTTCAGCCACTTGTTTAAGGCTCGCATCGGAGCGTCCGACCACTTCTTGCACCCGCATCGCCACTTCCGGCAACGTCGGTAGCACTAAGGCATCATCTTTTAGTTTTTTTAATAAACTGACTAACAGTAGATGTTCGGTAGACATCTTAGCTCCCATCAATCTGTAAACATGAACATTGGATAGTTGGAGTATATCAGCTGACCGTCATTCAATACGTAGAAAAAAGCAACTGACGTTAATAAATTGTATGATTGCGTTATCAATTTTGGCTTAATTATCGGCCGTAATCTTCTGCATCAATCATCACCAGAGCTAAAATATTTCTCGCGGCTTGATCAAAGCTAAACTCGCTATATTCGTAAAATGTGAAGTACCACTAAAGTTAGTAAGGGCAATTTGCATAACCCTACTTTCATTGTGTAAAATCCCGCCCCCGCGCACTGCGTCATTTATTCATCGATTTTATTAACTAATTTGAGAGTGATTATGTTTAAACCTGAGCTGCTGTCTCCAGCTGGAACCCTGAAAAACATGCGCTACGCCTTTGCCTATGGCGCAGATGCCGTGTATGCCGGTCAGCCGAGATATAGCCTAAGGGTACGTAACAATGACTTCAAAATGGAAAACCTTGCCACAGGCATACAAGAAGCCCATGCGCTGGGTAAAAAACTTTATGTTGTAAGCAACATAGCGCCCCACAATGCCAAGCTGAAAACCTATATCAAGGACATGGAACCCGTAGTGGCGATGAAGCCAGACGCGCTGATCATGTCCGATCCGGGTTTAATCATGATGGTACGTGAAGCGTTTCCCGATCAAGTGGTGCATTTATCCGTACAGGCAAATGCTATCAACTGGGCCTCGGTCAAGTTTTGGCAAACCCAAGGCATCAAGCGCGTGATCCTGTCGCGCGAATTATCCTTAGATGAAATCGAAGAAATTCGTCAACGCTGCCCAGATATAGAACTCGAAGTATTTGTTCATGGCGCCCTGTGTATGGCGTATTCAGGCCGTTGTTTACTCTCGGGTTATATCAATAAACGCGATCCAAACCAAGGCACCTGCACCAATGCTTGTCGCTGGAAATACGACGTACATGAAGCGCAGCAAAACGACAGCGGCGACATCATTGCCATGCCTAATGCAGTACAAATCGAAACGCCGACAACTTTAGGTGCGGGTGCGCCCACGGATCAAATCTACCTACTACAGGAAGCCAATCGTCCCGGCGAATACATGCCAGCCTTTGAAGATGAGCATGGTACTTATATCATGAACTCTAAGGACTTACGTGCGATTCAACACGTTGAGCGCCTAACCCAAATGGGCATAGACTCACTTAAAATTGAAGGCCGCACTAAGTCTTTCTATTACGTCGCCCGCACAGCACAGTTGTATCGCCGCGCGATTGAAGATGCTTCATCGGGTAAAGATTTCGACCGCAGCCTAATGAATCAATTAGAAGGCCTAGCCCACCGTGGTTATACCGAAGGCTTTTTGCGTCGCCATGTGCATGATGAATACCAAAATTATGACTATGGCTACTCAGTCAGTGACACCCAACAATTTGTGGGTGAACTAACGGGTAAACGTAACCTTGCGGGATTGGCCGAAATCGAAGTGAAGAACAAATTTTCCGTTGGCGATAGTGTCGAGCTGATGACGCCGCAGGGCAATATCAGTCTGACGATTGAACAACTTGAAAATCGCAAGGCTGAAGCGGTTGCAGCGGGCTTAGGTTCTGGGCACACTGTGTATCTGCCCGTGCCCAAAGAAGTCGATTTGAGCCACGGTATTTTGCTGCGTAACCTGCCCCAAGGTCAGGATACGCGCAACCCACATGAACTAGGTTAAGGTCATGGCATTACTGATCGACGATAGCTGCATCAACTGCGACATGTGTGAGCCTGAGTGTCCTAATCAGGCCATCACTATGGGCGAAGAGATCTATGAAATCGATCCCGACCGCTGCACCGAATGCGTGGGGCATTACGACAAACCGACTTGCGTGTCTGTCTGCCCAATTGATTGCATCGACCCAGATCCAAACCGCGTCGAATCCAACGACGAGCTGTTAGTGAAATTTGCCGTGCTAACGCAAAAAGCTTAATCACATCCCAGACCGAGTGGTAATCTAACCTCTCGGTCAAATCCGCCCTCATCCCCGCCTAAAACAATGCAACAGACATGCATATAAACAGTATGTAAAACCATTTAAGCGCATAAACCCGAGCATTTAATTACAGCTTGATAAAAACACTACTTTAGACTGACACTGGTTTAGTTCTGTCTGTCAAAAAACTAACAGACGGTATTTATCCCTTCTTCACAATTTATAGTTCAAGACATAATGTCGCTTGATAAATCACCATTTTTGCAAGCTGTGTCACTTTAATGGATTGAGAGTTATTATTTTGACGCTTATTTGTACGACTCAATCATCATTCCTGTACAAACTCATTCACGCCTCAATTGTAAATCAAGTGTTACATTTTAATTTTATGAATGAGCTAAGCCTTAAGCATTAAACTGGGCAGGTTGAAAATACCTTCTACATTGGATTATGTCTCGAAGTCCGTGGAGACATAAAAAGAAAATGGAGTTCAACATGCATAAGAAACATTTAATAGCAGTCGCAGTCGCAACTGGACTTGCTTACTTCCCTGTTAACGCTAATGAATACCAAGCCACTATGGTCAATGTGCCGCAATCTAAAGCCATCAAAGATACTTACATCGTTGTATTCAATACCCCAAGTGTTCTTAATCTAAGTAATAACAACACCATAGCTGAATTCGCGGTTCAACAAGCCGAGAGTTTAGTCAATCAATATGATGTCAGAGTGATGAAAAACTTTGGCAATGTGCTCAACGGTGTACTCGTCAATGCCAGTGCCCAACAAGTTAAAGCACTGCTTAAAGATCCAAACGTGAAGTACGTAGAACAAGATCAAGTGATGTCGGTAACGCCCATGATGGAAGCCAATGCGGACCAACCGAGTCCGACCTGGGGCATAGACAGAATCGATCAACGCAACTTGCCATTGGATAACAACTATCACACGGATTACGATGGCTCAGGTGTGACCGCCTTTGTTATCGATACTGGCGTGCTAAATACCCACAATGAGTTCGGCGGCCGCGCAAGCAGTGGCTATGACTTTATCGATAATGATTACGACGCGACTGACTGTAACGGCCATGGTACCCATGTGGCGGGGACGATTGGTGGCTCAACCTACGGTGTCGCAAAAAACGTCAATGTAGTGGGTGTCAGAGTGCTCAACTGTTCAGGTTCTGGCAGTAACTCTGGCGTGATTGCTGGGATAAACTGGGTGAAAAACAATGCTTCTGGTCCCGCCGTCGCGAACATGAGTTTAGGTGGCGGCGCCTCCCAAGCCACAGATGATGCCGTCAATGCCGCCGTAGCTGCGGGGATCACCTTCGTCGTCGCGGCCGGCAATGACAATAGTAACGCCTGTAACTATTCACCTGCTCGTGCCGCGGATGCCATCACTGTCGGTTCAACCACCAGTAACGATTCCCGCTCGAGTTTTTCTAACTACGGGACTTGCCTTGATATCTATGCGCCCGGTTCGAGCATAACTTCTTCTTGGTATACCTCAAATTCAGCGACTAATACCATTAGTGGCACCTCAATGGCTTCCCCCCATGTGGCAGGCGTCGCGGCATTATACTTAGATGAAAATCCTAACCTCTCACCCGCACAGGTGACTAACTTACTCAAGACGCGCGCCACTTCGGGCAAAGTCACAGATGCTAAGACAGGCTCACCGAATAAGTTACTGTTTTCACTTGCAAGCGATGATGGTGGCTGTGGTAATAATTGCCCCGTTGACGAGACTCAGCTGCAAAATAATCTGGGTATCGCGATCAGCGGAGCCACAGGTTCAGCAACTTATTACTACATTGATGTCCCCGCAAATGCGGCCAGTTTAGGCATCAACCTCGCGGGGGGGTCTGGCGATGCGGATATTTATGTCAGCCAAGGACAAAAACCGACGACGACCAGCTATCAATGCCGCCCATATCAAAATGGTAACAATGAGAGCTGTAATTTCACCGCACCTGCGGCGGGTCGTTGGTATGTGATGGTCCAAGGCTATAACAATTATGCTAACGCCCAGCTTACCGCCAGCTACAACCTTAATGGCGGCGGAAATTGTACCGATGCGAACTGCTTAACCAATGGCGTACCTGTCACGAATTTGAGCGGAGCAACGGCAACTGAAGCCCTGTATAAAATCGTCGTCCCTGCCAATAGCCAGCTGAATATTGCCACCAGTGGCGGCACTGGCGACGTGGATCTGTATGTCAAAGCAGGGACAATCCCAACGACCACCAGCTATGATTGTCGCCCCTATAAAAATGGTAACAATGAAAGCTGTTCGATTACCGTGACTCAAGCGGGAACTTACCATGTGATGTTACGTGGTTATGCTAATTACTCGGGCGTTCAACTGAGTGCAAGCTACTAGCGAGTGAATCGGTTCAGTGAGTTTTGAATCAAACTCAAGCCCACTAAGGTAACAACTGAGTGGGCTTTTTAGTGGTTTATTCAGAAGGCTATCTCGCTAAGTAGCATTAATAGCTTGATTAATAACTTGGAGACTTAGCGAGAATAACCGTTGGTTTGGCTTCGAGTTGCAGACGCTCGATCACAGCGGCGAGCTTTTCAACGCTAAGGCGAATTGGGGTCGGCATACTGGCAAATTCGATGCTGAGCAGCAAGTTTTTCACTTCGAGCCCTAATTCTGTATCGCCTTCAATACTCAACTTACGCTGGAAGAATAGCGTATCAGGATCTTCCTTTGCTGCTGCCACTAACACTAGTTCAGCCGAATTGGCACTAAAGCTCACCTGCGCGTCGGTCAACTCTCTGACTTGCCACTTGCCATTAAAACTCACCTCAAAGGCCAGGTTTAAGTCTTCCACTCGAATCGCAACCCATTTATCAGTCAGAAATCCGAGTTCATCGTCTGCCGCTTGTTCGGCGAGTAACAGCCCAAGTAATTGGCTGATGGCTTTCGCTTTGAAACTAAAAGGCATCTTAGCGAGGGGAAAGCCGATGGCTTTTGGGGTGAATTCTAAAAGTTGCTGAGCGATTTTTGCGGAAAAAACAGCGGACATGGCGGGAACCCTACAAGAATAAAACATATATATCCCAGTTTATCGGAATTTTATGATCTTAAACCTGTTTTAAATCAATTCATCGCCATTCAATCTTACCTACACTCAGCGGCTATCATTTTATCGGGAGCATCACTATGGAGCTGTTGTGTCCAGCAGGAAATCTGGCCTCGCTAAAGTCGGCATTGCATGCCGGAGCCGACGCAGTGTATCTAGGACTAAAAGACGACACCAACGCGCGCTCGTTTGCAGGATTAAACTTCACCCCCGCAAAGTTGCAAGAAGCCACTGAGCTCACGCAAAAACACGGCAAGAAAATCTTTTTAACCTTAAATACCTTTCCAAAACCGGGCGAAGAACACCGTTGGTATCAAGCCATCGATCTCGCCGCAAAACTGGGAATGGATGCGTTGATTGTTGCCGATCTTTCTTTGCTCGATTATGCCCATCAACATTACCCACACTTGCCGCTGCATTTGTCGGTGCAAGCCAGTGCGACCAATCTGGGCGCGCTCAGCTTTTATAAAGAAGCTTTTAACATCGCCCGAGTCGTGTTACCACGGGTGTTATCCATGAAACAAGTGCGTGACCTTGCCAAAGTCAGCCCAGTGGATTTAGAAGTGTTCGCCTTCGGCAGTCTATGCATCATGGCCGAAGGGCGTTGCCAACTGTCATCCTATGTGACGGGTCAATCGCCCAATACTGGCGGCTCTTGTTCACCGGCAAAACACGTGCGCTGGCAGGAAGAAGGACAGAACAGATTAACGCTGCTCAACGATGTATTGATTGATAAATCAGCCCTCGATGAACAGATGGGTTATCCCGTGGTATGTAAAGGCCGTTACATCACGGAAGATCAAGATTCGCCGCAGTATTTGCTCGAATCACCAACCAGTTTAAATACCTTAAGCTTACTGCCCGAACTCGCTAAGGCAGGCATAGTGTCGCTAAAAATCGAAGGCCGCCAACGCAGCCCAGCCTATGTTGAGCAAGTCACGAGAGTTTGGCGTCAAGCCATAGACACCTATCTGGATAACCCAGAACTGTACTCAACAAGCCAAAACCAACCCCATTGGGAACAAGCCCTTGCAAAAGTCTCCGAGGGTCAAATCACCACACTTGGCGCCTATGAGCGTGATTGGCAATAAAGGTTAATGAACAGAGCGCCAGATTAACAAAGGACAAGTTATGCATATTTCCCTAGGCCCGCTGTTGTATTGCTGGCAAAAACAACAGGTCACTGATTTTTATCAGCAAGTCGCCGCGAGTCAAATCCCCTTAGTGTATTTAGGCGAGGCCGTCTGCAGTCGCAGACGCGAACTCAAATGGGGCGATTATCTAGAGCTGGCGCAAATGCTCAAGCAGGCGGGTAAAGAAGTGGTGATTTCAACGCTGGCGTTAATCGAAGCGCCATCGGAATACACTGAGCTTAAACGCCAAGTCGATAACGGCGAATTTATGGTCGAAGCGAACGATATGGCGGCGGTCTATCTCGCCAACGAACATAAGTTGCCCTTCGTCTGCGGCGCGAGTATCAATAACTACAATCGCGCTAGTTTAGACATTTTGCAGCGATTTGGGATGCAAAGGTTTGTGATGCCAGTGGAGCTATCAAAAGCTTGGCTTAGTCAAGTGATCCAACAAAAGCCGTCATTTGAAGTGGAAGTGCTCGGCAACGGCTATTTACCCCTCGCTCATTCGGCGCGCTGCTTTACCGCTAGGCACAAACAGCTCACCAAAGATCATTGTGAAACAGTGTGCCGTGAATACAGCAAAGGGCTACTCGCGCAAACCCAAGAGCAGCAGCCTTTGCTCAGGCTCAATGGGATCCAAACTCAATCCGCCAGTTGTTTAGATTTACGCAGTGAAATAACGACAATGGCAAAGATGGGGGTGGATGTGTTTCGGGTATCACCCAGTAGTTTTGACTGCATCACCACAGCCAATGCCTTGGTCGATGCAATTAACACGCCTGAAAATGCTCAACATTTTGCGATTAGCAGCGATGCGAACCTAGAGAGAACCCAGTGTAACGGCTACTGGTTTGGAGAAGCAGGCCTTGCTGTGCATGCGAATCCCTAGCCTGACTCAGAGCCTTAGCCAGAGTCTGAGTCAGAAGATGAGACTGAGCTAGAAACTGAGCTTGGGCCTAAACATGAGCCAGAGCTTAATCTAAGTGAGAATCGGAGCGGGAAACATAATCTAGATTTAAGCCAACATCGACGTTAACTTAAGGAATGAGTTTAACCAGTACTATTTCGATCTTGGCTAGTTCGATCTTGGTTGGAGTGTAACTGACTGAAAAGCAGCACAGTGGTCCAGCACAATAGACTCCCCAGCCCTATCCATTCCAGTAGGGCTGGCCACCACAAACTAGGACGCGGCAGCTGCAATACCATCTCCTGATAAAACGGCCTATCGCCTTCGGTCAAACCTAAATCCAATTGCGGCGCATACAGAAACGTCATCATGCTGCACAGCACAATGAGGGCTAACAACCCAGTCCAGCGACCAAAATGAGACTTGCCGAAAAAAACTAAAGCTAAGTAGAAAATCGCACTTAAACTTCCCAGATAGAAAAACCATTTCAGCCCTAAAACGTGCAAGTGATACACGTTCACCGGAAATAATCCCACGCTCGCTAAAGCTAAAAAAGTGCATGCCAGACTGATAAAAAAGGGATATCCCCAAAAAGATGTCACCTGTTGTAACGAAGACAAACAATAAAAGACGAGACTTAAGCTGCCAAAAAACAATCCCCCGTTGAGGATCACAGCAAAAGGTGAATGACCATAAGTCCCCAATTCGCTTAGGGTATGATTTAAAAAATTAAAGCGATGGGATTCGGCATCGTCGAATCCTAAAACAGTCATCACAATACCGATTAAAAGCCCAAAGATCCCCAGAAAACCAAACTTAATGGCCAGTGTCGAGCCGCCTTTAATCTTAACCTTCTCTACTTTTGTAGTCATGAATACTTGAGTTGGATAGGAATGATACTAACTTACATGGAAATGAAATGATTTAAAGCGGCGGGTATCCGCTTTATGAATAATATTTTTACTTTCATCGTTATTAGCGACTTTTTAGTCAGCCAAAAAAACATCAAGAGGCTGAGAAAGATCACTATTATCTCTAAGCAGATTTAACTGCTTGTCGCATAAAAATGTGCCGAGCAGCGAAATAGACTGAGCATCACAGTGGTATTCGTAAAGCGTGCTCACCCACGCCATATAGAAAGTGTTATCACGACAGCCCGCTTAAATCGCACAAAAAACCAACCAATAGGGCTGTGAGGCTAAAGTTGATGATGTTTTTTCGTGCAAAAATAACATCTCAATCGTTTTAACTACATCATCACACAAGCGATTAACCCCTCAGAAACAACAATCCATAACGCCATGTTTATAATAATTTTTTATGTGAAACCATCCAGAAGTATCGACCTAATATCACCGACAACTTAAGTAAAATAACTATGCTGTTTTGCTGCTTATATCAAACTAACTAGCGAATCGTTTTACATAGACAAGCTAAGCGAGTAATCTTCCCCATTCTCGTTTTTGAGTTGAATTTAAATGCACCTTAATTGGCGTCAACAGCGCGTTACGTGCGGCTATTAATTCAAATTTACCATGTACGACTCGTACTTTAAGGTGTACAAAATTGACTACTGAAAATAAAAATCGAAACATTAAGACGATACTCACCTTTATCGTCCCTTCGCTGATCGGTCTGTTGTTATTTATGACCCCTATCAGCTACAACGATGCGATCACTATTCCAATCGCGATTATCTCTAAAGCACTGCAAGGCGCATTGAGCGGCGTGTTAACCCTCATAGTGACCATGATTATCGTGGCTACGGCGCTGGCCTCTTCGCTGTCAAAAGCATTTAAGCCTAAGTTTGTGAGCAAGAATCACTTCCTTAATGCCTTATTAAATGTCAGTCCTTTATGGTTGACGACACGGATCATAGGTGCGGTGTTTGTCGTGCTGACCTATTTAGGCTTAGGCCCAGAAGCCATTAACTCCTCAAGTACAGGTGCATTAGTCTTAAACGACTTACTGCCTGTACTGTTTTCCGTGTTTATCTTTGCTGGTATGTTGTTGCCGCTGCTGCTGAACTTCGGTCTACTCGAACTCTTTGGCACACTGCTAACCAAAATCATGCGCCCCGTGTTCAATCTACCGGGTCGCAGTGCAATTGATTGTATGGCCTCATGGTTAGGTGATGGCAGTGTGGGTATTTTGCTGACCAGCAAACAATACGAAGCACGTTTTTATACCCAAAGAGAAGCGGCGGTTATCGGCACAACCTTCTCGGCGGTATCGATTACCTTCAGTCTAGTGGTGATCTCACAGGTTAAGTTAGAGCACATGTTTGTGCCCTTCTACTTAACAGTGTGTCTCGCCGGTTTTGCGGCGGCTGTGATTGTGCCTAAGTTGCCACCGCTGTCGTGGAAGAAAGACAACTACATAGACGATACCCCACGCATGCCAGATGATGAGCTGATCCCCGCGGGTCACAACGCTTTCTCTTGGGGTTTTGATAAAGCCTTAGAAAAAGCCGCCAGTGCCGGTGGCATCAAAGCCGTTTTGAATGAAGGCGTTAAAAACGTTGTCGATATGGTGTTTGGCATTATCCCTGTGGTAATGGCCATTGGTACGCTGGCGCTGATTATTGCCGAGCACACGCCTATCTTTAACTATCTGGGTATGCCATTTATTCCATTACTCGAATTGCTGCATATTCCAGAAGCCACTGAAGCCTCTAAAACGATTGTGGTGGGTTTTGCGGATATGTTTATTCCGTCAATTCTGGCCAGCTCAATTGAATCAGATATGACTCGCTTTGTGATTGCGGCCTTGTCTGTGACTCAGTTGATCTACATGAGTGAAGTGGGCGCATTGCTTATCGGCAGTAAAATCCCCGTCAACTTTGTTGAGCTCTTCGTGGTGTTTATTCTACGTACCTTAGTGACTCTGCCAGTTATCGCAGGTGTGGCGCATTTACTGTTCTAAAAGCTAACGGCAACAATAGCTCAGCTAAAAGGGGAGTCAGGTTAACTGACTCCCCTTTTTTGTAGTAACTAATACACGAACTGACAGTTTTGATTATATCGTATGACTTAATCGTACAACCTCCACTCGACACCACACAACTCACTTTTGGACAGAAGTACTTTAAGAATTTCTGGATAGCACTGCTGAAGGATCAAACTTGGTCATTTAATTCTTTAAGTGCTGGCTTATGATGAGCCATGGCATTCGCTCACCGACACGCAGCAAGTCCGTCCTTGGATGCTCGACCGCCCCGTCCATGGGGCGGACGGTCGTCTCGCTAATCACCATGGCTCACCTTTCTAGCATTGGCGTAGTCAGTAAGTTTTAAAGAAATAAACAGCAC
>NZ_JAUOEV010000029.1:0-61817 GCF_031932135.1 Shewanella vaxholmensis
TTGCTTCCGTCTTACGACTTCAGCGGCTCAATGAATTCTGATTTTTTGTTTCTCGCACTCCCTATAAAAGAAGGGCTAAAACAAACTGTACATATTGCTATGAACACTCATTGTTACATTGATTTAAATTTTTGACTGCCAACCCTAAGGTTAAGCAGTTTCGATTAACTCAACACCTGTGAGTGTCCACACAGATTTCTTGTTTTATCTTGTTAAAGAGCAACTCAATATCCGTAAGAGGACGTGAGTACCACACTGAGCGTCGAACGCTTCCAGGTGGCTAGGGCTGCGTATTCTACGCATTTCCCGTTTCGCGTCAAGGAGTTTTTTCAACTTCTTGCTGCGGTTGAATTAAGTGCCATTCTCAACACAGAGTAAGCCATTCAATTCAACCTAACTCGTCAGCTTGCTTTCGCTGTCTGCCGTGTCAGTGGATGCGCATTATAGGGAGCAGGAGATTTTGTGCAACCCCTATTTTAAGGAAATTTGCAGTTAATTCATATTCCTCAAGCTAGTCACAAGATACTCACCACTTACCCCCAAACTTATCCACACACCGCTCAATTTTGAGTCAGTTCCAGCTTAATATGAGGTTGGATTGGCCTGTATTACTACGGATAAGGCATAGGGTTTTCGTTGATTATCGAGGCCAAAGGTAGGTTCTTGGTGCTGCCTGTTCAGTTTTAATAGGCGAACGGCTGATTAAAAGGGTTCTTTGACGACTTAATCAGAGATACTGGTCTTGCACAACGCTGATACTGGTCACTTGTATACTATGGACTTATTTCTTGGCTCTAAGTTGGTTCATTAAAACCGTCATATATTAAGAGTGTTAACCTTCTTTCATATATTGGCGCCAAATAACAATGCTAAAAAAATACCCGCCAGTGGCGGGTATTTTCTCATTCAGCTATTGCGTTAAACGCTGAGCTTATTCTTCAACTGGCGAGACCACGAAGAGTAAGTCACCTTGAGACACTTGCTGACCATTGCTGTTCAGGATGCGCTCGATGCGATACTTCTTATCCTCAGGGTACAGAATCGCACTCTGACGGTTAAAGCCGGCTAAGGTCACTTGCGAGAACATCTTCATCGCTTCTGTGAGTGCTAGCGTTTGATCGACTGTGACTATGTCACCTTCTTTCACGAAATCCGCTTCACCTGGCGCAGAAGAGGTATAGAAGATACCTGCGCCTTGGGCTAACACTTTCAGTTCGTTACTTTCACCAACACGCAGTGACTCAGTGTCCACTTCCACAGTTTCAGCAGCGGCTTCCATTTCAGCGATCAACGCAGGAATATCCAGCTCAGCCATTAAACGTGGCAGATAGTTAGTATCGTAAACACCTTCGTTGAAGGTGCCGTCTTTCAGGATAAGCTTGAGTAACGGAATGTTAGTCGCGATGCCTTTCAGCACTACGCTGTCTAAGTATTCGTACAGTTTGGCGATCACATCTTCACGGTTTTCACCGCGCATGATGATTTGCGCAATCAAGCTATCGTAGTATGGCGATACTTCTTTACCTGGCGCAGCAATCGAAATGATTTCCACATCTGGATGTTCTGGGAACACACATTCAGTGATCTTGCCTGGATTTGGAATGAGCTGCAGTATACCATGGCTATCGAGCGCCGCTTTCTCAGCCGTCACACGTACTTCCATCGCATAACCAATTTCTTTCGGCTCTAACGCTTCAATTGAACGGCCAGCTGCGATATCAAACTGCGCGCTAACGATATCAATACCTGACGTCGCTTCCGTTACTGGATGCTCAACCTGCAGACGCGTGTTCATTTCCATGAAGTAGACTTCGTTTGCATCTAAGTTATAGATGAACTCAACGGTACCTGCGCCCATGTAATCGGTCGCGTCACCTAAAGCACGGGTATAAGCCAGTACTTGTTTCTTCAGCTCATCTGGCAACATAGTTGAACCAGACTCTTCGACTACTTTTTGGTTGTTACGCTGAACCGAACAGTCACGTAAACCCAATACTTTTGCGTTGCCGAACTTGTCACGCAGTAACTGCACTTCGATGTGACGCAGTGATGTCACATATTTCTCTAAGTACAAGTCACCATTACCAAAGGCTGCAGCCGCTTCGGTTGCCGTTTTTTGGAATAGACCAATCATGTCTTCAGGGCGTTTCACTACCTGAATACCTTTACCGCCACCACCTTGTACCGCTTTAAGCAGCACTGGATAGCCGATTTCGCTCGCCACGTTTATGGCTTGCTCAGCATTGGTCAGAATGCCGTGAGAACCTGGCACTACAGGTACATTTTGCGCTTGTGATGTCTTAATGGCGTTCGACTTGTTACCCATAGTCGTCATTGAATGCACGCTAGGGCCAACAAAGTTAACACCGTTATTCACACATAAGGCGGCGAACTGCGGGCTTTCAGATAAGAAACCGATACCTGGGTGCAATGCATCCACTTGCTCATACTCGGCTACTTTTAGCACTGAGTAAGCGTTCAAGTAACTTTCGTCCGAGGTATTACCCCCTAAACAAACTAACTTGTCGGTGTCTTTCAACATGTCGGCTGGTACTGACGTCATATCAGGATCAGACGCCACTAATACCACATTGATATTATTGTCGTGAGCCTTACGGATCAGTTTCACCGCAGTACAACCACGGGCGTGAACCAATACTTTGTTAATTGGCTTCATTAACTGGCGTGGATCGTTCTGTACGATCACATCTTCTTCAACAGTTGCTTCAACCACTAAGGTCGATAGTGCATTGATGATCACGTCGTTAATTTTTGCCGAAGGCATTGGCATCAGAGGATCGATACCCGCTAACTGAGTGTCTAAATTGTCGCTGAATGGGTTATGGACTAAGCCCGCCATTGCGCCAGGTACTTTTGACAAGTAGTTAGACAGCGTTGCCGTTGATGGTAAGTAAGCTGGCACCACCATTTGACCCGCGAACGGCATGTTAGTACCAGACAGGTAGTAAGTTTGCACTAATGGGTGAGTCACAAAACTCGCCTGCGCACCACCGGTACAGTCACCAAAACCAAACATCAATACTGGCAATTCGTTATCACGAACAAAGCGCGTGATACGGTCGTTCACCACAGCCATAGAGAATAGCGCCGCGGCACCTTCTTTAGTCTGCATCCCGCCTGAACTGATAAAGCACACGACAGGTAATTTACGCTTAGCACACTCGATCAATAGTGCAGAGAATTTCTCGGCACTGGCCATATCGAATGCACCGGCTTGGAATGCAGTGTTAGACACAGCCACACCCACACGCACTTTTTGACCTTTTTCTTTGAAGTCAGCAATACCTGTGATCAAACCACATGGGCGAATGCCTTTATCTAACGCGTCTTCAATCGATAAACGGAAGCCCGGGAAGTTGAGCAAGTTAGCCGACATCTTGTCGCCATTGATCTCTTCGAAATGGGTAAAGAACTGCTTAACCACATTTTCCCAAGTCATGTTGCCTTTACGTTTTTCGTCACGCAGCACTTTTTGGATCAATAGATCCTGATAACCCATGGTCAAGCGGTTCCAGAAGTCCTTACGACGACCGATACGCACAGGGTTGATCGCGCCAGTGTACTTACTGGTATCGCTTTCGCTATCGAAATACTCAGGCAGTAAACGTTCGAAGAAGTAAGTCAGTACCACGAATAGACTGTCGTTAAGCTGCGGGAAACCCACACTCTTCCACTGTTCTACGCGGACTAATAAATCTGCACGGTTCGATTGACCCATGAAGTATTTAAGCCACTTGTAGAATTTAGCTTTGTCGTTCGAGGTATCTTGTGTCGACATTGCATGGTCGATTGACTTGTGCAGCAGGTTGTTCACTGAATTACGTGACAAACTCTTCGACATCATGGCTTCTTTCGCGATTGACGCTAAGCTGCCGACAACGTTGTCGTACAAGGCATTGAAGATCAGAATGTTATGGCATTGCCAAATAAAGTCTTCACGCAGCTCTTCATTCACAACCACATCGAGTACGGTCAGCTGATTCAGCTCAGGCCATTTGGCTTGAGTCACAGACTTTGGCAAACTTTCTAAGTGCTGAATCAGCCCTTTGAAGTTGTTGGCCGCATTGCTCTTCCAGCGGTGATATAAAGACCAGCTGATGTTAAATAACAGCGCCTTACGTGCTTTCTTATAGTTCTCTTTTGGTTCACCCAAAATCAAACGAGTCAACATGTTACGCTCGGTAGACACTTCATCACGCTTAGCGACAAAAGTAGTCCACAATTTGTTCAGTTCTTCGTCATAAACCAGTTTGTCTGGGTTAGATAACCAAGCTTGGAACACACGGTCTTGTTCTTGTTGAATACGCGCCAACAAATCACCTTCTGGCACGCTAGCACGTGACAGACGACCATACTGCTCTTGAGAAATCGAATGGATACGGCTACGCAGCGTTAAATAACGCAGATAACGATAGGCGCTACCGAACAGGTTGTGGTGACTGGTCGGGCTCGTTGCCACAGCCAATTCTGCGTTCAGTTCCAAAGCCATCAAGTTTTTAGATGGATTCAAGAAACGGGTTAAGCTGCGATCATAATGCTCACGTAAATCTTTAGATTCACGCACAAAATTCATCGCTGCACGCTCAACCGCTTCTACGCTGCTAATAATAGCGCGGCGCAGATTGTGCTGACGCTCATCACGGTCGCCCGGTGAAAAGTCGATAATACCGTCGATACAACCTGAGGTATAAAGCTCTTCTGGCGATACACCCACAGATTTCGCACATTCTTGCCAAGATAAGTTGTACTTACGGGCAATACTTTGCAGACCTTGTGGCTGGATCGTGTTGAAAATACCGTCACGCAACGACAACAGAATGTTCGCCGCCGCTAATGGAATCGCACCGCCAGAATAACCGGCACCGATCACAATACCGACTGTCGGTACGTCAACGTTGGCGCTTTCTGCGATAGCTTTAGAAATTGAATGCGCTTGGTTTTGGCTGTTAGCGATTTCGCCAGCATCCGCCCCAGGAGTATCAATTAAATAGATAATTGGCATAGACAATTCGGCAAAATGACGAATTGCTTTACAGGCGGCGTAATGATGCTCAGGCATCCAAGCACCGTTTGCGGTAGTGCGTTCTTGGGCGATAAAGCCAATACGACGAGTGCGTGAACCGAAGTTCAGCTCGACCTCAGCACTGTAAAAAGAGCCCAAGTGAGTTTCAGTAATCAAGCGACCTTTAAGATCGGCAATGATACGTTTTGCACCAGGACGACCTTTATCTTGGGTCGGCTGGATCACTTTAGCAACGTAACCGTCGACATCTAACGATGCCAAGTCTTTCAAGTTTGCCTGAATAGCATCCTCATTTAAAAGACCTTTAATTTCTTCCGATAAACTCTGTTTGCTGTGCTTAGGAAACAGAGAAAAATCCTTTGCCAAATGCTCGGCTTGTAAAAAAAGCGGATCGGGCGTTTGGGCTTGAGTCATGTGTGTGGGCTGATTATTGCTGGTCATCAAAAGATCCTCTGCTTAGCCTCTGAAAATTTTTAGCCAATAAATATAACTTTGTTATCCCGTCAAATGCCATTAAACTGCATAAGACGCTATGTTCCAAATATGAGACAGTGGGAAAAACATGCCAGATTTAAACGGTATGATGCTATTTGCAGCCGTAGTTAGAGCTAAGGGATTCTCCCAAGCTGCACGTGAAACCGGCCACCCAAAATCCACCATAAGTCGCAAAATCGCGCAGCTTGAAGAACAACTTGGCGTGCGATTACTACAACGCGACACCCGTAACTTGAGTCTGACCCAAGTCGGGGCACTCTTTTACCAACACTGTGATTCCATTCGCAATGAGGTGGAAGCGGCCAAGGCTGTTATCGAGAATACTCACGATGATGTGTCAGGATCATTACGGATTGCGATCCCTGTGTCATTTAGCCAAGAATTAATCGCTAACCTCTGTAGCGGATTTATGCGTTTATATCCCAATGTTGAATTGGATGTCCAGTTTACCGACAACGATATTGGTTTAGTCGGCGAAGGATATGACATAGCCATCAAATATGGCCCACTTCAATCGTCGGACTTAGTCGCACGATTACTGTTTGAACGCCAACCGATTTTAGTCGCAAGCCCTGGTTACTTAAAACTCAAAGGCACGCCCGCAACGCCAAAAGAACTCAGCCTGCACAGTGGTATTTTATTGGGCACTTCTCGCTCGGCGCCGATTTGGCCATTGGGTAAAGGTTCGCGTAAAACCATGGCGAACTTCCAACGTAAAGTACGGGTCAACAGCCCTATCATGGTGAAGCAATTAGCCATGGATGATTTTGGCATCGCCATGCTATCCAATTCGGCCTGTAAGACCGAACTCGCCAATGGACAGCTAGTACCGATTTTACAGGAATGGCCAATTGAACCCTTTAAGGTTTACGGGGTTTATTCGAGTCGACGCCAACTGGCCACCAATATCAGCGTCTTCTTAGACTTCTTCGTAAAACGCTTTAGCAGCCAAGAAAGTCTGCAATCCCTCATGGGCTAAGGAATTACGTGTTCCAGTTTTAATACTTCTTTAGTAATGGCTTGGCGCAATGGCAAACCTGCGGCATCAGGGATATCCATATTCATTGCAAAAAACCACACATTATCATCGAGTTCTATCCAACCAACCCACCAGCCAATGCTTGGCTCAGCTCTGACCGCATAACCGGTTTTTGCGCGGATAATATAATCAGAATTCGCCTCGGTGAGCATGGCTTGCTTAACGATGCGTTGACTGCGCTCTGAAGCGTGTATTTTGTTGTAATAAAGTCGGCGCAGGAAATCGATTTGCTCAGTGGCCGATATCCGAATACCACCATCAAGCCAAAAGCTATCTAAGTTACCCGAGATAGTCTCATTACCATAATCGAAAGAGGCGATCATCTTCGACATTCGCGCCTCACCAATTTGGCGGGCAAACTCTTGATAGACTGGCACAACCGAATACTTCATCCCGGTAATCAAGTTGTGGTCACGATTCCAAGTGGCAATATCACGGCTTTTACCATCCCACTTAAACACTTGGTGCTCATCCTTCACCACACCCAACTCGAGCGCAATCAAGCTATTGGGGATTTTAAAGGTCGATGCTGGTAAAAAACCTTTATTGGCACGTTTAAGATTGTTGGTATATCCCTGTTGCTTGTTTTCGTTCCACAGCACCACCACGCCCGAGGCTTGTTGGGGCTTAGTTTTTTGCGGTTTAGCTTGTAGTTGCTTAGCTTGTTGCGGTTCAACTTGGTGCTGAGTAAAAATGGCATCCCAACTGCGTGTTTCTTGCCACTCCGTCTTCGCCGCTGTTGAGGCAAAAGCTGGGGCAGCTATGATTGACGACGCTAACAGTGAGGACATCACCAACACAGTCGATATGGCGAACGAACGCATAAAGTCTCCTTGTAGAAACAAAAAATCCAAAGAACTAAAAAGTGCTTAAGGCTATCACTTAGCGTTTTTGCATGCCCTAGCAAACTGCTGACCAATTGTGGCAAAAAAGAGGCAAGTAAGTTCTGCCATAGAAAGACTGATGCCAGCTCCGCCGGCTTTGAAATAGAAGATGTTGAGATAGAAGATATTGGCATAAGATGACTAAGATCACTGAGCATAACTTTATTACCCTCAGCTTGTAGTGCATACTTTTTGGCATAAAAGCCTTCCGCAGGACGAGATGAACATCATTTCCAATCAATAACGTCTAATCACTACAGGGAAATCAAAAATGTTGAAGCCAGTATTGAAGCCAGTGTTAACGCTAATCCTCACCAGTAGCTTGATCAATACGGCCAGTGCTGTGCAGCTATTTGGTGATGTTGAAGTTTCCCGCCTACCAACAGCCGAAAAAACCATGGGCGAAGTCGTGACTCGTTATCAAGCACTCGATGATGGCCTGACCCAGCAGTTAAGTTCTAAGAAAAACGAAGTTGACGCCACCCAATTAGCCGCGCGCCAAGGCCATAGATTATGGCAACAGGCGGTACGCGATGTGCAGTCAGGTCATGTTGACGACCGACCTTTATATTGGGCGCGCCTTGCCATGCTTAATAGTCTTAAGAGCACCAGCGCCAACTTTAAAATGGCCGATTGGCAAAATGACATATTAATGAGTGCAGTTGAAAAGGCCTCACGGGGATTTAGCGATATTCAATATGCTGATGATGTCCAAATCAAAATATTCCTCACGGGTTTCGATCCTTTCTTTCTCGACAAAGATATCACCCAGAGTAATCCTTCCGGCTTAGTCGCCCTCGCCTTAGATGGTTTCCGCTTTGATGTAAATGGCAAAACGGCGCAAATCGAAACTGCTATGGTGCCAGTGCGTTTTGACGATTTTGACCAAGGACTTATCGAATCGCTACTGAGCCCGATATACCGCGATCCTAAAACCCAATTTGTATTTACCGTCAGCATGGGCCGCACTGACTTTGATATTGAACGCTTCCCAGGGCGAAATCGCAGTGCCGCGGCGCCCGATAACCAAAATGTCCTCACTGGCGGCACTAAAACCGCACCGGTTGCCCCTAAGCTCAATGGCAAAGATTTTATCGGCCCGCAATTTGTCGAATTCTCGCTGCCTGTTGCCGCCATGCAAGTAAAAGATGGCGAATGGAAAGTCAACGATAACCACACTGTCACTACCCTCGCCCGCGGCGAGTTTAGTGCAACATCATTAGGCGAACTGCAAAATGAAACGTCGGTCGAAGGCTCTGGCGGCGGTTATCTTTCTAATGAAATTTCCTATCGCGCCATAGTGTTGCAGCAAAAGTTTAATAGCCGTGCGAAAGTCGGCCATATTCACACCCCAAGAGTCAAAGGCTATGACGCCGATACTGAGCAAGCCATAGTCGAACAAGTGCGCACTATGGTGATGCAAGCGGCGGCGAGTTTATAACCAAGCCACACTGGCTGAAACTGGCATTGTCAGATAGCGTTCGCTATGATGCGAACGCTTGGCCTGACTCTTATTTCAAGCGCTAATTTCAATCGCTGATTTGGAAGGCTGAGTATAAGAGCGGATTGCAAGAACAAGCGTTCGAACGCAGAAGCCAAGCGCCATACTTAGGATTGGCTTCATAACTGATGCTTTTATAACTAAATGAGTGTTAAGCACTCAATGTTTACCTTTAACCGACGAGATCCAACGCTAACCTATGTTGAAACCTGCAGACTTACTCAACGCTTTACGTCGTCGCAGCAGTGAAGCACTCGCCCCACTGACAAAATCAACATACGCAGCCTTAGGCCAAAGCCAAGATAAGTCGCATGTGATAACGAGTCCACCAGTACAAGATACGGCTCAGGCGCATATTTTCACCGGTTCATCACGCCCACTCTCATCACTGCAAATACAAGTACTAGAGCGAATTGAAGCTTGTTATCAAGAAGCGGAGATATCGCTTAAGCGCGCTTTCCCACGCCCAGTCACACAATTTAGTCTCAGGGGAAAGAGCGCGGGTACGGCTCATCTGCAGCAGAATCGTTTGCGATTCAATCCGGTGTTGCTACGCGAAAACAGCGAAGCTTTTCTAACTGAAGTTGTACCGCACGAAATTTGTCATTTACTGTGTTTTCAGCTTTTTGGCAAAACCAAGCCCCACGGTAAAGAATGGCAATCTTTGATGCTAACGGTATTTAAGGTTAACCCGAGTACCACCCACAGCTTCAATACCACTTCGGTGGCAAGTCGCGACGTGGAGTATCGCTGCGCCTGTGGACCGATTCGGTTAAGTATTCGCCGCCATAACAAGGTGCTACGCGGTGAAAGCCGTTACATCTGTAAGCGCTGTAAGACCCATTTAACGGCGATCTAAGCACTCTTCCCGCACAATCCTCACACCCACTCCAAAATTCGAATTTCAGCATTTGGGAATTGCGTGAGTAAAAAGTACGACGCAATTTGCATAAGCAGCGGCATTTCCCTTACCATCACGCCATAAAAGACGAGCCAAAGGCTCGCGTAGTGTTTGTTATTTTGGGATAAATTTTGAACAAAACTTCTTTAACCGTTAATTCGCGGCGACTTTTGTTGTGCCTAATCACTTGGGCCGCGACCTCATCTGTGCCCGCTAGCGCCTCAGTGTCACACCCCAGCAGTTTCAGCCAAGCGAAAACCAAGTCGCAGGCGCTCTACGCCGGAAGTCGCCAAGGTACTCTACCCGCCACCAGTTTTTACTGTGGCTGCGATATTCAGATCAAAGGCAAATCGTGGAAACCCGATCTCGCCAGCTGCGGTTATCAAGTCCGTAAACAGGAAACCCGCGCCAACCGTATCGAGTGGGAACACATAGTGCCCGCCTGGGAATTTGGCCATCAGCTCCAATGCTGGCAAAAGGGCGGGCGTAAAAACTGCGCCGATAACAGTAACGAATTTAATAAGATGGAAGCGGACATGCACAACTTAGTGCCCGCCATCGGTGAAGTGAACGGCGATCGCAGTAACTTCCGTTTTAGCCAATGGAACGGTAAAGCCGACCAATATGGCCAATGCGCTATGGTGGTCGATTTTAAGAATCGTCAGGCGCAGCCGCCCGTAAACGCCCGCGGCAAGATAGCCAGAACCTACCTCTATATGCAGCAGACCTATGGGCTTAAAATCGCGTCGAGCCAATTAAAATTGTTTAAAGCATGGGATAAAACCTATCCAGTTGATACTATTGAGTGCAAACGCGATAACGCCATAGCGCAAACTCAAGGCAACCATAACCCCTTTGTGCAGAATGCCTGTAATGCGCCACCACTGCGTCAACAACTAGCCGAGTAAGGTCGAATGAGAGTCCCAAGAATTTATCAACCTCAGCCATTAGCCATCAATCAACAGCTGAACTTAGACGAAGATGGCGCGGCCCATATCGGCAAAGTGCTGCGCATGGGTAACGGCGAACATATCAGCCTATTCAATGGCGATGGCCATGATTATCTTGCTGAAATTGTCGATGCAGGTAAAAAGCATGTCACAGTAAAACTGCTTTCCTGTGAGGCAAATTCATCTGAGTCGCCACTCAACTTGCACTTAGGCCAAGTGATTTCCCGTGGCGACAGAATGGAATTCACCATTCAAAAATCGGTCGAGCTGGGGGTTAATACCATTACGCCGCTGTTTTCCGATCGCTGCGGTGTAAAGCTTAATGGCGAACGCCTAGAGAAAAAAATTCAGCAATGGCAGAAAATCGTTGTGAGCGCCTGTGAACAATCGGGCCGCAGTCAAGTACCTGTGGTTCGCCCAGCGATGGACTTACACGATTGGTGCAGTGAGCCAACCTCGGCACTGAAACTAAATTTACATCCACGTGCCGCACACGGCATCAATGGCTTAGATTTAGCGCACACACGCGTGCGCCTGTTAATTGGCCCAGAAGGTGGTTTGTCGGCGGAAGAAATCGCCATGACAGAAACCTATCAATTTACCGATGTGTTGCTTGGCCCTAGAGTACTTCGCACTGAAACCGCCTCGCTCACGGCCATTACGGCGCTGCAACTCAGATTTGGTGATTTAGGCTAAACCGCAGCCGCAAGCTGCGCTGGCATGACAGACCCCATTATCCAATAAATGCTTTTTTGCCTGCAAACGGCGACAAATAAGGAACAGATTAATGATAAAACTCGGCATAGTGATGGACCCCATCAGTGAGATCAACATTAAGAAAGACTCCAGTTTTGCCATGTTAATGGCCGCGCAGGACAGAGGTTATCAACTGTTTTATATGGAAATGGCCGATCTTGCCATGGTCAACGGCGTGGCGATGGCCAATATGCGTCCGTTAACTGTTATCAATGATGCGAGCAAATGGTATGAGCTAGGCGAATCTCAAGACACGCCAATGAGCGAACTCGACGTAATCTTAATGCGTAAAGACCCGCCATTCGATACTGAGTTCATCTACGCCACTTACATGCTTGAGCGCGCCGAAGAACAAGGCGTATTAATCGTCAACAAGCCGCAAAGCCTACGCGATGCTAACGAAAAGCTGTTCACCGCATGGTTTAGCGAATTCACCCCAGAAACGATCGTGACCCGTGATGCCAAACGTATCCGCGCCTTCCACCAAGCTAAGGGCGATATCATTCTCAAGCCTTTAGATGGAATGGGCGGCACCTCGATTTTCCGCGTGAAGCAGGATGACCCTAACCTTGGGGTGATCATCGAGACCTTGACCAGCTACGGCCAACAATATGCGATGGCGCAAGCCTTTATCCCTGAAATTACTAAAGGCGATAAACGCATTTTAGTGGTCGATGGCGAGCCTGTACCTTACGCGTTGGCACGTATCCCAATGAAAGGCGAAACCCGTGGCAACTTAGCCGCTGGCGGTAGCGGTGTGGCACAGCCTTTATCCGACAGCGATTGGGCGATTGCCCGTGCCATTGGACCTGAGCTTAAAAAACGTGGACTGATTTTTGTCGGGCTGGACGTGATTGGTGACAAGCTGACTGAGATCAATGTGACGAGCCCAACCTGTATCCGTGAAATCCAAGCGGCATTTGATGTCGACATCACGGGCATGTTAATGGATGCTATCGAAGCACGCATTAACGCCAAAGCATAAGAATTTACCAACGAGTTTGTTGATTGTAAGGCGCGAGCCAACCGCGAGCGCCGAACCACTTCTAGGGATGTGATATGAGTTTCACCAAAGCGCCACTCTTGTTACTCGGCATCAGTTTGCTGTTATCTACGCCAGCTTGGGCTGATGAAACGGGTCCAACAAAAGCGCCATCGCGACCGAAAAATATCGTCATCATGATAGGTGATGGTATGGGACCGTCTTACACCAGCGCCTACCGTTACTACAAAGATAATCCTGACACTGAAGAAGTCGAACAAACCGTATTCGACCGTTTACTGGTGGGCATGGCGAGCACCTATCCCGCGAGCGTCAGTGGCTATGTTACTGACTCAGCCGCGGCCGCGACAGCGCTGGCCACAGGAGTAAAATCCTATAATGGGGCGATTTCAGTCGATACCCAAAAACAACCACTGCCGACCATACTCGAAAAAGCCAAATCCCTTGGCCTCAGCACAGGAGTCGCGGTAACGTCACAAATCAACCACGCCACGCCAGCCGCCTTTTTGGCCCACAACGAGAGCCGTAAAAACTACGATGCTCTGGCACTCAGCTATTTAGAAACCAA
Source organism: Shewanella vaxholmensis (assembly GCF_031932135.1). Classification (NCBI taxonomy): domain Bacteria; kingdom Pseudomonadati; phylum Pseudomonadota; class Gammaproteobacteria; order Alteromonadales; family Shewanellaceae; genus Shewanella; species Shewanella vaxholmensis. The sequence continues at coordinate 13,142 of NZ_JAUOEV010000029.1, forward strand.
CGCCGATGTATTTTTAGGCGGCGGTCAAAAATATTTTCCCCCTGCATTATTAGAGCAGTTCAAAGCCAAAGGTTATCAGCACATTAGCCGCTTTGAGGATCTCACCAGCATCACCCAACCTAAAGTGTTGGGCCTGTTTGCTGAAGTCCAATTGCCTTGGGCAATTGATGAAAAAGATGCGAAGAAACTCAGTACCTTAACCCAAAAAGCACTCAGCTTGCTGTCACAGAATGACCAAGGGTTTGTGCTATTAGTCGAAGGGAGTCTCATCGACTGGGCGGGCCATAATAACGATATCGCCACAGCCATGGGTGAGATGGATGAATTCTCCAATGCCATTGAAGTGGTTGAGCAATTTGTGCGTGAACATCCCGATACCCTGATGGTGATCACCGCCGACCACAATACCGGTGGTCTATCGATTGGCGTCGATGGCAACTACAGCTGGAACCCTGAAATCCTGCGTAATATCTCGGCCAGCACAGACACTTTGGCCTTAGCCGCCATCACTGGTGAACAATGGCAAGCCGATCTCGCCCGCGGTTTAGGCTTTGAGCTTAGCGAAGAAGAAGTCGCCAAATTGAACGTCGCCAGAATGCAGGGATTAGAAACCATGGCGGTGGCGATTCGCCATGTTATTGATAAACGTACTGATACAGGTTGGACAACCGACGGTCACACAGGCACAGACGTACAAGTCTTTGCCGCAGGTCCGGCGTCTGAGCTGTTTAACGGCCATCAAGATAATACCGATATCGCCAATAAGATTTTTAGCTTATTACCTAAACCGAAGAAACCTAAAAGCTAAGCGTTAATCGATTCCGTTCATTAAAGGCAACCGCATAATGCAGTTGCCTTTTTTATTGGGTCTTTTTATTAGGGATTTTATTAGGGATTTTATTAGCTCTTTGAGTAGGGATTCGATGCAAACTGGCTCAGGCGTGAATAACGGGTATAATGCCCACACTTAAGTTTATAGGTGCCAGTAACTGTGTTAACCAATCCATCGCAAGTCATTATTCGTAATCAAGACAGCCTAAGCCAACACAAAGTATTAGTGCTCAATCATGAAGCCGATCTACTGCCAAAAGCCCTGCTCGATGTCGCGGCATCGGTCGATGCACTCGCCTTGGATTACCACCATTACTTGCACTTAGCGCCGCACGCCAACACAAAGCTGCGTTGCTATTTCGGCCATGACCTGCCGCACCAAGATCCGCTTGAACGAGAAAAGTACGATACGGTTATTGTTTATTTCCCCAAAGCCAAACCCTTAGCACCTTATTTGTTTAACCTCGCCGCCAATCATCTTGTGCCTAACGGCCAACTGTTAGTCGTGGGAGAAAACAAAGGCGGGATTAAGTCTTTAGTGAAGCTGTTACCTGAGTATTTTGCGACTGGGATGAAGCTCGATAACGCTCGCCACTGCCTGTTATTTGGCAGCCATTTAGAGGGCAGCGCGCCGGCGATGAAGCTCAGCGATTGGGTCAGTCAGTATCAACTCGCGACGCCACAGGGCGAAATCAGTATCTGTAACTTAGTCGGGGTGTTTAGCGAAAAACGCTTAGATCTGGGCACTGAATTATTACTGTCGCACCTGCCGACACTCTCGGGCCGAGTGCTCGATTTTGGTTGCGGCGCCGGCGTGATTACCGCTGCCCTACTCAAGGCACTGCCGAGCTTATCCTTAGAGTGTGTCGATATTAATGCGATGGCCTTGGCTTCCTGCGAACTCACCTTAGCCGCCAATGGCATGACGGCCAAAGTCTATCCTTCCGATGGACTGGCGCAAACCACGGGGAAATTTAACGGCATTATCTCTAATCCACCGTTCCACGATGGCCTTGCAAGCACCACCAGCATAGCGCAGAACTTTGTCACTGATAGTGCCAAGCAATTACAACATAACGGTATTTGGCAAATTGTCGCCAACCGCCACTTGCCCTATTCCGATATCATTGCCGCCGAATTTGGCCAATTAAAAGTGGTTGCCGATAACAACAAGTACAAGCTGTATTACTTCCAACACAAGTAAAACTCTACAGATAACGCGCTTATGCTTTGGTTATAGGCGCGTTATTGACTACGCCTCATACTCACTCGTGTCACTATCCCATTTTTCAGATAAAGCTTATCTTTCCTCGTGTTACAAAACTCAATATTGTGATCTGCCGCATGTCAGCGATTCCCGTAAACACAGTTCCATTTACCTCAAACTGCCGTTCCTAGCATAGGAATTTGATTTAAAACACCAAAATAATCGCTAAAGCGAAAGTTAGCATTAAGTTGCGACTTACACTGCGATTAGTAGGAATAAACCAGAGATAACACTGTTTATCTCATTCAATTTCTTATAAAAAACCAACTATAAATCGCCCAGTAGACCATTAACAACAAAATGCCAACATTTGCTGTTTTTGCAGCCAAAAAGGCTTCTTTACCCTAAGTTTCTACTGTTATACTCAAATCAGCTTCTTAAACAATAATAAAACGCAATTACTAGGAATGCCCCTATGCTGGACCCTGAACTCATAGAGCTAAACAGCGATAAGACCAAAGCTGAATTGCGCCTGATCCCTAATGTCCATGGCCCAGTCACCCATGAAGACATAATGCGCCTGCTGTCTTTACCTGAATTCGGTTCCCTGTTTCCTTTAGAGCCAGCTATTACTAAAACCGTCGCTAAAATTAACGCTCTGTGCAGCCAAGATGAGGGGAAGTTTGAGCTATTCGCCACTTTAGCTGAACGCCGCGATGGCACCATAGCAATCGAAATTAGCCCAGATAAAATGCAAGCCAGCCTCAAACTGACCGCAGCATGGGGCGGTAAACAGATAGATTTGCCAGAGATCCTCACCCATCTCAAAAAGAACAACGTCTGCATGGGGTTAAGCAAGCTCAAAATTCAAACCCTACTCAAACAACTTAGCACGCTGAAGCCGGGTGAAGTTTGCCAAAGTGACATCGCCCAAGGTAAAGCGTCGGTCAATGGACTCAATGCGGTATTAGAACGCAAAGTGTTCCTCGCGCGTGAACGCTTACTTCAACCACAAGAGCGGGAAGATGGCAGTGTCGATATGCGTAATCTCGGCTCACTTATCGTCGTCAAAGCCAATGATCTCTTGATGGTTAAACACCCCGCCACCGAAGGCACACCAGGTTACAACATCAAGGGCGAAGTACTTAAACAAAAACCGGGTAAAGATGCCGTACTCCAAGCGGGTACCGGCACAGCTTTGCATCCGCAGGATCCCAATAAACTCATCGCCACTGTGCCAGGCCAACCCGTCGAAACCCGTACAGGCATGAATGTCGATGATATTTTGCAGCTTAAAGATGTCGACATCGGCACAGGCCATATCAGCTTTAAGGGCAGTATTTTAATCACAGGTGATGTCCACGAGGGCATGCTAGTTAAAAGTTCGGGGGATATAACCGTAATGGGCTTTGTGGACTCCGCGACCCTAGAGGCGGAAGGTGATGTCACAGTCAGTAAAGGCATCATAGGCAGACAAATTAAAGCTAATGAATACTCTACCAATATCCATTCTCAAGGCCAGATCAGCGCCCAGTTTGTGCAATATTCCAACTTAGTGGCCAAGGGCAATATCTTAGTCACTAAACAGTTGCTGCACAGCCATACCAAAACAGCTGGCAGTTTAACGGTCAGCGATCCGAGTGGTCGTCGTGGCGATCTGGTGGGCGGTGTCGCACGTGCAGAGAAAGGCATCACGGCGGTTGTCATAGGGGCAACGGCGGGAACCAAAACCGACGTTTATTGCGCAATGGAACATGCCGAACTCAAACAAGCTCTCAAGCTACTCGATGAAAGCGTTAAAGCTATGGTTGTCGCCAGTTTAGATATTGAGGCTCGCCTCAATAAATTACCCCCAAAGTCAGAATGGCAAGGCGACGCGGCGATGATCGAGCAAATCAAGATGATGCTCGACCAGAAGAATCGCATTTTGGATGAGCGCACCCGTGAAGAACTCGAGTTCGATACCTTAAAACAAGAAGTCGAAGGCTATTACGAGAAATACCGTATCGAAGTGCTTAAACACGTATTCCTCAATGTTGAGTTACATATAGGTCCAGCGAATCATCGCACCGCCCGTGAACACGGCACTTGCTGCATTGCCAATGTCAGTCAAGAGATTAACTTTGACTATAACGCCAAAGCCAAAGCCGCACCGACCGCATGATCTTGGCTAGGTGTGATGACTCAGTCGTCACGCCTTCCTCATTCAGCCAGACTCAGTGAACTTGTTCTGGCCTCTATCAATCTTCCCTCAGCGTGGCATACTGCTGTCAGATAAACTCACGCAGCAGCATGCCAAGTATCTTCTTGTATAATCCTAATCCTTGTCTACTGCCGCCGATTGTTCTCAGAGACTGTCTCAGAGCCCATTTTAAACTTCCTAAGGATCTGAAATGACTAGCGTTAAGATGTCGAGTATTGAATGGCCAGCCATTGTAAAACTGACTCAAAGTGACGAATTACTTTACCTAGAACACCAAAGGGATTGGCTCGAACTCGCCTGTCTCTATCAGCATCATTTTATCGATACCGATCAATTACTCGACTCTAAAGGCCAGCGTTATCTAATCAGTGCCTGTCCGCAGAAAATCCATGAAGATCCCGTCGGCGAACTGCCGCAATTACTGCGCCAAAAACAAGATTTACCGCTCAATGAATTTATCAAGTGGGTTCAAAACCATGCCCAAGCACTGGGGCAATGCTGCGTTGCTAAGCTGGCTTTCACAACGATTTCCCAAGGGATTGAAATTGTACGCACCCTCGATGAATAAACGGCAAGCAGCTGAGATACTATCTACCAACAACTCAGTTGCTCAATAAAAAACACTATGACCTTAAAAGCTAATATCCTCATAGTGAATTCACAGGCATAATTTGCCGCTGTGTAGCAGCGCCGAGTCCACTGGCAAAGCGCGGCTAAAATACACTTCAAAATGACCATCTTCTTCGTCGACTCAAGGGATGACGTTTAAGTTGGCACTAAATATACAAACAGATGGAACCGAAATTGGAACTACTTAAGATTGACTGCTTAGGCAAACAACTGCGCTTAGAAGGCTCACTCGCGGGCTGGCAACAACTCTTCTGGGACAACACCTTAGTCTCACAAAAAGAAGCTTCCGTCGACAATGGCGGCCTCAAGGTTCATGTCTTTGAGCTCACCCACCACAGCAGCCCATTGGCGACCGAAAGTGGCGAGCAAGCCATCGCCATGACAGAAAATAAAATTCAAGTTCGCCTCGAAACCGATCTCGTTTGGCAGCCTTTCCGCCTTGATTACTGCTTGCTGCTGGATGACAAAATCATCGACCAAGGCCGACGCACCGAAAAAGATATTGAACGCCAAACTCCAGAAACGCCCATTGTGAAGCAGCAAAAACTGAGCATGGTAGGACTTGCCTCCCTTGGTTTTAAACTGTTAAAGAGCGCCAAAGTCATAAAAATAGTGTTAGCGGGCGCCAGCGTTGCCGCTTATTCTTGGCTATTCTCCTTCCAATTTGCCCTCGCGCTCATCGCCTGCTTAGTGTTCCACGAATACGGCCATATCCGCGCGATGAAATATTTTGGGATGAAAACCAAAGGAATTTACCTTATTCCCTTTATGGGCGGACTTGCCCTCTCCGATGAGAAAATTAATACGCGTTGGCAAGATGTGGTGATTTCTATCATGGGGCCAACCTTTGGACTCTTGATGTCCATCGCATCCTTGATTGCTTACCACGCCACGGGCAATGTGTTTTTTGCAGGCCTTGCCGCCTTTAATGCGCTACTTAACCTATTCAATTTATTGCCTATTTTGCCACTCGATGGCGGGCATATTTTAAAGAGCATTAGTTTTTCAATGAACAGCATCATGGGCTTGGTCGCCTGCGCCGCCGGTGCCGCTTTCGGAGTGTATATCAGCTACACCTTAGGCTTAGCGCTATTGGGCTTCTTATTGTTAATTGGCAGCCTAGAAATTATTTTCGAGTGGCGTACTCGCCATCAAAGCCATCTGCTGCCATTAGACAGATACGGGCAAATCTTCTCGGTTATTTGGTATTTGCTCACGGTTGGCGCCTTAGTCGGCATCATCTGGCACTTAGCTGGAACGGGCGATGATATGCTCAGCCTGCCGTTGCAAATACTCCGCAGCTAATGTGGCTTAACGGCTAAGCACAGCGCAAAGGCAATAGCACTCAAAGACTTGCGCTTGCCTGAGTTATATAAAAACGAAAAACCGCTATTAATAGCGGTTTTTTATTTTTCTGTCGCGCTGTGATGCTTTTACAACCGTGCGTTATTCCTTTGCCAAAGGCGGGGCGATATCGCTGCCGCCAAGGGCTTGATAAAGCGTCGCTTGGGCGGTGAGTTGGTTGTAACGATTCTCGAGCAAAGCCGCCTCGGCGCTACGACGATTCTCTTGGGCATCAATCCAATTCTGAATACCGATAGCACCATTGCGATACTGGCTCTCATAAATGGCTTCAACGGCCGCCGCGGCGCTAAATTGCTGCGCCAACTTCTCCCCTTGATAGCGATATTGCTGCTTAGCCGAAATCGCATTATCGACATCTTCAAAGGCGGAATAAAGCGTCTTGCGATAATTCACCACTGCAGTTTGATAATCGATATCGGCAATATCATTATTGATTTGCATTTGATTCCACTGCAAAAAGGGCAAGACCAGCCCAGCGCCTAAGCTGCCAACGGGATTGCGTAACAACTCTTTTAACTCAGAGGTCGACTCTCCAACACCACCCGTTAAACTCAGGCTGGGGAAATAACTTGCATAGGTCGCATCTTTACTCGCCAAGGCGGAGCGCAGTTGATACAAGGAGGCCTTCACATCTGGGCGTCTGACTAACAAATCTGCGGGTACACCCACGCTAACGTCCGGCACTGCCACATCGGGGAGTTGCTTAATCTCAACCCAAGTGTCCCCTGAGGCTAAACTCTGCGCCGGATCAGCAGCTGGTGCCTGATTGAGTAATATCGCGAGGGCGTTTTTAGCCACAGTTAATTGTTGAATAAGCTGGCTATGCGCAGCCTCTTGTCCCGCCATACTGCGCTGAGCTTCAAGCACATTCACTTGCGTCACGGCGCCAGAATCATACTGCCTTTGGGTTAATGCCAGCGTTTGCTTACTGTACTCGATACTCTTTTGGCTTAAATCAATCCGTTGATTTAAATAACCTATCTGCCAATACAAGGATGCGGTGGTCGCCACTAAGCTTTGGGTGGTGCTTTCCCTATCTTCGGCGCTCGCCAGCGCCGCCCATTGGGCTTGGTCGATATTGGCCGACACTTTGCCCCACAAATCCACCTCATAACTCACGGACAAGTTGGCTTGATAGCTCTTAGTCGCATCGCCGCCCTCAAGTGGCTGATTACGGGAAGCACCAAGATTGGCCGATAATTGCGGATACAGATCGTCCCGCGTTAGCCCTGCCTGCAAGCGCGCTTTACGCAGCGTTAAGGTCGCCAGCGTTAAGTCATTGTTAGTGCTCAATACTTGGCTAACCAGCTTATCAAGCTCGGGCTGATGAAACTGCTGCCACCACGGGTCGACCTTTACTTGCTCGTTCACTGTGGTGTGTTGCCACTGTTCTGGAATTGCCAATGCTGGCGGTTCAAAGTCTGAGCGCATCAAACTGCCGCAGCCACTTAGCAAAACGATTCCCAAAGCCATGCCCACAGCAATAGTACTGCTACGAAGCGAAAATGGCTGATTAAAAACTTTATTATTCATGGTGTTATTACTCTCTGGCTAATGCGTCAACGGGATCTAACTGCGCCGCATTGCGGGCGGGTAAGAAACCAAATAGCACACCAATTAAGGTCGAACAGGCAAAGGCGGCAACGATGGAGGTGGTGGAATAAATCATTTGGAAACTGCCCCCCGTTTGAGCAAACACCACGCCAATTAAGTAGGACAAGGCTATGCCTAAGGTGCCACCACACAAACACACTAAAATGGCTTCGATAAGGAACTGGCGCAAAATATCACTCTGGCGCGCACCCACAGCCATACGAACACCGATTTCACGGGTCCGCTCAGTCACAGACACTAACATAATGTTCATCACCCCAATTCCGCCAACGACAAGGGAAATCACCGCGATAGCCGAGATCAGTAAGGTCATGGTTGCTGTGGTTTTTTCGATGTTCTGCCTAATGGTATCGGTATTGATGGTGAAGAAATCTTGCGTGCCGTGGCGCATTTTAAGCAGCGTGATAATACCCTGCTCCGCCGCGTTACTCGGCACAGTTTCATCGAGTCGAACGGTAATACCATCCAAATAATTTTTACCCACCATACGGCCAGAAACTGTGGTGTAAGGCACCCATACATTAAGCGCATCGCTGTTACCAAAAGCACTTTCTTTGGGCTTCGTCACACCTATGATACGTACGGGTAAATCTCCAAGGAAAATCACTTGCCCTATCGCCGAGTTATTGTCGGCAGCGCTGTTAGGAAAAAGCTCCTTACGGGTGTTGTCATCAATCACCGCATCTTGGGCGAGCGATGCGACACTGGCATCATCCCAAAATTGCCCCTGCGCTAACTCGTAACCTCTCACGCGAAAGAACTCAGGCCCCACCCCATTCACCGATGCCGATACCGCTTTATTGCCCAAACGTACCGTCGCGCTAGAGCCAATACTTGGGGTCACACTATCGACATAGGGCAGATTTTTAAGGGCATTGGCGTCCGTTGCGGTTAAGGTGCGCACCCGCGCCGAGCGTCGATCGCCAAAACCTGAACCTGGGCGAATATCAATCGTGTTGGTTCCCATCGAACTGATACTTTTAAGAATGGCCTGCTGCGAGCCTTCACCTAAGGCCACTACTGAAACCACAGAGGCAATACCGATAATAATCCCGAGCATAGTCAAGAAGGTACGTAACCTGTGGGTCGACATCGCCACCAGCGCCATTTTAAGCGCTTCGACATATCTGTCCCACGAAGCCACCCGCGCACGCGAGCTGTCTTTTGCTGCCACTGTTTTTGCGACCACTGTGCCGTTAGGCTTTTGTGACGCCGTATTTTGTGAGGTCGTGTTTTGTGATGTCGAGCTTTGTGGCTTAGCCGTTTGTTTATCCTGACTGCGCTCATCGCTGATGATTACGCCGTCTTTGATTTCGATAATGCGGTCGGCATATTGGGCCACGTGCATATCATGGGTCACGATAATGATGGTATGACCGTCGCTGTGAAGCTCCTGCAACAACTGCATCATTTCTTCGCCGCTGTGACTATCCAGCGCACCGGTCGGTTCATCGGCGAGGATCACATCGCCGCCATTCATCAAAGCGCGCGCCACACTGACCCGCTGCTGCTGTCCGCCACTGAGCTGATTGGGTTTATGGTCGAGCCTATCGCCAAGGCCTAAACGCGTTAACAAATGCTCTGCCCTGTCCTTACGAACCGTGCGCTCTTTACCCGCATACACGGCAGGCACTTCGACGTTGCCTATGGCGGTCAAATCGCCCAGTAAATGATAACGCTGAAAGATAAAACCAAAGTGCTCGCGGCGCAGTTGAGCTAACTCATCCACGTCCATAGTCGAGGTATCTTGGCCATTGATAAAATACGCGCCCTTTGACGGTTTATCTAAACAACCAAGAATGTTCATTAGGGTCGATTTACCCGAGCCAGAAGCGCCTACTATCGCCACCATCTCGCCACGGCCAATCGACAGGTTCACATCTTTTAGCACAGTAAGTTGTTGCTCACCCGCCAGAAAAGTGCGATAACAACCTGAAACTTCAAGTAATGCCGTTGTCACTGTTAAAACCTCACGCTAGCTGGACGACGGAATTTGCTGCTGCCATCATCGGCGGACGGCATGCCAAGCACGACCTGATCGCCCTCCTTCAAACCCGCGATGATTTCGGCATTGATTTTGTTGTTAATTCCCACAGTGACATCCACATATTGCACTTGGTTATCAACTAACACAGGCACTTGATATTGCGGGCCGCTGCGGGCTTTACGCTCGCCAGACTTAGCCTCTGGCACCGCGGATTTCTCCCTCGGCTTTATACGCAATATCTGCGCAGGCACTAATAGCGCATCATCGGCCTTAGCTAACACTATAGACACCTGCGCCGTCATGCCGATACGCAAGGTGCGGTCAGGATTTTCAACATCAAATAACCCATGGTAATAAATGGCGTCTGAATCGCTAGAGCTCATATTGCTATCGTCGCCATCCATCGAAATCGGTCCAGGTTCAATCGCCCTTAAGATGCCACGGTAGGGATGATTTGGTTTGCCAAGTACCGTGAAATACACAGCTTGACCCGGATGGACATTGACGACATCGGCTTCGGAAATCTGTGCTTTAACTGTCATGGTATCCAGCTGCGCCATTTCCACTATCGTCGGCGTCGTTTGATTGGCGTTAACGGTTTGCCCCACTTCCACCGCCGAATACACCACAGTGCCGTCCATAGGTGCGGTAATTTTGGTATAACCTAAATCGATTCGGGCACTGTCGACGTTAATCTCAGCCTGTTGTTTTTGCGCTTCTAATTGCTCAAGCTCGGCTTGATAAACCGTTAAATTAGCATCAGCCACTTCATAATCGGCACGGGAACTGGCCTTGTCGGCAAGCATTTGCTGCTGGCGGCTAAATTCCAACTTGGCTTGGCGGATCTGCGCCTGTTTGGCACGGAACTGAGCATTGATACTCTTGAGTGATGCGAGGGCATCCTTCAAATTATTCTGCTGCGCTAGGCTGTCAATTTGAGCAATCAAATCGCCTTTCTTTACTTCATCCCCCAGTGCCAGCGGCAAACTTAAGATTTGCCCCGATACCTGCGCCCCCACACTCACCAGTTTAGAGGCCTGCAACATGCCATTGGCCAGCACTGAGTTTTCGATATCGCCACGGCGCACCACTTCTGTCACATAGGCAGGTGCCGTTTCAGGCTTATGCCACATAAAATAAGCACCACCACCCAGGAGGATTAAGCCGCTTAACGCGAGCAGCAATTTACGCTTTGAGGATTTTTTCATCGGTATTGTCGTGTCCATCAATGCTAAAGACAGCAAGCATTCATCTTGCTAAGGAACAGAAATTGTTCCAACAGTATATAGAGTTAGCCAAAGACAGTAGACGAAGGAAGTGTCGTTAACAGGTAAAGATTTGCAAATATCTGTGTAGAAATTTGCATGACAAGCACGGCTAAGTGGTGCTTAGGCAGCAATGCCGATTTAGTGCGATACCAAATCGTTAGGTGGTCAATTGTCGGGGTCTATATTTTACAGTCGTATAATTTAAGCAATACTCGTTATTCTTCGCTTAATTATTTTTCAATAAAAATCAACGTCGTGTTTGCAAACAAAAGAAACCATTAGATTCCCCACCAACCCATTGCGAAAAAAATAACGCCAAGTCACTGGCCATCCCCAGTGAATGACCAATGATTAACCGAATGAATCACTTCATTCGGCTAATTCATGCTGGCGAGGATCACCTGCGTGGCATCAAAACAGGTAAAACATGGTTCGCCGACAGCCAACGCCTGCGTTTGAGTCAGTGGCATCACTGAATAGATAACATCTTTACCATCAATATCTATGGCTAATTCGGCCTTATCGCCAAGTTTAGTTACGCTCAGCAAACGACCGCTTAGGCAATTTTGCCCATCCACTTCGCAGGCATGGGTCGTCGCCAGTACAGCGGGGGCTTTAAACAGTAACAACACAGATTTATCCATGGCTAACTGCAAGCGTTCGCGGCTCGAATGGGTCACTGAAATCTGAATCTGTTGCCCGCCCGCTAAGGTCACGCTGATCTTGTCATTTAATCCAAATGATTCAATGCCATTGATACGACCCGTTAACTGATTACGGGCGCTAGTATTGAGTGAGAAATGCGCCATCACATCCAATAAACTGTGCATGTCGACGGACTCATCGAGCAAGGCGGCCAAGGCCATTTCTTGTACTTGGGAGGTGATGGAATACACCTTGAGCAAACGCTCGCCAAATTCGGTGAGTTTAGCGCCACCACCACCTTTGCCGCCCTTTTCGCTGCACACTACGGGTTCGGGCATGGCGGTGTTCATCTCATTGATCGCGTCCCACGCCGCTTTATAACTGATCCCCGCAAGCTTGGCGCCTTGGCTTATCGAGCCTGTGTTGGCGACCTGCTCGAGTAGGCTTATCCGCCTAGGATTGGCGAAGGGCTTATCCCCGAGGGAAAGCGTAAGTAATGCATGTAAATCCATCGTTTATCCTGCACCCAAGTCTGACTTGAGCCCTATTGTCCTCCATCACCTTGAGGATACCAATAAGATTGCCGAGATATTTCAGCGGATTAATACCATTAATCCACAAGAAACCGCACACAGATCACTAATTGATTGCTTAGGGCTTGAATAATCGATATATAGATTGGTATATAACGATCACTTTTTATCACGGAGGAATACAATGAAATCCATTCACCTTAAGCAATTGCTGCGTTTTACCACGGCTTCATTATTCACAATGGCACTGACATCTAGCCCAAGTTTTGCGGCAGACGATGAGCAAGTAACTGTTTTTGCTGCGGCATCACTCACCAATGCACTTAACGAAATCGGCCAGCAATATGAAAAAGAACACAATACTAAGGTGATATTCTCCTTCGCCTCTTCTTCAACACTGGCAAAACAAGTGGCCAATGGTGCGCCCGCCGATCTGTTTGTCTCGGCGAATCAAAAGTGGATGGATTATCTGGTCGAGGCCAAAGCGGTCGATGTTAACAGCCGTAAAACCTTGCTAAAAAACACCTTAGTCTTGATTGCAGAGGAAAATAGCCCCATCACAGAGGTGGTGCTCAATGGCGATTGGGATATCAAAGCCGCATTAAAAGGCAGCCGTATGGCCGTTGGCGATCCTGATCATGTGCCCGCAGGACAATATGCCAAGCAAGCCCTCGAGAATCTCAAGCTGTGGCAAGCTGCTGAGCCATTACTCGCCCGCGCTAACAATGTCCGCGCCGCCCTCGCCTTAGTCGAACAGGGCGAAGCGCCGCTAGGCATAGTGTATTCAACCGATGCGAAAGTCGCCCAGAAGATCAAAATCGTGGCCACCTTCCCAGAGACGAGCTACAGCCCAATTGAATACCCTATCGCCTTAGTCAAACAAGAATCGACGGCAAGCGCCAAAGCGTTCAATGAGTATCTGCAAGGCCCAAGCGCAAAAAATGTGTTTGAAAAATATGGCTTTGGAGTGAATTAGGGTGCTGAGTGGATCTTTGTTAAGCGGTTCTCTGCTAACTGGCTCTCTTTTAAGCGACTATGAAATTGCCGCACTGCTGCTCAGCTTAAAGGTGTCATCCGTTGCCGTTATCGCCAGTTTACCCTTGGGCATCTTATGCGCTTGGGTGCTGGCCAGAGTCGAGTTTCCTGGCAAGGCTATATTCGACAGTGTGCTCCATCTACCACTGGTGTTACCGCCCGTGGTAGTGGGTTACCTCCTGCTGATTAGCATGGGCCGCCAAGGCTTTATCGGCCAGTGGTTATTTAATTGGTTTGGTATCAGTTTTAGCTTTAGTTGGCGCGGTGCGGCCCTCGCGGCGGCGATAGTATCTTTCCCGCTGATGGTCAGAGCCATACGCCAATCCTTTGAAACCGTTGATATTCGACTCGAGCAGGCCGCACGCACGTTAGGTAGCAGTCGATGGCGGGTATTTCTCACCATCACACTGCCGCTTACCTCTCCAGGGATAGTGTCGGGCATGATTATCGCCTTTGCCCGCAGCCTAGGAGAATTTGGCTCGACCATTACCTTCGTTTCTAATATTCCCGGTGAAACTCGTACAATTCCGCTCGCCATGTACTCTTTTATTGAAACCCCAGGGGCCGAATATCAGGCCATGCGTTTGTGCATTATCTCGATAGTGATCGCACTCGCGTCTTTACTTGCCTCCCAATGGCTGAGTAAAAAAGTCCTGCAGAGGACGGCAAGCGTATGTTAACAATCAATATTGAAAAACGACTCGGACAACTGCAACTGAAAGTCGATACCCAATTGCCATTGCAAGGCGTGACCGCCGTTTTTGGCCGCTCGGGTGCGGGTAAAACCTCGCTCGTGAACCTGCTCGGCGGGCTTTCGACCCCAGATAGCGGTGAAATCCGCCTCGGTGACAAACTGCTTTATCAGCAAGGCAGAGTGAACCTTTCCCCAGAAAAGCGCCATATTGGCTATGTATTTCAAGAGGCACGGCTGTTTCCACACTATAGCGTAAAGGGCAATCTCAACTACGGTGTGCGTAAAGCCAACCCAGTGTTATTCGATAAAATTGTGAAGTTACTGGGAATTGAAAAACTGCTCAGTCGCTATCCCAGCACGCTATCGGGCGGAGAAAAACAACGGGTTGCCATTGGCCGTGCCCTGCTAACATCGCCCGATATGCTGTTGATGGATGAGCCGCTGGCGTCACTCGATTTACCCCGTAAACGCGAGTTACTGCCCTACCTGCAAACCTTATCGCAGGAACTAAAACTGCCGATTGTGTATGTGAGCCACAGCTTAGATGAGATCTTACAACTGGCGGATTATATGCTGGTGCTGCATCAGGGGAAATTGATCGCCCAAGGCGCCTTAAGTGAAGTGTGGAATAGTGAGCAAATGCGGCCTTGGGTGCCATTGCAGGAACTCAGCTCACTCCTCAGTGCTAAGGTTGCCGACAGACATCCCGACTACCCCATGACGCGACTCGTGATGGCTGATGATAACCATCTATGGGTAAGCGGTTATCTAGCTGAAACGACAAAGAAACTCAAAGTGCGTATTCAGGCAAACCATGTCTCGGTTTGCACCGAAATCCCCAAAGGATCGAGTATCCGTAACCTATTGAAGGGAAAAATTAAAGAGTTATACCCCAGTGATAATGGCGAGCAAATCCAATTAAAAATCGCCCTAGGTCGCGATGAACTTTGGGCCAACATCACCCCTTGGGCCTGCGATGAACTGCAACTCACCCATGGCAAAGCGATTTATGCACAAATCAAAGGTGTGACTATGACGCAAATGGATATCGCCGAATCCCACTAAATCGACTTACTGCCAAATTTCAGGTACAAAAAAACCGACGCTAGGTCGGTTTAGTTCCTTCATCAGAAGGATTTGGTACCAGTGGCCAGACTCGAACTGGCACGCTTTTAAGGGCGCGGGATTTTGAATCCCGTGTGTCTACCGATTTCACCACACTGGCATATCAAATATGCACTTAGAAGCAATCAAAACAACTGGCTGTCTCTAAGTGCTGGGAATTATACCTTTGCCCATGACAATGGCAAGTCTTTTGCCGCGACTTTAATACAAATTGCATTTAACCGCTCAAAAATCATGCTCTTGGGGTTATTCTGCACCATGGGATAACAAAAAGGCGGTATATTCTTTATCACTTTTTTGGATATGGTTAACCAGCCAAGCCTTCAAGAAAGTCATTAATTCGTCGGCAACATCTTCCCCTTTTACAACCCGCTTTTGAAAATCAAGTACTTGCCCCACTAACTTGCCGTGCTTTTCCTTATGACTGTCGGTCTGTGGATAGCCAAAGCGGGCAAAGAGCTCTTCTTCATAGGCAAAGTGATTGGCGGTGTAATCCACCAGCCCTTGCACGATACGTTTGATGGCTTCGAGCCCATAGTCTTCGTTTAATGTGCGATGCAATTCATTGATCAGCGACACTAATCGTTGATGTTGACGATTGATCTCTGGCATCCCTATGTCTAACTCAGGTCCCCATTTCACAAACAGTTTATTTTGTGCCTGACTCGAGTTAAAGAATGCCGCATTCACATGGAATCGGTGCAGCAAGGAGCCGATTTCCTGCGACATGTTATACACTTTCAAACTCGATAAGTTAGTGTTGTTAGTGTGGGACGCATTACTCAGGGCGAGCTCTGCCATCACAGTGATATTTTTATTAATTTCTTCAGCAACTGTGTGTTGTTGCCCCGATGCCGTGGCGATTTGATGGGACATATCGGTAATGGTCTCCACCTGCGTGACAATCTGCCCGAGTGCACTGTGGGCTTGATCAACCATATCAGCCGTTTCGTCGGCAATAGCCACGTTTTTCAACATGACTTCAACACCATGTTGTGCACCTTTTTGTAAGGCGGCGATTTGTTGTTGGATTTCAACCGTGGCTTCAGATGTCCGCTTAGCGAGATTACGCACTTCATCGGCGACAACGGCAAAGCCGCGACCATGCTCGCCAGCTCTCGCACTTTCAATGGCAGCGTTTAAGGCGAGTAAATTAGTCTGCTCAGCCACCTGCGAAATCGTTTCGATAATGCTACTGATATTGTTGCTGTCGGCGGCCAAGTGCTCAATCACGGTTCGAGTGCTATGGATCTGCTCTGACATAGCGCCAATTTTAGTGACTATGCCATTCATGATTTGGTCGCCATGCTTAGCAGAACTTTGGGCAATATCGGCAGCTTTCGCCGCACTGACTGCATTTTGCGACACAGCTTGCACGCTTGAAACCATTTGCGTCATCGCACTCGCGGCCAGTTCAGTTTGATGCTCTTGCTCTAACACACCTTGTTTGGCCTGCTCACTGATGACCTTAATATCTGAGGCGACTTTTTTCATGCCTTCGCAGGTATCAGACAAAGATAAAATGGTGCGGCTAACATCCTCGCCCATGCGGTTGATGCTATGCACGACCTTAATGAACACGCCCGCATCTTTCTCCTCTAATTGATAGCTTAAATCCCCCTCACCTAAATGATGGGCGGCACGTTCAAGCTGTCTTAAATTGCGAATTAATTTATTGATGTTGAACATTAAAATGCCGGCGAGCGCACTTAAACACAGGATGGCGACAAAGTGCCCTGTGGCAACTAAACAATAGAGTGGATAAATCAGCAACAGCAGTGGCGCAAAGATAGAATTATATCCCATTGAATCCTTACGACTTTTATTAGAATCCATTTTTTACTCCTTTAAAAAACTAATATCGCAGCATTCACCTAAAAAACCAAAACCAATAAATAGCATGGTGCGATAACGAAATATCGATCTGGTTAAGTAGATTAATCCTAGACACTAACAGAAGAAGAAACAAAGCCAAATTATTTGAACTCATCACTGTTAAGCATAGCCTCAAACTTGACCAAGATCACAGAGTTAACTAAGAGTTATCGCTTTGTATTCCCATGTCGATTTTTTATTGATCGAGATCAGTATTTTGGCTATCGAATATCGCTAATTTAGAGAGGACTTCACAGGAAAGAGGATTTCAGTCATGGCATTTTGGTTAGATCTAATGTTTGGTAACCCCATAGGCTTACTTTCAATGATCGTTATCTTTAGCACAATAGGGATAGTGTCCTATATCACTTGGATGTTCATTGTGAAGTCGGCACCGAAACAATAGTTTTTGCTCCAGTTGTTCTTCATGTTCTTGTATAAATGCAAAATCTAGGGGGTTTTTATCACCCCCATTTTTTGTTGTCTCGCTTTTCAGAATACTGCAACTCATCTAAAGCCAGCACTCATCCGAGCGAGACAAAACACGCCTATGCAGCGTGTTTTCTGTTTTGTACCAGACCATTTAAAAATTGCGGACGCGCTTTAATCAACGACTGCATCTCTTCTTGGCTCGGCTCACCAGCAGGCAAACGCAACACATCGCGATTGAGATACATGCGGGCCTTCATGGCAATCTTATAATCGGCTGTCGGTCCCTGAATCGCATAATGGCGCTCGTTACCGAGTTTTTCTAAGATGCAGGCATTCAATAAACTTTTCACTGCGGTTTCATTTTGCGGCAGAGTCAAAATCGTGGCGCCCTGAAGAAAAAACTCTCTGACTAACGCTCGCTCAGCGGGATCAAGCAAGTTCACTTTAGCTTCAATCGTCTCAATAACGCGCTTATCACTTAAATGACGAATTGATTCATCTAAGCCTAAGTTAATCAGCTGACTCAAAAAATAGGCGATAGAGATGATTAGACCTAATCCAACAAAATGAGCATGTTCGGGCACAAATTTATCGAGCGCCAGCACTGCCAACGCATTAGGAGGAATAAGGAGTAAGACAGTACAACTCACCATTAGCCACAGCATGACTCTAAACATCATTTTCTTCGGGCTAAAAAACTTAACTGAATCCAGCTTGAGTTTAAACATAGTGCTATCCCAGTGACAAAAAATTGAACTTATTGGCTACAAAGCAAATTTAATGCCACAAATGAAGACATATTTCATTGATTTTATCTGCGAGAAAATGCACTTTCTGGATCTGTAGGTCTATGCTTATAAGCATCTCAAGCCGCTATTGCATAAAGAAAATTTAAGATGCTGACATTCTTTAGCCAACTTATCAAAAGTCCCATAGGCAGGCACCTTACCTTGTCTATTGTACTTTTTAGCTCTGTTATCACCTTAATCACCACTGCCTATCAGTTGATCAGTGATTATCGCAATGACGTTGTGCGCATCGACAGAGTGTTTTCCAATATGGAAAAAGTGAACTTAGATGTTCTCGCCGCCAGTATTTGGGTGATTGACGAGCGGCTAATTAACACTCAGCTCAATGGCTTAATTCAGCTGCCCGATATTAACTACATTTCGATTAAAGATGACAGCGGCCAAGCATGGAATGCAGGCGAGCAAAAGCAAGAACACTCCTTAGATAAAACCTTCCCGCTAGTTTATAAATCCCCGACCGAGAGTATTAATGTCGGCACACTCGAAATACAAGTCGATGTCGATGCCATCTATCAGCGCTTGTATGATAAAGCCATTATCATTCTGCTCTCTAATGGAATAAAGACCTTCTTAGTTGCTGGATTTATTCTGTTTTTAGTATGGTTCAATATCACCAAGCACTTAGATAAACTCAGCCAATACTGCAAAGATATCGACCTAGATCAAGAATACGAGCCGCTGCAATTTGCCCGCCAAGAAAAAATTGATGAGTTTAAACAAGTCGCCGACTCCATCAACAGCATGCAAGTACAACTGAGAAGCTCCTTTGGCGCCTTAAAGAAATCTAAGGCTGAACTGCAAACGGCCCTAGAAGATAGAGAGCGGCTACTCAAGCTCGAACGTAGCTATAAAGAAGAACTCGCCAGACAAGTCAAAGAAAGGACCATAGAACTAGAACAATCCCTTAGCGCACTAAAACGGGCGCAACAAGTGTTAGTTGAGCAAGAAAAAATGGCGGCCTTGGGAGGTTTGGTGTCAGGCGTTGCCCACGAGATAAACACGCCGATTGGCATTTGTTTGACGGCGGCGAGTGCGCAGCTCAGCCATATTGAAGAGCTGATCGACCTGATCCACAGCGACCAAGCCACCTTAGATGAAATCAATGAGATCCTTAATGAGTATCAAGAAAGCTGTGAACTCATTGTCCGCAATATCACCAAAGCCAGTAGTTTGATCCAAAAATTCAAAACGATCGCTATCGATCGCAGTCATGAAGAACACCAACCTTGTAACTTAAGTCAGCAACTCAACGAGATTTTAGAGTCGACGTTAATTATGCATCCGCATGTCAACGCGGTAACAGAGATCAGCGTAGAACCCACACTCAATATTCAAACCAATATCAGTTTATTAAATCAAATCGTCAGCAATATTCTGTCGAACGCCTTTACCCATGCTTTCCAAGGACGTGAAGATAATCTCATCCACATCAGCGCCACAGTGGACGAAGAGTCGATTTTAATTAGCATTCAAAATAATGGCTTAGAAATTCCAGCCGATGTCGCTGAACACATGTTCGAGCCATTTTTCACTACGAATCGTAATAAAGGCGGCACGGGCTTAGGATTATCAGCGGCCTTTAATGCCGCGACGCTGTTGAAAGGCACTATGAGTTATCGCGCAGACTCAAAACTTGGCGGCCCGCAATTTGATATCAAATTTCCGTACACTCAATGTGAGCCTATGGTCCTCAATGGCCAACAAGATTTTTATATCTAGATATAACGCAGTGGAATGACACAATATTGCAGTGATACTCACCGCTCATACGAGCGGTGAAATCATCAGTAGAAAAACGTTAATCCTTTAAAGCGTTTCTTGAGCCTGCAGCGCTAAGCGCGCTAATACTCGACTTGCCGCCACAAAACCAAATGTCCCTGTGACCATAGTGACAGCGCCAAAACCTGACGCACAATCCATTCTCATGCTGCCATCGGCCGCCGCTTTAGTACCACAAACAGAGCCATCGGCTTGCGGATAAACTAACTGCTCACTGGAAAAAACCGCATCTATCGCAAATCGGCGTTGCACGTTTTTAGAGAAGTTATATTCGCGGCGCAAAATATTGCGCACTTTGGCTAACAAAGGATCTTGGTAAGTTTTAGCGAGATCGGTTAACTGAATTTGAGTCGGATCTGTCTGCCCACCCGCACCGCCTACCGTAACAATCTTGATTTTTTGACGTTTACACCAGGCAATTAACGCAGCCTTTTGCTTAACGGCATCAATACAGTCAATAACATAATCAATATTGCCGCCCTCTTTAGCCCCGAGCAAATACTCGCCTAGATTATCCAATGTAATAAAATCTTCAATTTCATTCACTTGGCAATCAGGATTAATTTCACGGATCCGCTGCGCCATCACAGCGACTTTAGAGCTGCCGATAGTGGAACTGAGCGCGTGAATTTGACGGTTAGTGTTAGTGACACAGATATCGTCTAAATCCATCAAGCTTATCTGTCCGATGCCGCTTCTCGCTAAGGCCTCTGCCGCCCAAGTACCTACGCCACCAATACCAATCACCACCACGTGGGATGTGGCAAATTTAGCCAGAGCCTTTTGTCCATACAAACGGCCAATCCCGCCAAATCGATTTAGATAGGCCTCAGTCATAAATACTTACCTTATATTACCCAATAACAGCAGGAGCGCTTGCCCTAGCATCGAATGGATGCCAACAGGGGCAGCTTAATAGCAACACCAGAAATGTGCGGTGGATTCTAAACGATCTGGACATAAATCGAAATCAGATCCGCAGACACATAACGCCAGATGCAAAAGGATACGATTGCCAAGCAAGCGTAATAAATGCAAAGACTCATAATGCATGACCGAACAACTCGGTAATCAACATAATTAAAAGCTGTATTTTACTTGTAAAACAATATGTTGAATAAACCGCTCTTTATATAAAACTTGATCCAGATCACACTTTATTGCTGAAAGTCTGTGCAGACTTTGCCACACAAAAGCTCAACAGCATGCATAGATACTTAAGTTATCTATGCATATAACAGCGATAAGCACAGGAAAATGAAGATGAAAAAGACTCTGCTGACTACGGCTATTATTTCTAGCCTCACACTCTATTCATTCACAGCACTCGCCGATGGCCCTGAATTCTATGGTCATGCTGATCTTGCTATTACCAACTCAGACACAGGTTACGCAACTCAGAACCAAAAGGACGGCACTGTCCTTGAAAACAACTTCTCATGGTTAGGCGTAAAAGGTTCTGAAGCTGTAAGCCCCTATTTTGACATCATTTATCAAATGGAATTTGGCGTCGAAAACTTTGATAACTCAAACAAGACGTTCAATGCCCGTAATACTTTCCTTGGTATCAGAAGTGCGGCTGGTACTGCCTTAGTGGGCCGTAACGACACAGTATTTAAATCAGCTGAAGGTAGCTTCGATCTCTTTGGCAACACCAACGCCGATATCGACTTGCTGGTTGCAGGCCAAACTCGCTCCGCCGATGGCATTTCTTACTATTCACCTAAAATTGCCGATCTGGTGACGCTTAATGCCACCTATCTGATGAGCGATAACTATGATCAAGTGGATAGCAATGGCGACGAGGTGTACAGCAAAGATCACATGTATGCTCTGAGCGCCACCTTAGGGGATAAAGCCTTTAAAGCACAAAACTACTATGTCGCTGCCGCCTATAGTGATGGTATTGATAATGTCGAAGCCTACCGTGGTGTGGCCCAAGCTAAATTCGGTGACGTGATCTTAGGTGCCTTATATCAACACAGTGAACATGTGGATGATAAGTTTGCCAATCTCTCAGGTGATACCTACTTCGTCAACGCGGCTTACTTAATTGGCGACTTGAAATTGAAGATGATGTACGGCAAAGATGACTCAGGTTTAGGTAAATACGTGAGCCGTTATGTCGGTGACCAAAACAACAGCGGTTTGGAACAGGTTCGCGATGTTGACCTGCAACAGTTCAGTGTGGGTGCCGATTACCGTCTGAGCACTAAGACTATGGTCTATGGTCACTACACGCGCTTCGATGGTGATCTTATGTTGGCCGATGTGAAGCAAGACCTTAATGACAACGTCTTTACTGTTGGTTTACGCGTTGATTTTTAAATAGATTAATAAACTAACCACAAGGTTATTTCTTGATAAAAAAGCGGCTTCGGCCGCTTTTTCTGCTTAGATATCGTCCCCAAACACATATCCATAGCCGATATGACAGACTTGCTACAGTATTAGTATATGCTACAGTTACCCTCGCCGACCCACTGTCTAAGGCAATCTGCCTTACCTACCACTTAAGTAGTAAGTGAAAAATACAGTTTTGCACCTTTCAGGTAAATTTGCAGTCAAGGTATAAGGAAATATCCTAGAAATAGCCCGAATATGGACAAGGAGAGCCAAAAACATGATCTGCACCACAGCCTACGAGTCGTAAAACTGTAAAAATCGGCTGCAACTTTGTTACCGACTCAGGTGACAAATGCGTTAAACCACACAAAAACCATGAAAAATGGAAAAGAACTTAGGTTCGAGGGAGCACAAAACATGAAAAAGACATTCATCTCTGCATCAGTTGCATCAGTATTGGCATTGGCTTCATTCGGTGCGCTAGCCGAAGGCCCAAGCTTCTATGGTCGTTTAGAGCTTGCTTTAACCCATACTGACACTGCTGCGACCCTACAAGGCGGCACTAACGGCATTAATACAACTAATTATGCCGATGAAAACAACGCTGGCACATACTTAGAAAACAACTTTTCTCTGTTAGGTGTAAAGGGTTCAGAAAAGATTGCTGATGGCTTTGAAGCTATCTATCAAATGGAATTCCAAGTTGAAAATACATCAACAACAGGCGATGTATTTAAAGCGCGTAATACTTATTTAGGTTTAAAAACTAACGCAGGTACTGTGTTGATAGGCCGTAACGATACAGTATTCAAACAAGCCGAAGGCGGTGTGGATATTTTCGGTAACACTAACGCCGATATCGACCGTTTAATCAGTGGCCAAACTCGTAGCGCTGATGGTATGTGGTACTACTCTCCAAAAATCGCTGGTTTAGTAACGCTGAACGCGACTTATTTGTTTGATGATAACGACACTACTGCAAAAACTTCTGAAAGCTTATATGCATTAAGCGCGACTTTAGGCGATAAAGCGTTTAAAGATCAAAACTACTACGTTGCTGTAGCCTATAACAAAGGTATTTCAGGCATTGATGCATACCGTGGTGTGGCTCAAGTTAAATTAGGCCAATTCAAAGTCGGTGGTTTATTCCAACAATCAGAAAATGTTGTGAATAACGATATCGATGGCAATACTTACTTCGTGAACGTTTCTTATGATCTGAACGGCGTAAACCTGAAAGCTGAATACGGTGTTGATGATGCTGGCTTCGGTAACTACTACAAAAACGTGAACAAATATACTGAAACCGTTAATGGCAATGTAGTGAACAGGACTACAACTGGCACTGATATCAACGTACAAAACTTCAACGTAGGTGCTGACTACCGTTTAGCTAAATCAACTATGGTATACGGCCAATATGCTATGTACCGCGGTGACCATGTTGTTGCTGGTAACAAAGTTGATCTACAAGATGACAACGTATTCTCTGTAGGCGTACGTTACGACTTCTAATCTCTTAACCAAGAGATAATTAAAAACCTACTGTAGCGATACAGTAGGTTTTTTTATGTCTCAAATCGAATAAACGGTCGAGACTCAGGCGATAAAAACAAAAAAGCCACCCAAGTAAACTCAGGTGGCTTTCATTTATGTCTTTAATGCTTCAAAACCTTGAGTCCATCAAGGCATTAGATGCTCGGTAATGGCTCGCCGCCGTCACCTAATTCAACACTATCGACACGTTGTAAGCCTCTAGGCAACTTAGCGCCACGACGACCACGTTCACCACGATAATGCTCAAGATCGCTAGGCTTAAGAGTGAGCTTACGCTTACCCGCCCACAAGGTGACTGGCGTGTCACTCGGCACTAATTGTAAGTGCGTCATCAGCTCTTCACGATTCTTGGCTCTTTCCGTAGGAATGCCGATAATCTTGTTACCTTTTCCCTTAGATAATTGCGGTAAGGCCTCAAGGGAGAACAACAACATTCGACCTTCGTTCGTGATCGCCAAGAGCGACATTTCCTTCGTGCGATCAATCAACTTAGGCGTTAATGACTTAGCGTTTGTCGGCAAACTCAGCAAGGCCTTACCCGCCTTATTGCGCGACACCATATCATTGTACGAGCAAATAAAACCGTAACCCGCATCAGTTGCCAACAGATAACATTGGTCTTCCTCACCCATCAATACATGCTGCATGGTTTCGCCAGGCGCCATATTGAAGCGAGTCGTAATAGGCTCACCTTGGCTGCGTGCCGATGGCAAAGTATGACTGTCGGTCGCAAATGCCCGCCCAGACGAATCAATAAACACCGCCGCCTGATTACTACGCCCTATGGCACTGCACAAGTATTGGTCGCCAGACTTATAGGAGAGCGATAACGGATCGATATCATGACCCTTAGCACAACGCACCCAACCTTTCTCAGACAAGACCACTGTCACAGCCTCAGTCGGCGTTAACTCTTGTTCCGTTAAGGCGCGAGACTCGTTGCGCAGCACTATTGGAGAGCGGCGATCATCACCGTAGGTTTCGGCATCTTGAATTAATTCTTTCTTGATCAAGGTCTTCAAGCGACGCTCTGAGCCCAATAACTGCTCGAGTTTCTCGCGCTCGGCTTCAAGCTCATTCTGCTCGGCCGTGATCTTAAATTCTTCTAACTTAGCTAAATGACGTAACTTTAACTCGAGGATCGATTCGGCTTGTTTATCACTGAGTGAGAAACGGGCCATTAACTCGGCTTTAGGCTCATCATGAAAACGAATAATCTCAATCACTTCATCAATATTGAGGAAAGCGATCATCAAAGCTTCGAGTATGTGTAACCGCGACACGACTTTATCTAAACGGTATTCCAGACGACGTTTAACAGTGTCGACTCGGAACTCTAACCACTCAGTTAATAAGGTTTTTAGCCCTTTAACCCGTGGACGGCCATCGAGACCCAGCACGTTTAAGTTAACTCTAAAGCTCTTTTCTAAATCCGTGGTAGCAAACAAATGCGCCATCAGCTGATCGCAATCGACACGGTTTGAACGCGGCACGACCACCAGCCGCACTGGGTTTTCATGATCCGATTCATCGCGTAAATCGGCCACCATAGGCAATTTCTTCGCCTGCATTTGGCCGGCAATTTGCTCTAAAATTTTACCGCTACTGGCTTGATGCGGCAGCGCAGTGATGATGATTTCACCACCATCGACTGTGTAAACCGCGCGCGCCCTTAATGACCCACGGCCCGATTCATAAATTTTTGCAATATCGGCAGACGGAGTAATGATCTCGGCTTCGGTCGGATAATCAGGCCCAGGTACAAAGGCCATCAATTGCTCGAGCTCAAGCTTAGGATCATCAAGTAATGCTACGCAGGCCGAGACTAATTCCCTGACGTTATGCGGCGGAATATCCGTCGCCATGCCCACGGCAATACCGGTAATACCATTAAGTAAAATATGCGGTAAACGTGCCGGCAGTACTTTTGGCTCTTTTAACGTGCCATCAAAGTTAGCGCCCCACTCAACCGTGCCTTGCCCCAGCTCGCTGAGCAGCACTTCGGAGAATTTAGATAAGCGTGCTTCGGTGTAACGCATGGCCGCAAATGACTTAGGATCATCGGGTGCCCCCCAGTTACCTTGACCATCAACTAACGGATAGCGATAGGAGAATGGCTGCGCCATCAATACCATAGCCTCATAACAGGCGCTATCGCCGTGGGGATGGTATTTACCTAATACGTCACCGACCGTACGTGCCGACTTTTTATGCTTAGATTGAGCCGATAAACCTAACTCACTCATCGCATAGATAATTCGACGCTGTACCGGTTTAAGCCCATCACCAATGTGTGGTAGGGCTCGGTCCATAATGACGTACATGGAATAGTTCAGATAAGCCTCTTCGGTAAAGCGCCGTAATGGCATTTGCTCTACCCCATCGAGACTTAACTTGATAGCGTCACTCATTTTCTTCTAGTTCCTGTGGTTCTTCAGTACTATCGCCCTTGTAGAACAAGCGATACACGTTACCTTTTAAATCATCTGAGATGTACATAGCACCGTCGGCTGCCGATAACAGCGCAAAGGGACGAGCGACGGGAAATTCACCGTCAAGGAAACTGACAACCGTTTCACGACTCACCACTTTTTGATCTTCAATCTTAAGCATAACCACTTGGTAACCGACTTTGCTCGAGCGATTCCACGAGCCATTTTCGGCGACAAACAACTGATTATGGTAAATATTTGGAAATTGACTGCCGCGATAGAACGCGAGCCCAGTGGGTGCAACATGGGCTGGCAGTTCATATACTGGCAGCGTAATTTTTAGATTTTTTGGCTTTTCATAGGCAGGCTCAACCACAGTACTGGCATGCAAGTAAGGGAAGCCATAATGACTCCCTATCACATCAACGCGGTTAATCTCATCGGGTGGCAGGTTATCTCCCATCCAATCACGGCCTTGATCGGCAAACCATAATTTTCCGTCTATTGGTGACCAATCAAACCCACTCGCATCACGTACACCGGCCGCAATCTGCTCACTCGCGCCAGTATCGATATTGATGGCTATGATACTGCTGTAAGGCACTGGCGCTTCACAGACGTTACACGGCGCACCAATAGACACGTATAAGCGACCATCTGGCCCAAAATTAATTGACCGAGAACTTTTCTTCTCAGAGTAAGGCAAGTCACTGTAGATTTCTTTGGGTCGACTCGGGCGGCGCAACCTTTGCTCAATATCAACAAAGCGCACGATCTGATTTTCAGTGGCGACATATAAGTCGCCATTGTGAAATGCAATCGCATCGGGTGATTCAAGCCCTTTGGCTATCACGTAACGCTTATCGACACGACCATCTTGATTGCTATCGACTAACGCATGAATAGTGCCGCTCTTATTGGAACCGACAAATAAAGTGCCATTCGCCCCCATCGCCATTTGCTTTGCATCACCAATATCCGAGGCATAAAGCGATAAACCAAACCCCTTAGCGACGGTAATCATGATCGATTGGGAACCCGCAAAGGCGCTATTGCAGAGCAATAACGTTACACTCGCTAGGAGTGTAAAACCGGCAGACAACACCTTTAAGCAATTATAATTATTAGTTTTAATACACAACATTGTAATTTTCTTTATGCCTATGTTTTATTGTTATCGGCAATAGTGCACAACATTAAAGTAAAGCCATGTCACCCTTATCTTCGAGCCAGTTTTTACGGTCCGGCGAACGCTTCTTAGCGAGCAACATATCCATCAAAGCATCTGTCTCTTCGATATCATCTATGGTCAACTGTACTAAACGACGGGTGTTCGGATCCATCGTTGTTTCACGAAGTTGTAAAGGATTCATCTCACCCAAGCCTTTAAAGCGGGTGACTTGTACCTTGCCCTTTTTATTCTCAGCGGCAATGCGATCTAAAATTCCCACTCTTTCGGCTTCATCTAAGGCGTAATACACCTCTTTGCCGATATCGATACGGAACAGTGGCGGCATGGCAATATACACATGCCCCTGTTCAACCAAGATACGGTAATGCTTCAAAAATAGCGCGCATAACAAGGTAGCAATGTGCAATCCGTCGGAGTCAGCATCCGCAAGGATACAAATCTTGCCATAACGCAGTTCAGAGATATCACTGCTATCGGGATCGCAACCAATTGCGACCGAAATATCATGGACTTCCTGTGAGGCTAACACTTGTGAAGCATCGACTTCCCAGGTGTTTAAGATTTTGCCACGCAGCGGCATAATGGCTTGAAACTCGCGATCGCGGGCCTGTTTCGCACTACCGCCCGCAGAATCTCCTTCCACGAGGAATAACTCTCCGCGCATCGGATCTTGGCCACTACAGTCCGTTAGCTTACCCGGTAGTGCAGGCCCTGAAGTCACTTTTTTACGGGCGACTTTTTTAGCGGCCTTTAACCGACTCTGGGCGTTATTAATGCACATTTCGGCTAACGATTCAGCGAGTTCAGTATTGGAGTTCAACCAAAGTGAAAAGGCATCACGCACTACGCCAGACACAAATGCAGCGCATTGGCGGCTCGAAAGCTTTTCTTTGGTTTGGCCAGCAAATTGCGGTTCTTGCATCTTCACCGACAAAATAAATGCGGCGCGATCCCAAATGTCTTCGGGTGAAAGTTTAATACCGCGGGGAATTAAGTTTCTGAATTCACAAAATTCCCGCATTGACTCCAATAAACCTTGGCGGAAACCATTCACATGGGTACCACCGAGCGGAGTCGGAATTAAGTTAACATAACTCTCGCCAATGGATTCACCGCCTTCTGGCAGCCAAGTAATCGCCCAATCAGCGGCTTCTAGCTGGCCCTTAAAACAGCCGACAAACGGCTCATCTGGCAACCTTAAATTGTCGCCAATCGCCGCCTTCAAATAATCAGTTAGGCCGCTTTCATAGAACCATTCATGGACTTCATTTGTCTGTTTGTTGGTGAATTTAATCCGTAAGCCAGGGCACAGTACCGCTTTAGCCCGCAGCAGATAAATCAGTTTTGAATTAGAGAAGTTAGCCGAATCAAAATAGCTGGCGTCGGGCCAAAAATGCACTCGTGTTCCGGTATTGCGACGACCACAAGTTCCCGTTGGGCGTAACTCTTCAACCTTAAAGCCATTTTCAAATGCAATATCATACACTTGGCCATCACGGCGAACTGTCACTTCAACACGGCGCGACAGCGCGTTAACGACTGAAATCCCCACACCATGCAAACCGCCAGAGAACTGGTAGTTTTTATTCGAAAATTTACCGCCGGCATGCAATTTGGTCAGAATTAACTCGACCCCAGGAATGCCTTCTTCAGGGTGGATATCCACCGGCATACCACGGCCATCATCGGTGACTTCGAGGGAGTTATCTGTATGTAGAACAACTTCAATTTTGGTCGCGTGGCCCGCTAATGCTTCATCGACACTGTTGTCTATGACCTCTTGGCCCAAATGGTTCGGTCTGGAGGTGTCGGTATACATACCTGGACGGCGTTTAACAGGATCGAGTCCGTTGAGAACTTCAATGGCGTCAGAGGTGTATTGATTCGTCATAGGGCACGCTATAGGTTGTTATATCCGGCCATGTTGCGGCTCGGCATGTCTGTTTGTCAAGGTAAGTGTAAAAATTGGCTTACAGTTTGCAGATGCGATTCGTAGCCAACAAAACTGTGATCGCCTCCCGCTTCAATTCGCAATTGGCAGTGATGGTACTTATTGAGCGCTTCGCGATAATCCAGCACTTCATCACCCGTCTGCAATAATACCAAAAAACGATCCGGATTGCGGATAACAGCTGTATTAAATTCAGTAACTTCCCGCTTATGCTCGGGCACGACAAGATAATGCTGTTCGGTATAGGGATTAAATTGCGGCCCCATAAACTCATCAAATAATTCAAAGGGTTTTACCGCTGGATTGACTAACACAGCTTTGCCGCCATAAGTTTCGGCTAAATAGCTGGCAAAATATCCGCCTAACGATGAGCCTAAATAAGCTAATGGCTCTTTGGCATCGAGAGCCGCCTCAACATAAGTGGTTAACAGCGCCATAGCAGCCTTGGGTGTATTGGGCAATTGAGGCTGATGAAAGGTCACACTCGGGTGATGCTGCGCCATGTACTTAGCCGTTATCACAGCTTTATCTGAAAAGGGTGAGCTATTAAATCCGTGAATATAAAGCAGCATATTTCCTCAGGCTGCGGTTATTCGCGTTAATAACCGCTAGAGTTGTTGTCGGGGGAAAAATGGTTACCCGGTACGCGATACACTTTAGTGTTGATGCTACCATCGGCTTTCAACTCCAGCAAACGATAACCCGGTTGGACGCTATCCAAGGCAAAATAAGGCGATAACGGCTTAAATTGAATACAAGTGGAAGGTGTCGCCATCAGCTGCATGCTGCCATGGGGGCCGTTGTGGTGGGTATCGATACATTGGTGCACATGGCCCCAGAGTAATCCTTTGACCTGCGGATACTTTGCTACTCGCGCAATAAATTCGGCGCCATTGTCCATGCAGTGCTGATCTAGCCAAGTGCAATTCACGACAATGGGATTGTGGTGCATCACCAATAAAGTGTGGCATTCGGGATGTGCGGCAATGGCTTTATCAATTAATTCAAACTGAGTCTCGGCCATATTGCCGCCGGGCTTTCCCCGCACGGTTGAATCCAACATGAGAATTTGCCAGTTTCCGGCCAGAATACGCTGCTGTCCAAAAATCTGTTCACCTTGCATGTGCAGATACATAATCCGCGGATCATCATGATTTCCGGGAAGATAATGGCAAGGTAAACCAATAGGAGTGACGGCTTTCACAAATTGCTGATAGGACTCAGCCGAGTAATCTTGACTTAGGTCACCCGTGGCAAGCATCAAATGAGCGGGATAGTCCACAGCTCTAATTGTATTTAATACGGCAGCAAAACTCTTGCTAGTATTGACTCCTAATAGCTGAGCTTCAGGATCGGCAAAAAGATGCGGATCTGTGACTTGCACGATACGCACGCTTTCCCCTTCAGCTATGGAGTAAGAGACAGCCTCTTTCAGCACATTGAATACCCAATTCTAAGACTGGCACACGACACTATGGTGGTAACCAATCTTTAATAACTCTTCCAGGAATGCATTCACCTGGTGCTTTTCATCACTTTGATACATACGTACATTGGGATAATCATACACTGGGCGTAATTGGTAAATCTGTTGACCAGTTAACACTTCTGCTAATTTAGCATCGTGATAAATTCTCACTAACACCTTGGGAATATTGATAAACTCCTTGATTGCAATGGGGCGTGATATCTCAACTAATTGAGTATATTTGGTATTTTCTAAAATTCGCACTACTAATATACCAAACTCACCTTCGAGTCGCCATGACTCACCGATAGCTATCTCTAACGGTAACCATTTCAACATGTAGCCATAATTTCGCCCGCACAGTGCAAGAAAGTCACTGACATTGGGTTTATAGCGTCGTTTTAGACTCGAAGTAGCCAAATTCATCCCAACTTAAACCAGTTGTTGATAGTTTAATTGTAACCATTGTAATCCAATGACGGTCGACGCATTATCGATCTCGCCCGCAACCACACTATGATAAGCTTGCTCGCGGCTTAGGACATGCAATCGAATATCTTCGTGCTCTTCAGCTAATCCATGCAATCCTTGAGCGTCGTTCGAATCAACATCGGCCCAATAGAAATAAAAACGTTCTGTGCTGCCACCTGGGCTGGCGAGATAACTATTCACACTGTGCATTTGCTTAGCGGCCAAACCGGTTTCTTCCATTAATTCGCGGTGCGCAACGTCCAGAGGCGTTTCTTCGGCTGCAATCATACCCGCGACCAACTCGAGAAGCCAAGGAGATTTAGTGGTTGCTAATGCAGGAAAACGTACCTGTTCGATAAGCACCACTTTATCTTGTCTGGCATCATAGGGTAGAACGACGACGGCATGACCCCGCTCAAACAC
Organism: Shewanella vaxholmensis; assembly: GCF_031932135.1. Lineage (NCBI taxonomy): Bacteria > Pseudomonadati > Pseudomonadota > Gammaproteobacteria > Alteromonadales > Shewanellaceae > Shewanella > Shewanella vaxholmensis. The sequence continues at coordinate 45,014 of NZ_JAUOEV010000029.1, forward strand.
TTCGCGGGTGACAGGTTTGCTCCAGCCGCCTGCAAACAATTTATGTTTAAAAGTGTATTCGTCCATTGAGAAAAACCCTTGATACAGGGATTTTTTTTCTAAGATCTCAATATCCGTTTGCGAAAAAACAGGGGGTTTCATACTCTATCCTTAAAAGTTGAATTTGCGCCTATAATCAAGGCAATTTGAGCACATTTTTAAAATAAAATCTGTTACACTTCGAATTTGACTTGAAAGTGTCAGAGTTCTTAGACTCTAGGTCATTAAGTTTTAGCTGTATCGGGAAGCGTCGGGAAGCGCAAACCGCCTTGGTAAAGGCATTACTTAGTCTAAACGAAGTTAAAATATTCCTCCGTGGGGGGATTTTGTCTAATAAGGACAGCAAATGAAATTTAAGATCCATAATTTATGCGCAGCATTAACACTTGCGGCTTCCGCTTCAGCGGTACAAGCAGATGATTTGTTGCAAATTTATCAACAAGCACTGACCAGCGACCCGCTCGTATTACAAGCCCAAGCCCAGCGTAATGGTTTATTTGAGAAAATCGAACAAAACCGTGCTCCGCTATTGCCAACTATTAGTGCAAACGTCGGTTATGACAAAGCTTGGAATGATCCTAAGGATGATTCAAGTGGTCTAGTGGGTAGCCTGAAATTAAATCAAGTGATTTATGATCATAGTGCTTGGGTCGGTTTAAGCCTTGCTGAGAAAGCCGCTTCTCAAGCTGATTCTGCCTATGCTTCAGCATTACAAAACTTGATTACTCGTATCACTACAGCCTATTTCAACGTATTAACGGCGAAAGATAACTACGAGTTCCAAGGTGCAGAAAAACGCGCGATCGAACGTCAACTTGAACAAACTAAACAACGTTTTGCTGTGGGTTTAACCGCAATTACCGATGTGCATGAAGCCCAAGCTCAATATGACTTAGCCTCAGCCACTGAAATTTTAGCTGAAAACACACTCGCTAATAGCTATGAAGCCTTACGTGAAATCACTGGCATCGATCACAAGACAATTAACGTGTTAGATACCAACCGTTTCTCGGCCGTTACGCCAGCGCCAACGTCGTCAAACGAATGGTTAAAGATTGCTGAAACCAATAGCGTCGATTTGATGACTCAACGTATCGGTAAAGATATCGCTCAAGAAACCATTAAGCTTTATCAAGCAGGCCACATGCCTTCTTTAAGCTTGAATGCAGGTTACAACAAAGGTCTTGAGCAAAAAACTGGTAATATCAATGAGCCTGACTTTGATAACGTCAGTGTCGGTGTCAACTTAAGCATTCCGATTTTCGAAGGCTTTAAAGTGAGCTCACAAGTTAATCAAGCGCAATTTCAATATGTTGAAGCGAGTGAAAAACTTGAGCAAGTTTACCGCGGTGTAGTGAAAAACGTCCGTAATAACTACAACAACGTAGGCGCTTCTATCAGCTCAATCAAAGCCTATGAGCAATCGGTTATTTCATCAGAAAGTGCACTGAAAGCCACTCAAGCGGGTTTCGAAGTCGGTACGCGTACTATCGTTGACGTATTGAACCGTACTCGTGACTTGTACGATTCAAAACGTAAACTATCAGATGCGCGTTATAGCTACATCAACTCGGTCATTGCCTTGAAGCAAGCAGCGGGTACATTGAATGAAGATGACGTGATTGCCATCAACAATGGCTTAATTGCAGAGTAATCTCTTACCGTTAGCAGATTTAAAGTTGTTAGATGTAAAAAACCGCCAATAGGCGGTTTTTTTATATTCAAACGCTACATCAACAGATTAGAAGTTAATTTCAACGCCCGCGAAGTAACCTTTAAATTTTGTATCGGCACTCACACCCGAGAAGTTACTCACGTCGAATAAAAACTCACGGTAGCCTACACGTACACGGGTATCGACGGCCAAACCATCGAATTGCCAGCCTAAACCAATCGCATAATCGTGAACGCTTGATTCATTTACGCCCTGCATTAAATCAGCAAAACCGTACAAGCCTAAGCCTGGCATACCCACATGTGTACTGGCATAACCCATCACAATGCCGCTATCGACATCTTTCTCTTCAGGGTGACCAGGATCTTGCACGCGCAGGGAGCCATTCATTAACTTGTAAGCAGCACCAAGATCCAATGACACTATGTCGTTATCCAATATTTCGTAATACAACACGAAATCTGTGTTGCTCAGATCGGTATAAGCAGTCACATTACCTTTAAAATCATGACCATTGAAGTTGAAATCAGCACCTGACATGCTGCCTTTCTGATCTAAGCTATTTTCACGGATTTTAATATTAGGGACAAATGGCAATGGATGCTCAACCGCAATCCAGTAGCTACCTTGAGCCGATGAACTGTAATCAAATGTTTGCTGTGGTTGGCCTTTATCGGCAAAAGTACCGCTAGTATCGGCGCGCCAGTAGTCACCGCCAATTGTGAAACCGACCACAGTGGCCGCTTGGGCTGATGTGGCCATGCATAATCCTAATACCGCACTGGCGAGGAGAGTTTTTTTCATAATTAACCTTGAGATAGCAAGTTCGTTAAATCAATCACCGCGGCATTCGCACGGGATACATAGTTAGCCATAACCAATGAATGATTAGCGACTAAGCCAAAACCGCTGCCATTAAGCACAACAGGGCTCCAGACAGTTTGCTGAGTCGCCTCCAGTTCACGAATGATCTGTCTTAGGCTCACTTCAGCATTTTTCTTCTTTAAGACATCGGCAAAATCGACTTCCACGGCGCGCATAAAGTTCAGCAAGGCCCATGAAGCACCACGACTCTCATAGAAAACATCATCAATTTTCCACCAGCTGGTTTTCACCTGATGGCTTGCCAAGTTAGGCGTGGATTGACGCGCCGCATTATCGCCGGCTAAATCGGTATTCAAACGCTCTTGGCCAACACTGGCCGATAAACGCTGCGACATGCTACCCAGACGCTTCTGCACTTCTTTCAACCATTCATTGAGGTTGTCGGCGCGGGCATAAAACTGTGCATCTTGATTGTTAGGGTCCATCATGCGAGCACGGTACAGCTTCAGCAATTTAATGGCATCGCGGTATTCGCTTTCAGCACTTGGCACTAACCAGCTCGTGTGATCGATATTGAGCTTAGATTGGGCTTCGCCTAAATCTTTATCCGCTGCCGATTGTGACTGCGAGCGACTAAACTCCTTACGCATAATCAAAGCTAAATCGCGGGCTTGTTCTAATGCGCCGTATTCAAATGCGGGCATGTTATCCATAAAGATAGAAGGTGGCATCACATCGTTTGATAACCAACCGCCTTGCTTATCCAGTAATGTTTCGACCGTGAGGATCAGCGAAGTGGTGGTTGCGTATCCGACCACATTTTTATCGGTAGCCGTCAATTGTTGAGGATTGATAGGATCGGGCTCGATACTCCACCACACACTCAGGCCATAACCGATTAATACTAAAAATAAACCGACACCGGTAACTTTTTTCCATGTAATTTGCATCAAGCGACTCCTTAATGATGGTGATGATGCTCTTGCTCTGCGGCGTTTTCTGCTTCTTTACTAACAGGCAGCGTAATCGCCATCTTCTTGCCATCGTCAAACTCTAATTGCAGTTCAACTTGCTGCTCTAACACCAATGGTGCTTTTAAACCTAGCAACATGACGTGATCCCCTGACGGCGTTAACGTTAATGCGCCATGGGATGGGATATCAAAACCTTCAACATGGCGCATCTTCACCATGCCTTGGTCTTCGATAATAGTGTGTAATTGGGCATCCTTTGCCACAGTAGTACTGACGCCGATAAGACGAACCGCTTTATCTGTGTGGTTTTCAAGCGTAAAGTAGGCGGCAGTATTTGGTACTGTCTCAGGCATGGCGCGTACATGACCTTCGGTCACTATCACGCTCGCCAACGCTGAAAATGATGCACAAGATAAAACTAGACAATTAAACAGCTGTTTGAATATTGGTTTCAATGTCTTAAACTCCATGTCTACCCAATGTCGTCGTAAAGGAAACAACCCATGAGTCATATACAGGTTCAGGATGATCAGGGCGTACGTATTATCAGCTTTAATCGCCCCGATAAACGCAATGCACTTGATCTTAATATGTATAAACAACTGACAGAATACCTGATCGAAGGTGAAGCAGACAACGACATTCGTGCCTTTATGCTCCATGGCCAAGATAATTGCTTCACCTCAGGCAATGATGTTGCAGACTTTTTGAAAAATAGTGACTTAGGGCCAAATCACCCCGCGGTACGTTTCTTATTTTGCCTGTTAGAACTCAAAAAACCGCTGGTTGCCGCCGTTTCTGGCGCCGCCGTCGGCATTGGCACTACCGTACTACTGCACTGCGATCTGGTATACGCCGATAACACGGCGAAGTTTCAACTGCCCTTCGTCAACTTAGCACTGGTGCCAGAAGCGGGTGCTAGCCTACTGTTACCTGAACTTGTGGGTTATCAAAAAGCGGCAGAGCTATTGCTACTCGGCGAAAGTTTTAATGCCGAGACGGCCCACAGACTCAATATGATCAACGAAATTGTGGCCCATGAAGACCTACTCAGTTATGCATTGTCTCAGGCTAAAAAGTTGGCAAATCAACCGCCACAAGCCCTACAAATCACACGTCAATTAATGCGTCCGCATAAAAATCGTGTACAACACCAAATGCATCAAGAATTAGAACAATTTAGCGCTAGGCTAAAAAGTGATGAAGCCAAGAGCAGATTTCAGGCTTTTTTGAAGAAGTAGTCTACAAGCAGTATGCACATACATGTCGCATGAGGGTCAAAGTGCCCTCTTGTTGATAGGGTTAACACCCTATTTTTTTTAAAAAAATTCTTTCAATTTTTCAATCAAGACAAGCCTCAAATATAAGTATCACTGCGGGCTTAAACGGGTCTTTTCCATTGATCAACTAACAGTGCTAAAACAAAGTAAATCAACAAACTCACGCCAGGCATAAATACCGTCGCGCCAGCCCACACCACTCGAGTCCAAAAGCAAGACCAACCAAATTTCCATGCCATACCAGCGGCAACACCACACACTAATCGCTCTGGGCTCTCCATACGTGCTTTTACTCGTTTCATCTAAAACCTCGACTCAATTGATTGTAATTTATTTATCACTATGCCACTGAAACCAGCAAATAATGCCTGAAAACAACGCAAGACTAATTACAGGTAACAGTAGCAAAGTCATTAAAGGTGCTACAAACCACATAAGCAGATCCCCTACTTAGCGCTATATTCATCGGCACTTGCCGACTCACCTTCATTCTCAGCGCTTAAGCCAAGTTGACTGTTAAAGTCATAAATACTTTCAGCAAGTTGTGTTTGCAATGACATCACAAACTCACGCTTAGCACTGACTAACATTTCTTGTGTTTGGGTAGTTAGCGTTTGCTCAATGGTTCCGACAACATCCGATATTGGCGCGGCTTCTGCGTGTACTGCAACGCTACCGACTAACGCACCTAATAACACGCTCATTTGTACTGATTTTTTAATGGTTAACGTAAACATGATGGCATCCCTTTCGATTAATTAACTTGACGAAAGGAGTATTACAAACTGCGTGCCAACTTATAAAAGTATTTTTAAGATTATGATTTTAATCATTTAAAAAAATTTTATGTGGATAAGATGAGATATAGGGATGGATTGAAAAATAACAAGTGGTGAAAAATACTACTCAAATTAGTAAATTTCACCATCTTTTAAGTCGAGTGGAAATTACTCTGTAACTTCAGCCTGAATATTCTGAAAAGCCTGCTTTACCACTTCTATCCCAGCGCCGTTTTTATGGGCATTTTCGCTCAAATAACGACGCCACGCACGGGCACCCGGTAAGCCTTGGAATAACCCTATCATATGGCGAGTAATATGATTGAGTCGCCCACCCGACAGCAAATGTGCTTCGATATAAGGCAACATTGCCTCAATCACATCCTCACGGCTGATCACCGCCTTTTGGCTGCCACATAGAATTTGGTCTACCTGCGCCAGAATATAAGGATTCTGATAGGCCTCACGCCCCATCATCACGCCATCAAGCAGCGCTAAATGGAGTTGCGCTTGCTCGAGTGTAGTAACACCACCATTAATGCCAATATTGAGCGCGGGATAATCGCGCTTGAGTTGATAGACACGCTCATAATCGAGCGGCGGGATCTCGCGATTCTCCTTCGGACTCAAGCCTTGAAGCCAAGCCTTACGGGCATGAATAGTAAAATCCGTACAGCCTTTTGCACTGACCACATCGATAAACTGGGTTAAAAACGCATAACTGTCTTGTTCATCAATCCCGATACGTGTCTTAACAGTCACAGGAATATCAACCACTTGCTTCATGGCATCAACGCACTCAGCCACCAACTCTGGTTCCGCCATCAAACACGCGCCAAAGCGACCATTCTGCACTCGATCGGAAGGACAACCCACATTGAGGTTCACTTCATCGTAGCCACGCTCAGCCGCAAGTTTAGCGCAACGCGCTAAATCGACAGGATTAGAGCCACCTAACTGCAACGCCAAAGGATGTTCTTCTTGGTTATATGCCAAGTAGTCACCACGACCATGCAATATCGCCCCAGTCGTCACCATTTCCGTATACAACAAAGCATTAGCCGACATCAAACGCGCAAAATAACGGTAATGGCGGTCAGTCCAATCCAGCATGGGCGCAATGGAAAAGGTGCGGTCGAGCAGTAGGCCATCATTAAGATTATTTTTCAACACGTTACTATCGACTCAAGTAATTAAAATTTGCCAGTAAGTTATCGCTTAGAAAGGTAAAGAACCTTAATTTAAGCCGCAGATTACCAATAAACCTTATGCTTAAAAATGGAAAAACAGTAAACGAGTTAACGTTTACTGTTTTATTGCCCCCTCAGAGCTAGCGGATTATATCCTAAACTGACCACTTTGGGGAGTTTAAGCTGGAATTGAGGCCTGTCTCTGAGCCAAAACTATAGCTCGCTCCAACGCCTGAGTAAGTTATGGTAAATCCCCGTCAAATCAAACAACTCTTGTTCTGCCGTGGTTTGTGCTGTCAAAGATTGAATCGATTGATCAAGTTGAAATAGCAAACGACGCTGACCTTCATCACGCACCATACTTTGCAACCACATAAAGGCAGCGGTACGCTCTCCCGAGGTCACAGTAGTTACCTGATGCAAACTCGTCGAGGGATACAAGACTAATGAGCCGGCAGCAAGCTTAATACTTTGCTGACCATAGGTATCTTGGATTACTAATTCGCCGCCCTGATAGCTTTCTGGTTCACTGAGAAACAAGGTCGCAGAAAGATCGGTACGCACCATACCCTCGTTTGTCGAGCGAATTGCATTATCAATATGATAACCAAAAGTTTCTCCGCCTTGATAACGGTTAAATAAGGGAGGATAAAACTGTAATGGCAAGGCCGCCGATACAAATAATGGATGGGCCAGTAAGCGTTCCATAATCAGCTCACCAATGCGAATAGCCACGGGATCGTCTTTGTCTAACTGTTGATTCCGTTTACGGGTTGTCGCCATTGCGCCAGAGGTTTGATTACCGTCTATCCAGCGGCGGGCATCTAACTGTTCGCGTAAGTGACTCACTTCTTGTTTTGAGAAAACATTAGGAATTTCAATCAGCATCTCAGGGTTCCATAGGGCAAAAATACAATATGACTTATAGCGTTTATAAAACATAAAAGGCAGCCCGAAGGCTGCCGTAACATTAGCTAATGCCTAACATTAAAAATGCATATCAGCACTTAACATGACCAAACGTCCAGGCGCCATGTTAGCAAAATGCGCGGTATAGGCTTTATCGTAATAACGCTCGTCCGTTAGGTTTTGCACATTCAAGCGCAACGTCAGAAAGTCATTCATCTTGTAAGATGAAACCACATCAAAGCGCCAGTATGAAGGAATCGATAAGGTATTGGCGGTATTACCATAAACCTGACCCATATAGTAGGCGCCAGTTCCAACATTTAACTGCTCAGTAATGTCATAAGTCGTAAATAAACTGATGCTATTTTTGGCAGTATTAGGGAAACGATTGCCATCGAAAGCGGCATTAAATCCATTACTTTCTAGACTAGCATCAAGATAGGTGTATCCACCAAATCCATGCCAATGCTCAGTGATATCACCTGAAAAACCAATTTCGAAGCCCTTCACTTTCTGCTCACCGACGTTTTCTTGCGGTGAATTGCGATCAGCAGAAGTCGCAACGCGAGCGTTGTTTTTCTCGATTTGGAATACTGAACCATTTAGCGATAAACGGCCACTAAAGAGATCCCACTTAGTACCTAGCTCGTAACTTTCAGTATCTTCAGGTTTTAAATCTTCATTGTTACTACCAAGACGATCTGAACCATCACCATTAGATGTTCCTGGCGGATTCGAAGATGTGCCCCACGCCGCATAGATACTGCCATTAACCGCAGGTTTATACAGCACTGATAGCTGGTAGTTTAAAAAATCATCGTCATTGGATAGTGATGAGGTCGAGTTCTGTGCAGCAGTGCTGTAATCATCCCAGCGTACGCCACCGTTAATCATCCAAGATTCATTCAACTCTATGGTATTGAAAGCATAAACTGAGCGAGTGTCTGTTTCGGTTACAGTAGCATCAGTCCCTAGTGTTACGCTGCCGACCCAAGGATCGTGAGGGTTAGGGTTAGATAGCAAAGTACAATTGTAATTAGCCAGCAGTGCATCATTACAACCCGCATTACGACCATTCCCCGTATCGACCGTATAACTTAAGTTGCTGGTGCGCTCGTTGCTAAACTCAGTACCAATCGCAAAACGGTTGGTGAATCCAGCCAGTTTAGCCTCACCCGCCAACTGTAATTGGGTTGCGAGCGTTTTAGTCACTGAGTGGCGCGATTTAGTATTACGCCAGACATAACCATTGGCGACATTGCCTGTCGTGTCATCGGGGTTGGTCACAATGTAATAATTGGTATTACGGCTATACACTGAGGTCGAGGTAAATTGCATGTCACTGTTGAAGTCATGGCTTATCAGCACTGAAGCTGTATCGTCATTATTATCGCGAAAATCCCGCGACAATAAGCCATAAAAATTATTAGGATCGACATCGGCAGGCTCACCAGTTGCTTGATCGTAGGGGATCCCATAATCAGGTATGTCATGATTTTCAAAATGATAGTATTCCAACGTCACCTTAGTGGGTGTCGTCAAACCAAAGGTCACTGAGGGTGCAATGCCCCAGCGATTACCAGAGACTTCATCACGACCCGGTGTATTGGCATCGTGCGCCATAAGATTCACCCGCACCGCAGCTTCATCAGCAATGACATGGTTAACGTCAAGACTCGCGCGTTTTAAGGAATCAGTACCAATCGCCACATCCGCATTAATAAAATCTTCTGCTTGAGCTTTTTTCGTCACAATATTGATACTGCCGCCAACAGCGCCACGGCCGTTATAAACAGAACTAGGCCCCTTCAGCACCTCGATTTGTTCGATGTTAAAAGTCTCACGGCTCTGGGAACCCACATCTCGCATACCATTAATAAACGTCGAAGATTGAGCGTCATAACCACGAATAAACGGTCTGTCACCGTAGGGATTACCACCTTCACCCGTACCAAGCGTAATACCAGGGGTTGCCCGCAGAGCATCGGTAAAACTTTGTGCCCCCATGTCTTTGATCAAATCTTGGTTAATCACAGTGACAGTTTTAGCGCTATTGAGCAGATCATCAGTAAATTTACCAGACTGTACTTTGCGCGTGTTGTAACCCAAATATTCGCCGTTAACCTCAATATGTTCGACTTTCTTACCAGCGACTTGTGCCTGCTCCGCTGCTATCGCAGGGGTAGCTGATACAGCCATACCTATAGTTAATGAACCTAAAACATGGGCGCCGAGTGCGACTCGGCCATTGCGGCGTTTTGCAAATTTCATTAAAAGCATTCCTGTTGCGGACTAAACCCTGTAACAGATGTCCCCCACCTGTTAATCGCCCGCTAATATAAGGAAATCGCACAAACTGATCAATAACTATTATCATTTGCATTATTGATTAACATTAATTGCAGGATTGTTCACCCAGCAATGCAGGTTTACTGCTTGCAGCTGAAATTGAGAGTAGTGGGAAAAATGAGAATGTCTTGATGTTTAAAAAACCGGCGACGAGCTAACCACATAAAAATATTACGTTATTACGTTATTACGTTATTACGCGAGCCGAGTCAGTTTGTGCAATGACGACTGTAATGAAATTATCTACGGGGGATATTTTAATGTTGCTGTTGATAAATCTCGTTAGCTGCCAGACGATAGCGAATGGAATGGTATCGCAGAATCGCACTAACCGAGATGCCACAGAGTCGGGCAATAACCGCTCTCCCCTCAGTTGTTGAATAGATAAAAGTCGAGTTACTCCATAAAAAGGCTAAAAAACTTTGCAGCATCGACACACATGGGCCACTATGAATGGGGCTAATAGTGTCGATATTGCATCATGTTTTGTATTTATGTAGCGTAAAACAGCGCCATTTGACGTTCAACGTCTTCCTGAGTAACACTTGTAAACTATGATGCAAAGCGATCGCAACCATAAATGGCACAGTGATATTGGGCCTTAGCCGCATATATCTCGGATAAATGATAAGAATATCTTTAAATTAGCCTCACATTTATAGCTGTCTCATCTAAGCTGATAGAGTGTGATCAAGATTGCTGTCGATAAGCAACTTTTCTAATAGCCTTAAGCAATGCCATTACTTCATGGTTTAGGCTCAAAAGAGGACAAACTTAGGCATGAACGTTAATTTTATTAATCCTTTCCTCCAATCTCTGCTCAATGTCATTTCGACTATGGCGAGCATGGATTTGACGCCGGGCAAACCTCAAATCAAATCAGATAACTTAGCGAAGGGGGATGTGTCTGGCCTCATTGGGCTCGTTGGCCCCCAAACAAAAGGATCACTATCGATTACCTTCGAACAAAAGCTGGTTTTGCAGATAATGCAGAATATGCTGGGCGAAAACCCGGGTAAAATTAACGAGGAAGTGACTGACCTAGTGGGTGAAATTACCAACATGGTGACTGGTGGCGCAAAAAATCTATTGGGTCAGAAAGGCTATGAGTTTGAAATGGCCACCCCTATGGTCGTGTCAGGAAAAGGCCACACCATTTCCCATAAAGCCAATGGCACTAAGATTATTATGCCATTTACCAGCCCACATGGGACTGCTTATATCGAAATATGTTTTGAAAACTAATAACTTATAATGTACTAAGCCAAGATGGCTCAAATGACATTAACGCTCCTGTCGCTCTGGTTCTTATGTTTCATTCGCTTATTTAAAGCCAGATAACAAAGATCAGAACGGCTGGTTTAACATCATCTGAATATACCGCTACTGTTCATCTACTTTCTCATTTGTGTCTAAGACCTGTTCAACTCGCACGGCTCTATCCGTAAACATATCGAGTCACCCTGCCAACACATGAATACTTAAGTGAAATTCGCTTATCTAAGCCCTACTCGTTCAACAAATAACAAACTAGGGACTAGCAGGTAACAGGGTTTTATTCACTGCTGTCAGCCAATGCAAGGATAATGCTAGTGATTCATCACGGAACTTTATTCTAGGATTACCACAAATAAAAAAAACGGTGTTTAAGACACCGTTTTTATAATGCTGCATTTTGAGCTTAACTCGCTTAAGCCAAGGCGGTTTATTTCATGAGACTAGGTCGACGAAACCATGCCTAGGAGAAGACTAAACCCGTGAGTCTAAGCTCATGGAGGTAACATCACGAGATAAAGCTATCAAAGCCTAACTAAGCCAAACAAACCGCGACTCTTGGAGTGAGCTTAGTGACTAATTCATAAGCGATAGTACCAATATGCTCAGCGACTTCTTCAACGGGTAATGCTTTACCCCACAACAAAGCACTGTCGCCAACCTTATCCTGCGCATCTTGGCCTAAGTCGACAGTCAACATGTCCATAGAGACGCGGCCAACTATGGGTACGCGACGACCATTAACCCACACAGGTGTACCTTCCGGTGCATTACGGGGATAACCATCACCATAACCAATTGCGACGACACCTAAACGAGTATCTTGCTTCGCGGTCCAAAAACAACCATAACCCACTGGTTGATTGGCTTTATGATCCCGCACCGCAATCAACTGTGATACCAGTTCCATCGCAGGTACGAGTCCGTGATTCGCACCGCAATCCCCCGTGACGGGTGAGACACCATAGAGGGCGATTCCTGGACGGATCCAATCGCCTTGGCTTTGCGGCCAATACAAGGCACCAGCAGAGTTGGCTAAGGTTCTAAATCCGGGCAAGCCAGCCGTTAAGCTATTAAAAGCCGCCATCTGCACTGAGGTATAACTATTATCAGGCTCATCTGCACAGGCAAAATGCGTCATTAAATGAATCGGTTTTGCCACATTGGGGCAGGCCATTAACCTTGCGTAAACCGTTGAAAATTGCTCAGGCGTAAAGCCTAAGCGGTGCATGCCTGAATCCACTTTCAGCCAAACAGTCACAGGTTTAGGCAGCACGGTTTGCTCTAACATCTCAAGCTGAGAGCTATGATGCACCACAGTGTCGATATCATGCCCGACGAGTAACGGGAGATCGGTGGCGCGGAAAAAACCTTCCAGCAATAACAACCGAGCTGTCACGCCGCCCGCTCGTAATTCTAAGGCTTCATCCAATCGTGCTAAGCCAAAGCCATCAGCACTGACTAAACAATTAGCGACATTCAATAATCCATGACCATAGCCGTTCGCTTTAACGACGGCCATTACGCGACTCGCTGGTGCCTGTTGACGCAACGCAGCGAGATTGGTTTGCAGTGCACTACTGCTAATTTCTGCACGGGGAAAAGGGTTCAAAATTTACCTTGCTTACTCAGGAAATAAAAAGTCACGGAGATAAAAAATACATCAACACAGCTCATCTTCCGCAAACACAAACTGACTATTTCAAACGTCAATTTAGTCTTCTTCAAACTGAGGTCCGGCATAATTATCGAAGCGCGAAAATTGCCCTTGGAAGGTGAGTCGCACTCGACCAATCGGGCCGTTACGTTGCTTACCGATAATGATTTCAGCCGTACCTTTATCTTGAGAATCGTTGTTATACACTTCATCGCGATAAATAAACATGATGAGATCCGCATCTTGCTCGATAGCGCCCGATTCACGTAAATCCGAGTTTACCGGGCGTTTATCAGCCCTTTGCTCGAGCGAGCGGTTAAGCTGTGACAGAGCAATAATCGGAATTTCCAACTCTTTAGCTAATGCCTTGAGCGAGCGTGAAATCTCAGAAATCTCTAAGGTACGGTTATCTTTCAAGGCGGGCACCTGCATTAACTGCAGGTAATCTATCATGATCATCGACAGGCCGCCGTATTCACGGGCGATACGACGCGCGCGGCTACGAACTTCAGTTGGCGTTAAGCCCGAACCATCATCGATATACATTTTGCCTTGCTCGAGCATGATACCCATGGTCGATGAAACCCGCGCCCAATCCTCATCATCGAGCTGACCGGTACGGATTTTGGTTTGATCGACGCGGCCCAAGGAGGCCAACATACGCATCATAATCTGTTCTGACGGCATCTCGAGACTGAAAATAAGCACCGGCTTGTCTTCATTCATCGCGGCTTGTTCGCACAAGTTCATCGCAAAGGTGGTTTTACCCATAGAAGGACGCGCCGCAACGATAATCAAGTCGCCGGATTGGAAACCAGCGGTCATCTTATCCAGATCGTTAAAGCCGCTCGAAACCCCAGTCACACCGTTATGGGGGTTATTATAAAGCTGCTCAATCTTATCGACGGTTTTTTCTAGAATGGTTTTAATGCCTTCGGGACCTTCGTTGGCATTGGTTCGCATCTCAGCGATCTTAAAGACTTTACTCTCAGCAAGGTCGAGTAATTCACCCGAGTCGCGGCCTTCTGGGTTGTAACCCGCATCGGCAATTTCGTGCGCGACGCGGATCATGTCACGTACTACGGCACGTTCACGGACGATTTCAGCGTAGGATAAAATGTTGCCCGCACTGGGAGTATTTTTGGCAATTTCACCTAAATAGGCAAAACCACCGGCATCTTCTAATTGATTTTCAACTTCGAGCTGTTCAGAAACCGTGATCAAATCGATCGGCTGCCCCAAATCGACCAATCTGTGCATGGCAGAGAAGATCATCTTGTGTGAACGGGAGTAAAAGTCATCTTTTACGACGGCCTCAGCTACCCTGTCCCACGCTTCGGCATCTAACATCAAGCCGCCTAATACCGATTGTTCAGCCTCAATGGAATGCGGTGGCAGCTTGAGTCCATCAAGCTGCAAATCTCTTGGCTTACTTTTAGGCTTAAAAGCACCTTGTTGTGACATTAACGCTCCCGATTTCCAACAACTTAACAAAATATGATATAAAACCCGCGTCAAGCAAACAGGATGTTTACACTCGCCTGTTATCTCATTCCAACGGACACTCTAATAATCAATAAGGAAAGAACATGCGTATTGCATTGGTTGCGGCCTTAGTAATGACATCCGGCATAGCAACTGCCGACGAAGGACAATGGCAACCTTATCAAATGCCTTCTATTGCAGACAAACTCAGTGAACGCGGAATCGATATTCCTGCCGAAAAACTGGCCGATCTGACAAGTTATCCCATGAACGCCGTGGTAGGGCTGGGCTATTGTACCGCCAGTTTTGTCTCCCCCCAAGGGCTAGTTGTGACAAACCACCATTGTGCCTTCAAGGCGATACAATATAACACCAAGAAAGAACATAACTATCTCGAACAAGGCTTTTTAGCGACATCAATGGGCAAGGAACCCTCTGCCGGTCCTAACGAACGTTTATACATCACAGAGGCAGTAACCGATGTCACCGCCCAAATCAATCAAGGCCTAAGCCAAGATCCGCTGAGCCGTTACGAAGACATTCAAAATCACAGCAAAGAATTGATCAAAAGCTGTGAAGCCGATGCTAACTATCGCTGTAATGTCCGCAGTTTCCATAACGGTCTAGAATACTACCTAATCAAGCAATTGATGATCCGCGATGTACGCTTAGTCTATGCACCACCAGAAAGTGTCGGTGCCTTTGGCGGCGACATCGATAACTATGAATATCCACGCCACTCGGGTGATTTTGCCTTCCTGCGAGCTTACGTAGGAAAAGATGGCAAACCCGCCGCGTATAGCGACGATAACATTCCTTACAAGCCAAAGAGTTACCTTAAAATCAACGCCGATGGCGTGAAAGCCGGTGACGGCGTGTTTGTCGCAGGTTATCCAGGCTCTACCAGTCGCTATAACCTCACTAGTGAGCTTAAGTTTGCCAGCGACTGGCTGTATCCCACCCAAGCTAAACGCTATCAATTACAGATTGATACTATCGAGGCTATGGGACAGAAAGATGCCGACATCGCCATTAAGTACGCTGGCAATATGGCATCAATGGCCAACCGGATGAAAAAACTCAACGGTCTACTTGCCGGTTTTAAAGCTACGGATATCGTAGGCATTAAACAAAGTCGTGAGGATAATTTTTTAGCTTGGCTTAAACAAAACCCTAAGCTAAATCAAAATCTCATTGCTGAGTTAGAAGTGTTACTCGCCGAGCAACAACAAGCATTCCAAAGTAATTACTACTTTACCAATGCCCAATCGAGCACATTGTTAACCGCAGCAAACAGCCTCTACCGTCTTGCTAAAGAAAAACAAAAGCCCGATGCCGAGCGTGAGCAAGGCTACCAAGAACGTGATATTGCTATGCTAAGCTCGCGTCTTAAACGCATCGATTCAAGTTTTGATGTCACTGTTGATAAGACTTTGTGGCTACAGGATTTAAATGCTTACCTAGGTCAATCTAATCGCGTGGCAGCGCTCGATCAAATGCTAAGTGTGAACACGAAAGATGCCGATCTAGCAGCTAAGCTCGATGGATTGTACTCACTCACGACGCTCACAGATCAAGTCCAACGTTTGGCGTGGATGAATGCCGATGTCAATGCCTTCGAAACCAGTGCCGATCCCTTTATTCGTTTAGCCGTAGCCCTTTACGACACCAATATGGCACAGGAAAAAACGGAAAAAGTCTTAGACGGCAAGTTATCCACAGCTCGCCCAGACTACATGGCCGCCGTGATTGACTACTATAAAGCCAACAACTGGCCGGTCTACCCTGATGCCAACGGTACGCTACGTATCAGCTACGGTATGGTCGATGGTTATCAATCACGTGATGCACTCTACAAACAGCCGTTTACTCGTCTTGATGGCATAGTCGCAAAACACACAGGCGTAGAGCCCTACAATGCACCGAAAAAGCTACTCGATGCGATTAGCGAACAACGTTTTGGCAATCATTTAGTGAAGTCGGTTTATCAAGATCCTCGCGGCTGGATTTGCAGACTCTTCTCTTGCTTAGACAAACCCGAAGAATTTAACTCTGTACCGGTTAACTTCTTATCGAGCGTGGACACCACAGGCGGCAACTCCGGCTCACCCGTCTTCAACGGTAAAGGAGAACTCGTTGGCCTTAACTTCGACTCTACCTATGAAGCGATTACTAAAGACTGGTTCTTCAACCCAACCATCACCCGTGCCGTGCACGTGGATATCCGCTATATCCTGTGGATGATGGACGAAGTCGACCATGCCGATAATCTGATTAAAGAACTGGATTTAGTGAGAAATTAATAGTCACATTAATGTATCAGGTATTTATACCTGATACATTTTCCCACCCAAAGTGAGATATACA
>NZ_JAUOEV010000030.1:0-54416 GCF_031932135.1 Shewanella vaxholmensis
GC
Source organism: Shewanella vaxholmensis (assembly GCF_031932135.1). Classification (NCBI taxonomy): domain Bacteria; kingdom Pseudomonadati; phylum Pseudomonadota; class Gammaproteobacteria; order Alteromonadales; family Shewanellaceae; genus Shewanella; species Shewanella vaxholmensis. The sequence goes on from NZ_JAUOEV010000030.1 coordinate 3, forward strand.
CGCTATAAGAATACACCTCAAGAAAGAGTCGATTGGTGCTTATATCGGTATCGACATTTAGTGGAGAATGCTTTTGGAAGAATTAAGCACTATCGAGCAATATCAACAAGATATGACAAGCTAGCAAGAAATTACGCCAGTATGGTGTCACTGGCGTTTATGTTAATGTGGCTGCCGATGTATTGCTGAGCAACATTTGCACAGCAAAGATCAACAGACCCTAGTTTTGTGGCGAAACTATTCAAAAAATCCTATTCACACTTACTACAGTGATGACCATTATTTAACAGGTTAATCAAACAAGAATAATCATAGTAGAATTGAGTACTACTTTTATATGGTTAGCAATTTGCAATGCAAATTGCTAACCGACCATAAACAGAGTTGATAATTTAGAAAATCAATTAAAAATCAATTAAAAATCAATAGTTAAAGTATTGGCCTAATAAATGCTTTCCCAATATGCATACTAAATTGTTAACAGCCTTAAAGAGGAAAGCATCATGAAATTCTCCCCGATAGAAAAACAGAATGCGAGCATAGTGACATTCCCAACTGAAATGATAATGGCCAATACTCCAACTCATAGAGCAGCTTTGTTGCGGCATATGGAAAATGGTACCAATCGGCTAATTATTAATCTTGAAGAGGTGAAGTATATTGATTCAAGTGGATTATCAGTGCTTATCTCTGCCCTTAAATATGCACAGTTACACGATGGTGAGATTTTACTCTTATCCCCATCTGATAATGTTAGATCATTAATTGAGCTCACTCGACTACATCAAATCTTCACTATTTATGAATGCCAAGATGCTGCTATCGCACATCTAAGCCATAGTTCGATGCAAGTTAATTAAGCATCAATATCAAGGGGAAGCTCATGAATAACCGTCAAGGTAACCAATCATTAGTACTGAACTGCAGCTCCGCACTGCTTTGCTTAGCCTTAAGTGCCTGCACCACCCCTATGCACTCACAACAAGATAAGCTGTGCCAGCAGCAGTCAGATCAATATTGTCATTACTTCGGTACACAAGTTCCTTATCAACGACAGGCAAATCTCGCACTACTCAATAGTCAAACAGAGGGCGTGGTACTTAATTCTGATGAAAATCAGGTGATTAGTGCGGACTTTTATCAAGAAACCGTCCTTAACTTACAGCTTTCTGTGGGGGATAAGCTACATATTAGTATTTTTAATGGGGATGATTTCAATGCCGACGTTGAGATTGATGCAAACGGACAAATTTACTTACCTTATTTACCGCCGATTTTAGCTAAAGGCAGTAATATTAATACGCTTAAAACAAAGATCGCTCAAACCTTGGTAAACGAGCAACTAATGCACCCTAATAAAATTAGGATCAGCATCAGTCCAATCGCTTGGGCTCCTATAGAGGTCACTGTACTTGGTGCCGTGTTTGAACCTGGCCAACATTTGATAAATAAAAAATCCGATACCGAAATCAAAGACGACGATAAAATTCATAGCGGAGATCAAGCACTAGACAGAACTATTAGTGCCGCACTGCGTTCATCTGGTGGTGTGCGCCCAGATGCAAAAATAAATCAAGTCTGGGTTATCCGAGGAGATAAACAGTATTCTTTTGACTTAACGGGCGTAATGAACGGTGAACCAGTTCCCGATTTTTTATTAAGTGCGGGAGATCAAATCCTCGTTCCCAGTTCCCACAATTTTCAAGACAAACTAGTACGGCCTTCACAAATTACTATACCAGGTATAAGAGTTTTTATTTCAAATTTAACACAGCCAGCCAGTAGCAATTCTCAATCTGGGCTCGACACTGAAGCAACGCGTTTCCCCTATGGCACACGCTTACTCACAGGAGCGATAGCGGCAAATTGTATAGGTGGAGCTCAAAGTACTAATGCTAGCCGTCATGTACTTTTAGTAACCCGAAATCCCTTATCCGATGAAACCGATATTGTTGAGCGATCAATGGATAGCTTGATCCGTCAGTCTTGGCAACCCCAAATGAATCCAGTGCTGCTGCCTGGTGACGGCATAGCCTGTTATGACTCAGGTATAACCAATATTCGAGAGATAGCTCGCAGCCTGACCGATGTGCTGATTCCCACCAGTATTTTGGGTTTACTCTAATACTGAGGACATTATGATGAAAGCACGTCATGAGACACATCAACTGTTGTGGATAAAACGCGCTCTCGTCAATGGCAGCAATTTATCTCCAATAGCGCGCCGTAAGTTATACATAAAAACCGTACTATTAACTTTAGCTTTGATCTGGCTACTTGTACTCGTGATACTGTTCATTACTCCAACGCGCTACACCAGTAAATGGGTATTAATTTTACCCGGCGCAGGTGCTGGCGCCATGGTAAGTTTAGATAGTATTGGTCAAGCAAGCAGTTCAAGCAGTTCACCTTATTTAAGTTCGGCAATTGATCCTCGCGAAAACTATAAGGCTATTGCTTTGAGCGATATTTTACTCAGTACAACGGCTAAAGAACTAAATATCACGGCTTCGGCATTAGGTATGCCTAAACTGAAGTTACCCAGTCAAACCGGCTTAATGGAATTCACTATAAATGCCGCGACTCCAGAGCTAGCCGAGAAAAAAGCATGGGCACTATATCAACATTTACAAATAATGTTGTCACAGCTCAGAACAGATGAAATCCTTATCCGGGAAAATGGGGTCAGAATTGGACTCGAAGGATTCGCCAGTAAAGTAAAACAGAGTCAGTCAAATATTTTAGCATTCCAATCAAAAACAGGGCTGGTTTCTCTCGATCAATTTAAAGAAGTGGCACTCACAATAGAGCGCCTTCGTCAAAGCCAAGTCAATCTCAGAGCCAAACTTGAAGGCGGGCTAGCCAGTCAACACCTATTGGAGTCTAGCCTGTCGCTTACTGCCAGCCAATCTGCGGATCTACTCAAACTTAAGAATGATCAATTATTCCAGCAGTTATTGCTCAAATATACTGAGTCCAGCTCACTCTTAGTCAGTTTAAGCGGTAATTTTGCTCAACAACATCCCCAAGTTTTAACTGCAAAAACTGAACAAAAAGTCATGCTAAATGCACTTAATAGTCGTTGCCAGAAACTCCTTTTACGTTGCGATCCACAATTAATGGTGATCCTATCTGTGGATGATATTGATGGCCGAGCCGAATTGATGCAAAAACTAATTAATTTCGCCACTGAAAATGCAGGGTTTAGCGATGAACTAGCATCATTAACTGAACAAATTGACCTATGGGAAACTCGCTTAAAACACAGTAACGATGATGCCGCTAAATTAGAAGATTTACATCGAGATCATCAACTGGCGACGGCAGTATTTACCTCTGCAATTGCTAAAATAGATGTAGGTAAAGCTGATATTTTCTCTGCATATCCTTTATTACAACTATTTTCACCGCCCAGCCGTCCAGAAAAAGCCGATAAGCTAGGGTTTATTTTGACTCTCATTGGTGGCATTGCCGCCTCTATCATGGTAATTGCAGGATTGAGTATATTATGGATACGCAAACCCTTACTCCAGAGAATCCTGACGAACGAGTAGTTTGGCTAGCAATTACTGGGACCTACATCTTTTGGATCCTTGGCGCTATGTATTTAATAGCACCAGTAATTGGTTGGATTTTAGTTCTTAAGATCATTGGACGAGTACTCTTCCATGCCGAAGGTATACGCATTTCTTTTCCCGTAATAAGTTGGATTGGCGCGATGCTACTCATGTTATTTGCCCTAGTCATTGGGCATTTAATAGAAGGGTTGGGTCTTGCTCAGCTGATAAAATCCTCTATCGGCTGGGCAAAGGGCTGGGCATTATTGGCTATTTTCCCACTCATAGGCGGAATGCAAATAAGACCAGAATTAATTTATCGGGCTAGCTGTGTGGTCGGTAAACATACATTAATACTATTTCCATTATTCATTTTAGCTTGGAGAGTAGGTTTACCAAGTACGCTCTATGTCTCACCGTTAAGTATTATTGGTGGTCCTGGTCCTGAGTTTTTCAGCGTAAGCTTATATGAAATCGACCCTGGTAGCGGAATTCCACGCTGGCGCCTATTTACTCCATGGGCTCCTGCTCTTGGGATGGTGGGTAATCTGTATTTTTTATTTGCTCTTCAGGAAACGGATAAACGCTATCGTTTGTACGGGATCATTGGGAGCATAATCATGGTACTCATTTCCCAGTCAAGACTTGCGATACTTTGCTGTTTTGCACTAATCGTTTATTTCAATTTTATTCGTTATGCTAAATATCCTTGGCTTTATCTGCTATTGAGCCCAGTCTTTTTATTGGCCGGGGTGCTCGGAGAGACTGTGCTATCCACGATAGAATCAAGCATTCATAGCGTCAAAGCTGCCAGAGCAGATTCAACTCGTGTGCGCGAAGCTCTTGGGAATATTGCCGTCGAACGCTGGGCAAATGAGGCCGTAATATGGGGTCATGGCATAGTTGAACGTGGTCCCCATATGGTTGAATACATGCCAATAGGCTCACATCACACTTGGTATGGGTTATTATTCGTAAAAGGTATTGTCGGTGCTATAGCGCTTGCATTACCACTGATAGTAAGCGTTTGCTGCCTACTATCCTCTGTTATGCAATCACGGCTTTCTGCCGTTGGTATGGCAATTATACTCATACTACTGTTATATACTTTTGGAGAAAATCTCGAGATCCTTGCTTACCTTTTCTGGCCTGGATTAGTTATTCTCGGCGCCGCTCATACTCAAACTAAATACCCCACCAATTAAGCCTTATTTTACGATACCGGCCTCTTACGTGTTATTTGCATCTTGATTTGCATTTTGCAACCAACAAATGTTTATAACAAAAGCATCGACTATACTCATTATCACAAGCAAACCTAAGATATTGTTATTTAATAAAATTAATAAAATTTTGAATTATGGCACAGAAACTGTATTACCTCATCAGGACAAACTCAGTTGAATAGGTTGTTTGATGAAAACGTTAGCGCAGATAGGTGCCATATGGCACATACAAGGCACTAAACGCCTTGCAACTAATATGCTTTGGCTTGGTTCAGCACAGGTATTAGGGCGTGTCGTTCGTTTAGGCAGCAGTATTATTCTTGCGCGTTTACTCACGCCAGATATCTTTGGCCAAGTGGCAATTATTCTAACTTCGTTTGAAATTATAAGTATTTTTATTCGCAGAATAACCTCTGCACCATTAATAAAAATGCAAGACTCTGATTTCATATCCCATTTAGCCAGTGCCAACGGACTTAACTGGTTTGTGTGTTTATCGTCTTTTGTTGCCTTGAGCTTACTCAGTGGCCCCATCGCTATTTACTATCAAGATATGTCGATAGTTAAGCCTATGATACTCATGGCAACAAGCTTCTTATTACTCCCCTTTGGTATGATCTATGCCACAGCAAACTTAAGAAACAATAGAATGCGCGTTGTTGGTAGAGCAAGTCTTTGGCAAACCATTGCTGATAGTGTTCTTACTGCAATATTGGTACTTTGTGGTTTTGGAATATGGGGAATAGTTATTCCCAAAGTGTTGGTAGTATTAATTTGGATAGGGATCCATCGTTATCACAATCATCTCACCATCAGTTCGACATCAATTTTTGATAGACAAGGGAAATATTTTATTAAACATTCCTGTGCACAAAAATGCCGGAATTTATTGCACTTCGGACTTATGGTAGGTATTGGGGATTTTAGTTTAGCATTAAGACAGAATATCGATTATTTATTAGTAGGTTATTTTTTAGGCGTAGAAGCACTTGGTGTATATTTTTTTGCAGTAAATGCCAGTTTAGGTGTAAGCCTTGGCCTAGTACAAAGTTTTGGTACCGCGTTTTACTCCCACCTCTGTCATCCCGATAGTGAAAACGCATTACAGAAATACCGTCACGCCCTGCTCAGTATCATGTTAGTTACACTTCCCATTATTAGCTTGCAAAGCATACTCGCACCTTGGTATTTACCGATTGTTTATGGCGAACATTGGCTTGATGCTGGCGCTTTGCCTATATTTATTTTGCTGTGCTTAAGTGGTTTAACGCGCCCATTAGGTGAAGCTGCAAGCCAACTGCTCATCTCAAGCGGCCTAAATCAATTAAATCTCTTGTGCAATTTTGGATTTGTTGCGCTTCTCACTCTTGCTATAAGCCTAGGATCACTGTGGGGACTTACAACTGTCGCCATGAATATCTTCGTTTGCTACCTGATTTACATGCCACTATTTGCTTATTTTGTTATGAAACCCACGGCCAAAAAACTTGGCTTAATCACTCTATCTCCCTCATTAGGAGGTTCATTATGATCCCTTCAGTTTCAGTCATTATGCCTGTTTACAATGTTGAAGCCTTTGTGTCTAAGGCGATTCAGTCCGTGTTAGCTCAAAGTTATACTGATTTTGAACTCATCATAGTGAATGATTGCGCAACCGATAACAGTTTAGCTAAATGCCAGAACTTCTCCGATAGTCGCATAAGAATAGTGACCCATACTGCTAACAAAGGGCTGGCCGCGGCGCGTAATACTGGAATACGCCACGCAATTGGTCGCTATGTGGCTTTTATCGACTCGGATGACCTTTGGCATCCTGATAAATTAATGCTCCATGTTGAGCACCTGAAAAACTCTCCAAAGGTAGGGATCAGCTTTTCACGGTCTAGTTTTATTGATTACCATGGAAATCCTATTAACTTTTTCCAAATGCCACAATTAACCAACATAAATCCTGGTCATCTACTGTGCAGAAACCCAGTTGGTAATGGTTCCGCCCCTGTGATCCGCCGCGAAACATTGAATGAAATCCGTTTTCAAGCATTGAATCATACCGAAAGCTACAGTTGTTATTTTGATGAAAATTTTCGCCAGTCAGAGGATATTGAATGCTGGTTTCGTATTTTGGCCACCACACAGTGGAAAATGGAAGGTATTCCCGAACCCTTAACTTATTACCGATTAAATCATGGTGGTTTATCGTCAAACTTAACTAAGCAGCTCGCGTCTTGGGAGCAAATGATAACTAAAGCACGCCGTTTCGCGCCTAAAATCTTAAAGATTCACGAAAATGCAGCTAGAGCCTATCAACTTCGCTATTTAGCACGGCAAGCTATTCGCCTTGGGGATGGGAAAATGGCAAAAAATCTAGTTAATCAAGCTTTAATTACCTCGCCGACAATATTGATCACAGAGACGAGTCGCACACTAACAACGCTATTTGCAGCTTATTTGCAGTGGTTACTACCCAGCAGTATCTACAAAATCTGTGAAACTGCGGGGCAGTATTATATAGGATACCGCCAAAAAATGCGGATTAAACGTGATGGTGTAAAGCCTTCAGTATTGTCATCAAATCTTAAGTAATCTTTATCGACCTTATCCCGCATATGCACATGCGGGTTAATAACCCTAACGTTAAACTTTATCACTGTAGTTCGTTTGATTTATTCCGACTTTTATTTGCAGCTTGCATTGCAAACTGCAAATAAGAAATTTTCTTTGTTAAAAAATAAGTTAAATCAATGATTTTCAATGAGTTTAAAGTATGGCCTACATTGTGCATTGTTAGGTAAAGGCTCTGAGTTAAATAATAAGTAGCAGTAACTCTTGAGCAACCAATAAAGTCAGTTAGGAGTTAATGATGAACACATTGAACCTGAGTAAAACATGTATACCAACTCTTTGGTCAATACAATTCGCAGATCGCATTATCGCACTAGCTGCATTGCTGCTTTTCTTCCCTCTAATCTCATGTATTTATCTTTATCTCAAAGTCATGAATAAAACTAAGCTAGAGCGCGTTTATATTCATGGAACCGATAACCTGGTCGGTTTATATCAATTCCCCTATCAAGGGTGGACTCATCAACTACCTGTTATTATTAATATTATAAAAGGTGATATAGGTCTACTGGGTGATGAAGTTCATTTTTCGTTTGAACCAAAACCAGTGCTTTTTTGCCGTCCAGGCTTAGTGTCAATTTCATCGATGCAACGCAGGATAGGCATCGACTTTGAAGACAGTTTACCCTCTTTACGGAAAGCATATTCAAGTCTGTGGAATTACCTTTTAGCTTTAGTCAGAGTCACAATTAATAGTGCATTAACTTCCAACAATACATCACAAGCAGAGCGAATTTCACTATTTGGGTTGTCACTACACAATGCAACGATGAATGGCATGCTAAATCTTATTGTGTCGAAAGCAAAAACACCGGCGAAAAGCCTAACTCAATTTGCTTTTGTTAATGCTGACTGCCTCAATAAAGCTTACACAGACAGTCAGTACCATCGTGAGTTAAATAACTGTGAAGCGATTTTTGCCGACGGAATCGGCGCTAGAATAGCTTGCCGTTGGCTAGGTGTTGGATTAAAAGCTAATCTCAATGGCACCGATATGCTCCCACTACTTTGTGAGCAATTGATAAAAGAAGAACTGTCCCTGTTTTTATTAGGCGGCGCACCAGAAGTGGCACATCAAGCTGCGCAACAATTACAACTTTCACATCCTATGCTTAAGATTGCGGGAACTCATCATGGTTTTTTCCATGAAGCCGACACGAAATCGGTTCTTAAAATCATTAACTCATCAGGTGCAGCAGTTTTACTTGTTGCAATGGGTGCACCTAAACAAGAACTGTGGCTTGCAAAATATCATTCTAAGTTAAGCCCCGCCGTTGGTATTGGTGTAGGTGGTCTATTCGACTTTTATTCTAATCGCATCAACAGAGCACCACTCTGGTTAAGACAAATGGGTATGGAATGGATTTGGCGCCTAATACAAGAGCCTAGGCGCATGTGGCGTCGCTACATATTTGGTAATCCTTTGTTTTTATTAAGAGTAAGAAAAGAAGTACGCCAACTTAATAATCAGAAACCACATCAATCTGAAACAAAAACCAACGTAATCAACTATCCAAATTTGAGTAAATCCAGCACACAGCAACGCTGCGGCCGTATTCAACTGCGCTTATTACTTAATCGTATTGCCAAACGCAGTTTGGATGTGAGTGTTGCAGCATTTGCATTGGTGTTACTGGCGCCCTTACTTCTGCTTGTGGCGTTATTCATTCGCCTCGAATCACCAGGAGCGGTCCTTTTTAGCCAACAAAGGGTTGGGAAGTTCAATCACACTTTTACTATGTGGAAATTCCGATCTATGTATCAGGATGCAGAGGCTCGCTTAGCAAGCCTACAAAAGACTAACGAAATGCAAGGTGGGGTTATTTTTAAAATGAAATGTGACCCCAGAATCACTCGCATCGGTAAATTTATTCGAAAAACCTCTATCGATGAGTTACCTCAACTTTGGAATGTCATACTCGGCGATATGTCCCTTGTTGGACCGCGCCCAGCATTACCTAGAGAAGTCGCTCAATATAGCCCCAGTGACCGCCGTAGATTACAAGTAAAGCCTGGAATTACTTGTATATGGCAAGTATCTGGACGCTCAAATATTCCTTTTGACAGGCAAGTCGAGCTGGATGTTGATTACATCTATCAACAGTCTCTAACTGAGGATATCTATTTGTTAATTAAAACAATCCCTGCAGTTATCTTCAGTCGCGGTGCCTATTAAGGAGAATGCTATGCAAGCCATTATTTTCGCGAATCGTCATGGAAATGAGTTATCGCCATTGGATGAGCAATATTGCCCTGCGCTACTACCAGTGGGAAATCGAGCCTTAATTGAGTATACGCTCGAAGATGTTGCAGATGCAGGAATCACTCAAGTTAAGCTGGTTATTTCAAGCCATGCTGAAAAGATAGAAGCTTATTTAGGTGATGGTAGCCGCTGGGGTGTAAAGATTGAATATTTCCTGACTAAAGTACAGGAATCGGTTACTCAAGTTATGTCACGAATGAAACTGGATTTAAATGAGGAAACCTTAGTTGCTCGAGGCGATATATTGCGCTCTCCTTGTATAAATTGCTTCGTTAATTATAGCAAAAACATAAAATTACGCTTAGTACGCCCGAAGCTAGCTGATTTAAATCCAGGATTATTAATGCTGCCAGCGGCCCAAAATCACTTACATTTACTCGATTGGCCATTAGACAACACCACATTATGTGCGGAAGCTATAACTGAAATTTTACATGGTCAATGCGCCATGCTCGATAGCTTTGAATCCTATCTTTACGCCAACTTGACAATCGCAGATGCAAGCTTTTACGGGCTGACAGCCTCGGGACGTCCGAGTGCCAGTATCAAACCGACTAAATATTTTTACTTAGGAGCCAAAACAAGAACAGGGTTACTTTCGCGACTACATGCTTGGGGAGCCATAGGTGAACAAACATGGATTGCACCTAACGTAAACATGCAAAATAAAATTGTTATTGGCAATAAGTGTCTGATTGAAAAAGATTGTAATTTAAATGATTGCTTAATTTTAGATAATAGCTTTGTTGGCGAAGGTCTCAATATTGATAACTGCATTATTAGTCAGAATGTACTTATTAATGTAGGGCTAAAATCCGCGATAAAAATCAATGATCCTAGATTAATTTCCACAAGTCATAAACAGATACCCCATACTGAGTCTTTTTTAATTCGGCTAATTTCCCTATTATTATTATGTTTAAGCCTGCCACTCTGGCCCATACTGTTTACTTGGGGAGTCATACATTCATGGCATGGCTTTATCAAAATGCAATTAATAAGTAATCAAAATAAATTGCTTAACAGTTGGCGCTTTAATATTCCATATCAAGGTCTTGCATTATTACCTCAGCTTTACCATGTGTGCCTCGGAAAATTGCATCTAATGGGATTGAGTGCAAAAACAGAGCAATCACCATATACAGCACAAGAACCAAGTAAGCATGGCGTTTATGGCCCAGTTCAATTACTCGCACCATATGCTATACCAGAAGAAGAAAAAATCATTATAGAGCAAGACTTCAAGGCAAAGAATAAACGTGATCAAGTTCGTCAACTATTAAAACAAAATTCTAGGGCTGTACATTCAGCCTTGGGTACACAATCAATACAAGCCCATATTGACTCTCACTCAAGCAAGAGGAATTAATCATGAAATCAATCATCACTTATGGTACCTATGATCTGTTCCACTATGGTCATGTGAGATTATTTCAAAGACTCAAAGCGATGGGAGATAAACTTATTGTTGGTGTATCAACAGATGAGTTTAATTCTCTCAAAGGAAAAGTGGCTTTTTTTAATTACCAGCAACGTATAGAGATGATAAGTGCCTGTAAATATGTAGATTTAGTGATACCTGAAACTCACTGGCAGCAAAAAGCTAAAGATATTGTAGAACTCAATGTGAATATCTTTGGTATGGGTTCTGATTGGCAGGGGAAATTTGATTATTTAAAAGAGTTTTGCCAAGTGATTTATTTGGAAAGAACAGATGCTATTTCAACCACTGAAATCAAAACCAACTTGGCAGTCCCTCGCTCAAACTGCATCAGATTGCCATCCTCCGCCTTGATTAAGTGAGGTTCATCATGAAAACAAACTTATTTACTTCATTATTAAAGAAATGTATTTATGGTCTTTCATGGTTTTTTCCGCGGCAAGGAAATAAAGCTGTATTTGGTTGCTATAAAAACCTTTTTGCGGATAACAGTAAATATTTATATCTGCACTGGCACAAAAATAAATTTATGCATGTAATTTGGATTAGTGGTGATGCATCACTAGTTAACGCGCTGAGGAAAAAAGGATTTATCGCCTATGAACGATGGAGTTTAGAAGGTGTTTATCATGCACTAACGGCAAGATTTTACATATATAATAGTTATATTGGTGACGTCAATCAGTGGTTTGCTAGTGGTTCAATTAAAATCAATCTCTGGCATGGTTCCCCGTTGAAAAGGATTGAGTTTGATATAGACCACGGACCTCTAGCGCATAAGTATCAATCCAATTCATATTGGCAAAAAACTTGGCATTCACTACTGTATCACCAAGAATATGTTCGACCTCAGTTGATGCTCAGTCCAAGTCCATTAGTTGACCGTTTATTTTGCAGCGCCTTCAGATTACAAAAAAAACAATTGCTCAGTTGCGGTAATCCAAGAACTGATTTTTATCGCCGCTATCCGGATAAATGTCAAAGTATCAATTCAAAACCTGATGGTACAAGCTATAAAAAGGTCATACTGTATGCCCCATCTTGGCGAGATGCCAACTTAAGTAATACTGAAACAGTACAATCCCCCTACGAAAAAGCCTTCAACTGGGGTGTGTTATCCCAGTTTTTAGTCAATTCAGACTGCTTGTTTTTGTTAAGATTACACCCGAATGAAAGACATTATGCTAAACACTTTAGTGCATACCCTAATGTAAGAGATATCAGCAGTTGGGAGGATGTCTACGGTATCTTACATCAAGTAGATCTGTTACTTACGGATTATTCATCTTTATTTATTGATGTATTACCGTTAAATATCCCTATAGTTTTCTACCTTTTCGACCATGAAAGCTATATTAAAAATAGCCGTAATTGTTACGAATATAGTCAATGTCTACCACAAGCTGGGCTAATTGCATATGGGTTCGAAGAATTAATAAACATATTAAAAAATAATACATCAAAAAAACAGACAGAAACGTTACATCTTGCCTATACACAATTACAAAAACTCTATTGGCAAGAAATGAATGAACATTCAGACTGCTTTGAGCTGCTTGAACGTTATATCTGTCGCCGCAATTTACTAAAGTCTCCATTAAATACACAAATTAGTTAAATAGGTCTTTAAACCAATCCCAAATTCCTAATGATATCTCGGGGAAAATATTAATACCTAGGGATGATTTCAGTAGATATAAGAGCAGCAGTCCAAACAGTACGCTCAGTAGCATAAAACCGAGCACTAATGTAGAGAAGGCCAGCAATGAAAACCGCTTTTCACGGCGAGTATAAGCGCGTTTATTTTTACCTAAGAGAAACACATAGTAAAAACGCCACTTAATAAATGGAAGCGAAAAAGTACCACGACTATCAACAAAATGCTTACCCCAAGTACGGTCACCTAAGGCAATTCTAATACCCATTAGTTGCTCATTCGTATAGCTATCACTTATCTCCGGCGGCAACTTTGAAAGTAACTTGGAAATAATGGGATCTTGTCGAATATTCGCTAGTTCGGCTATGTAAAACTCTTCTAATTTTTCCATTTTTTTTAAGAAAATAGTAACTCACATTATAGACCGAAAGCGATAAAGCCACAAAATACATAATGTTCTGGTCTAACACCATCGGACATATATGGGGTTCAGTCTGTGGTGGCTTAACAATATTAAGCCATGGCGTTGTTGATTAAATCATTTCATAGAACGTAATCGTTCCAAGACTTCTGGCCGATTAAGCAACTTGCTGGCGAACGGGCATACCCAATCTAATGACTTTGTTCATCGCCTTCACACCAGCCAAGGCCTCTGCGACTTGCCCATTGTAGTCACGCAAACTTAGCATTGGACTATTCAATTGTTTATATCGGCCCAGGGCGGTCTCTGCTAGAGAGCGCTGGTGATAGCCGTTATCGATTTTCCATTGTTTCAGCTGACCCGCTTTCAGTGCTTCTACGGCTTCATTGCGTGGATGCCCCTTTTCCCATAACCCCGCATTTGAGCGCGGTGGGATGGTAGCTTTGCAGCCTTTACGTCGCAGTAATTGATAACAACCCTTTGTATCATAAGCCCCATCTGCCAATACCTGCATTATCTTTCGCCGTAAAGGATTGAGTAAAGTCGGCAGTACTTCATTATCGCCTACTGACACAAGACTGACTTCAGCTGCAACGACTTCGTTAGTGCTTGCATCTGTGGCTAAGTGCAACTTGCGCCATGTGCGGCGTTTTTCGCTGCCATGCTTGCGCGTTTTCCATTCGCCTTCACCAAACACTTTCAGGCCCGTGGCATCGACAACAACATGCGCTATCGGTCCGCGACTGGGGTTGCGGTACTGAATATTGACTGTCTTAGCGCGTTTACTGATAGAGGTGTAATCAGGTGATATTAGTGGAACATTCATCAATGTAAATAATGAGTTGAGAAAGCCTTCTAGCGCACGCAACGATAAACTAAAGATGCCTTTGACCATCAACGCGGTTTCAATCGCCACATCACTATAGCTAAACCCGCGTCCACGCCCGCCATGATGCTCATGGCAGTACCACGCGTTTACAGCAGCTTCATCCACCCAGAAGGTGAGCGAACCACGGTTCACTAACGCTTGGTTGTATTGCTTCCAATTAACGATTTTACGTATTGATTTGCCCATGTTGCCTTCCTGAAGGTGAGTCAGGAGATCTGATCATGGCAACACCGATTAGTTCACTGATTTGTTCAACAACGCCTTAAGCCATTGCCAAGATTTGTTGAGGACGTGAAAGTAGAAAAAACTTCAAGCCGTTGCGGTCGAGTTCGACAGTGTTCCATGAATGGGAGGCAATCAAATCGACAAAATAGCGCTTCAAATCATCGGTAGTCAGGGTGTAGGGGCATCAGTTAAAATAAGTCGCAATGCGGCGTATCGCTCGGCTATAGGCATCAATGATTGCAGGCCGCTTGCCTTGCAAGGTTAAGTTGGTAAGATGTTGTTCATAAAGTAAATCAAAGCGTTGTTGTTCGAGAATGTCCATGATGATACTCCTAGGTTTGCGACCGAAGCAGGTCGCGTCTAGCAAGTATTTAGGATGAGGGGCAAAAGGATGGTTTTATCTTGTTCCTGCCGCAAAGCGGCTTCGTTCAACAAAGCGTTTAAGAGGGATTCATGCCGCGTGGCATTTTTTGTAAGCGATGAGTTTTATGGTGAAGGTCGTCTGCGGAAAGTTGATTTAGGCGGCATTCACCCCTTAACGCGGCGTTACCCCATAGAAATATTAATCCGAAACCAACTGATTAGAGTAAAAAACCTAACGCGTTTTTGTCCAAAAATGAGTTATCTTGAGTATGAAACTTTAATACTCAATTGCTGCTTGATTTATGCACCTAAGCGCAGATGAGTATGATGCTTTATTTTGCCACGTATTCAATCGGGCGCAGTAGAATCAAGCACATGTGACGATTCAGTATCGAACTTTATTTATCTCCCACCATTGAGCTTGTTGCACTGGTTAAAAGGCTGTGGTTAAAGCGAGTGCTTAAGATTGCTGCGGTGAGATCTGGTAAATTTTTGATTTCGCTTCATCAGTCACAAGATAAATCAACCCATCAGGCCCTTGTACGACTGAGCGTAATCTTTGCCCCAATTCATGTTTTAGCAGCCGTTCTTCTTTAATAATCTTGTCGCCATCAAGCACTAAACGTACTAGCGTTTTTTCCTTTAGGCTGGCGAGTAAAATATTATTTTGCCACTGTGGAAATTTATCGCCCGTGTAAAATATAAAGCCCGCCGTGGCAATTGAGGGAACCCATTTGTAGACGGGTTGCTCCATTCCAGCTTTGTGGGTGCCTTCGCCGATTTTGCCGCCACCGTAATTCTCACCATAGGTAATCACAGGCCAGCCATAGTTTTTGCCCGCCTCATCAATGTTGAGTTCATCGCCGCCCTGCGGTCCATGCTCGCCAGTCCATAATACTTTGCTGGTGGGATTAATGGCCGCGCCTTGCATATTGCGATGACCGATAGACCAGATCTCGGGCAAAGCGCCCGCCGTATTAACGAAGGGGTTTTCTTGAGGCACAGAACCATCGGCATTAATCCGCACCACTTTGCCTAAATGATTGTCTAATGTTTGGGCGCTATCTTTTTCGCTGTAGCGGTCGCCAAGCGTAATAAACAACGTGCCGTCAGGCGCCCACACCAAACGAGAACCAAAATGGTGGCCGCTGTTGATTTTGGGTTGCTGACTAAAAACGCGGCTGAGATTTTCAAGTTTGTTGCCATTGAGAGTCGCAAAACTCACCGCAGTGCTATTGAGTTCACTTGCATCACCTTCTGCGGGTTCTGAATAACTGAAATAGATTTTTTTGCTGCTGGCAAAATCTGGTGCAAGCACGACATCGAGTAAACCACCTTGGCCCTTGGCATATAGTGGTGGCAAACCCGTTAAGGGTTCACCCACTTTACCTGCGGCGCTGACAATGCGCATTCTGCCGGCGCGTTCAGTCACTAGCATGCTGCCGTCGGGTAAAAATGCCATACCCCAGACATTTTCTAACCCTTGGGCTATGGTTTTTACCTGAATATTGCCCGTTTCCGTTTTGACGCTAATGCTTGTTGCGCTAGTGTTTTGCGCGTAAATAGCGGGCGAGCTTGCAACAAGACACAGGGCAAGACTTAAGGTGCTGAGCTTCAAGGTCTTTAGCTTCAAGCTGCTTAGTTTAAAGGTGATCCGTTTCATCGCTATCCTTAGTCACAGTGCTTTCCTAAATGATGTTACAGAGTAACAATTCAATAACTTAAGGGCAATTTATCGATGTGACCTTGTATCGAAGCTCACTGTCTTGTTCCTTTGAGTCCAAGAACTGCGCGTTGGCTAATGCATTCAAAGGCTAACGTATTAAAACTTTATGTATTAAAACCTTGTTTCACGCATGAAAAGCCTAGCGCATGAAAAAGCCTAAGGCCATCGCTAAACCGACAATCACAATAAAGCCGCGCAGCAAGGGCTGTGAAATACGATAGGCCAGCGCCGCGCCCACATAGCCGCCGATAATCGCCATCACAGCAAGCAGCAACAGATATTGCCCATCGATAACATTGCCCGCGGCATAAACCACAACGGCGATGGCGGTGAGCAGGGCAGAAATGAGATTTTTAAGACCGTTCATCCCATGCAGATTGGTCTGGCCCATCAGCCCAAAGCTCGCGAGCAGTATGATGCCTAAGCCACCATTAAAATAACCACCATAGATACACACAGTCGACAGCATTATCAGTGCTGTCATCGGACTTAACATTGGCGTAGAGGTGTTTTCGCCTTGCTCAGCGATTCTTCGTTTGAGTAACCAAGGACCAACAATAAAGGCCGCGGTGGCCAGTAAAATCAGCCAAGGGATCAGTTTTGCGAAGACTTGCTCGCTGGTGGTCAGCAAAATACCTGCGCCAATACTGCCGCCGATAAGGGCAATCAAGATCAGATGCTTAAGGCTAAGACTCGCCGGATATTCGATATCCTTTCTAAAACGCCAAGCACTGGCGATATATCCTGGCAACAACGCAGCAGTCCCCGTTGCATTCGCCGCAATCGGTGGAACCCCGACAAACACTAACGCCAAAAGGGTAATAAAACTGCCACCGCCGGCAACCGCATTGAGCATTCCGCCTAAAAAGCCAGCGAGTGCAATAATAAACCAGTCCATAGATACCGCTCCTTTGGACAATGAGAGAGTTAAACAGAGAGTTTATTTGAGTACTAAGAATGAGTCTGTTCTCGTGAGTCAATCAAACTAGTTCACCCTAACAGGATGATTTAGATATCCCAAATGCCAGACATAAAAATAACTGTAGCTATGGCTCCACTTTGCTCGGTAAAAACATCTTCTCCCCAGCAATTTTGCCCGCGTTCTTGGTAGTAAACTTCAAAGGTACTGAGCATAGGTGTTCGAATACAGTACCAACCATCGAAGGTATTCTTGGCAAAATGCACCCAATGCTGCGCATCTGCAGTTTGGATTTGCTGTACGAGTAATTCATTTTGCGACAGCAAAGCCGCAAGTTCACTCTGGGTGGTGATCTGGTGCTCGGCTTTGATTGCCCCGAGAAGATTTTTCAGTGTAATCATGGAGTCCCTTGCTTCTTGCGGCGAACCTAAACCACTTGCTAGCGAATTGCAGCTGCTATTGATGATTGGATCAGCGTCTCATAAATATCAGCTTGGCCGGCAGGAATAAGCTGCCTGTGAATTTCGCGGCGTTTCGCACTGTCGAATAAACGCTCCGCAACCCAACCCGTTAAATAGAGTGAGGAAAGGCAGCCGCCCGCAGTGGCAATATTGCCATTAATCACGAGGGCGCAGTCTTCTACATCGACGCCCATGGCAACTAGGGCAGGTTTTGCATCGGGGTGAGTCGTTGCCGAGAGATTGTCGAGTAGCCCTAATTTGGCAAAGAAGAATGACCCAGCGCAGATACTGCCAAGCAATTGTCGTGTGGGATCTAATTTAAGGGCGGACATAAACTCAGTATCAGCAAGTGCCGCAGGTACGCCTTTGTAACCACTGCTGAATAATACCACGTCGGCATCAGCGACTTCGGCCACATGACCATCGGTTGCAACCGTCATCCCCAAGCTTGATATGTGGCTAGGTTTGGTCCCGAGTACTTTTACTGTCCAATCGGTTTTTGTCCTGCCGAGAATATCGCGCATTAAGAAGAAATCGATATCGGTAAATTCATCAAATATCACAATCGCAATCTGGTACATAAGCTTTCCTCTGGCTTGCATTGTGGATGACTTAAGGCTTGAATATGCTCAACCTTAAGCCTTGGGTCCTCAATATGAATAGAATCATGATTTTATTGGTTATCCATTTTTTATGAAAATTTGGTTAATCAAAATCTTAACCAGCACTAAACGATGGCAGTCGCTTGGCGAAAATAGCATGGGCATCAAAATCTTGGCTTTGCATTCTGGTTAATGTGTTGGTTAACACTTCATCGGCTGCATCTTCAATCCGCAGGATCTTCTCTGCTGCGACATAGTCGCTAAACGCTGTGCAGACTTGTTCAAACAAAGCCGTTACATCGCCAAAGGCCGGATGACTGAACTGCGGATTAGGCAAGCCCCTGAGGTCACGAAGCTTTAGCAGCATTAACGCCGTCAAGGGTATGTATGATAGATGTCCATTGTGGAACTCAAAAAAACACTTTTTATCCCCGATGATCGCTTGTTCTACCTGATCATCGCAGAGGGTTTGCAGCATAGTGCTGATGAATTCGATATCCTGTGTATCCCAGTTATCTAAAAATGACGCATAGGAGAAAGGAGCTGTTTTTCGCAGTGTCACTTGCACTTCAGTGGTAAAAGGCGGCTCGATATGCCCCAGATAACGGCCATACAGCAGCACCAAAAAATCGCCAATAAAGCCATGGGAGCGAACAATCCAGCCCGAACGCCGCGCGGTTGCATCAGCGTGGTACAGCTCGTCCGCCTCGTTTTTAAGCCCAGCTAACAGCATCAGCACAAGCCGAAACACGCTGATTGTAGACCACATAGCGTTTGCTATCCCGCCAGTTTTTTCTATCGATGAGCAATATTTATAGTAATCAATGGCGGTTGCAAAATAACCGTAAGCGAGCGAGCGCATCAGCGGCGCCGCCTCAAGCCTGCCAGATTCTATATACGCAAGTTGCGCCACATCGGCCAAATAACATTCGGGTACGCCGAATTCGGCACCAAACAACTCCCACTGGCGAAAGTCCTCATCAAACTCGCGGTATGGCTTAATTCTCTCAAAACCTTCTGTTACCCCGCTGTCGATATAATCGGTCAGTAAATACTGGTCATATTCAAAGACGTTTTTGGCATAATCGCGCATCAGCTTGCGGCTGCGACTGCGCTTATTGAGAAATTTGTCTAACAGCATGTGCATCCTTATTATTTAGGTTGCGGTAAGTTTACCGCAACGGCGTCAAATATGACTATCTGTAGCATTTTTGAAGCAAGCATTAAGCGACTCCGTTGTAGCGATGGTGAACACACATTCGCCAGCAAAGAACCTTGCTAACATATGGTGTTATCAGTTTAATGCGCGACATTGTTCATTATTGAATATGCTGGGATGGGGAGTAAACCGCACTCTTGCGTTGGCGACCATCGGAAAAAGGGACTTTTTCGTTGAGCCCCCAAGGATGGGTTTACTGCGTGTTGCCAGAGCATTAGTGCTGTTTATGGCGATAAGCTCTCAAAAAGTACCTAGACTGCAAAAGCTCACAGAAAACAAGGTTTGTAGTGAACAAGCTGGTGGTGAATTTTACTCATGGTTCTCCGCTTCGTGGGGACAACAAAAGCAACGAGGCCCAGAATCATTTTTTGGGCCTTGTTGGTATCGTAAAACGTCGGTTAACGCTCAAAATTCTTTAGGTTAAAGCTTCAAACTAACTTGAGTTTCAACCTTAGCCGCTATACGTTACTTGCGCATTTTAGAGAACGCTTAAAACACCATTTCTGGTACATGCTCTGGCACGATTAACTTGCCAGCAGTTTTGCTGACGATTTCTTCGACGCTGACACCTGGTGCGCGCTCAAGTAAATGGAATGCGCCATCTTTGATTTCTATAAAGGCTAAATCTGTGACGACACGTTTAATGCAGCCGTAACCTGTTAGCGGCAATTCGCACACGGGTAGCAGTTTAGAATTGCCGTATTTATCGGCGTGCATCATAGTCACGATAATGTTTTCGGCGCCCGCGACTAAATCCATCGCGCCGCCCATGCCTTTGATGAGTTTGCTGGGGATCATCCATGAGGCGATAGAGCCGTTCACATCGACTTCAAAGGCGCCGAGCACGGTTAAGTCCACATGGCCGCCACGGATCATGGCAAAGCTTTCCGCCGATGAAAAAAATGAAGCGCCTTTGACTGCGGTAACGGTTTGTTTACCCGCGTTGATTAAATCGGGATCTATGGTGTCTTCGGTCGGGAATTCACCCATGCCGAGTAGGCCGTTTTCTGATTGCAGCATGACTTCCATGCCGCTCGGAATATAGTTAGCGACCAGTGTTGGAATGCCGATGCCGAGGTTGACGTAGTAGCCATCTTTTAATTCTTTGGCGACGCGCTGAGCCAGTTGTTCTCTTGATAATGCCATGATATCTATCCTTTCTATTTGGCTTTGACGCTTTGGCCTTTAATCTTAGGATTTTACCCTTAGTTTTTTTACTTTAGGGAGCTAAGTGCCAATTGCGTTAACTGTGTTTCAAGGTTTTGCCAGCGCCTTTTATTTCGCGGCTTTTACCGTGCGCTGCTCGATACGTTTCTCGAACTTGCCTTGAATAACGCGGTCAACATAGATGCCCGGCGTGTGGATATGATCTGGATCTAGCTCGCCCGGCTCAACAATAAACTCGGCTTCAACCACAGTGATTTTGCCCGCGGTCGCCATCATAGGGTTAAAGTTGGCGGCGGTTTTACGGAACACCAAATTACCCATGGTATCGGCTTTCCATGCGCGCACTAAGGCAAAATCTGCGGTCAGCGACTCTTCTAATACGTAATGGCGACCTTTGATTTCGCGGGTTTCTTTGCCATCAGCGACTGGCGTGCCGTAGCCTGTAGCGGTGAAAAATGCCGGAATACCTGCGCCGCCTGCGCGGATCTTTTCCGCCAGCGTGCCTTGGGGCGTTAAAATCACGTTCAGTTCGCCAGAGAGCATTTGTTGCTCGAAAGTGGCGTTCTCGCCCACGTAAGAGGCGATCATAGTGGCGATTTGGCGATGTTTTAACAGTAAGCCAAGGCCAAAGTCGTCAACGCCAGCGTTGTTTGATATCGCCGTTAAACCGTTAACGCCCATCTTAACCATTTGATTGATTAAGCCTTCGGGAATGCCGCACAGGCCAAAGCCGCCGACCATAATGGTCATGTCGTTTGATAAGCCGTTTAACGCTTCTTCATAGCTGCTGACGACTTTATTGAGTCCTGCCATTGTGATGTCCTTTTATGCTGTATAAAACGCGCGGGAAATAACGCGCGTTTTCAATAACGGTTGTTGTCGTTAATTATTGTTGTTCTATTTTGCTAACAGGGCCGTGGCCACTTTCGAGCCGTTGTTGCGATTCAACTGCGTGCTGATAGCTTGTCCTGCTAACGCGAGTTTTTGTAAATCGATACCCGTTTCGAATCCCATGCCGTGCAGCATATACACTAAGTCTTCGGTGGCAAGATTGCCCGACGCGCCTTTGGCATAGGGGCAGCCGCCAAGACCTGCAACCGAGGAGTCAAACACCCGCACACCTAAGTCTAAGCAGGCCAAAATGTTAGCGAGTGCTTGGCCATAGGTGTCGTGAAAGTGTAGCGCCAGTTTCTCAATAGGCACTCGTTCACTCACAGTTTGCAGCATTCTACGGGCTTTTTGCGGCGTGCCTACACCGATAGTGTCACCGAGTGATATTTCGTAACAGCCCATTTTGTAAAGGATTTCAGACACGCGGGCCACTTCACTGACCGCTATCTCACCTTCGTAGGGGCAGCCGAGCACGCAGGACACATAGCCGCGCACCGGAATATTGTGCGCTTTTGCTAATTCCATCAAAGGGATAAAGCGCTCAATCGACTCTTCAATCGAGCAGTTGATATTGCGCTGACTAAAGCTTTGTGAGGCGGCGCCAAATATCGCTACTTCGGAAGCTTTTGCATCCAGTGCCAGTTCAAAGCCTTTGACGTTGGGCGTGAGCGCGCTATACACCACGCCGCTTTGACGCTGTATTTGCTTGAGCACATCGGCTGAATCGGCCATTTGTGGCACCCATTTAGGTGACACAAAACTGCCGGCTTCGATGCGCTTAAGCCCTGCATCAGCCAGTGATTCAATCAAGGCGATTTTAGCTGCCGTCGGCACGGCGACTTCGTTTTGTAGGCCGTCGCGCGCGCCCATCTCGAAGATACTAACCCTGTCTTTGGCGTCCGCTGCTTGGCTTAGATTGACTAACGACATCTAGGCTTCCTTGGTCGCGGTTGGCTCGTCGTCAGATACGAGCGGCGCTTCACTTAGCGGCTCAACGTTGAGCAAGGTTGCGCCATCGGTCACTAGCTCGCCTGCCTTAAAGTAGAATTCACTGACTATGCCATCAAAGGGCGCTTCGATTGTGTATTCCATCTTCATGGCTTCCATCACTAGCAAACCTTGGCCTGCTTTCACTTGTGTGCCGACATCGACTAAATGGGTCACTACCGTGCCGTTCATCGGTGCTTTTAACTTGTCAGCATTGCTGGCTTGCTCTTCGACCACGAGTGTTTGCACTGCTTTGAAGTGGTAACTGCCAGAGGATAAAAACAGCGTAAAGTCATCACCTTGTGCGCTAACCGGCACTTTACTCTTATGGCCGTTGATTTCGGCGAGCAGTAAGTCTTGTTTCAGTTCGCCATTGAGCAACCAATCTTGGCCGTGCAGTGGCAACTGATACATGCCGCCTAAATCGAGCATCACCAACTGCTGTAATTCATGGGCGTCATCGAGCAGGGCAATATTGTGTTGGCTACAACTGTTGAGTCTAAAGCCGCTCACTTGACCCCAAGGTGAGTAAGGATCTGCGCTGTTGATCGCTTGCGCTTTGGCGGCTTCTTTACGGGCAAGCACTTGATACAGCGCGGCAAAGGCAAGCGCAGTGTCGGCTTCGCTTGACGCTGTACCAATTAAGGTGTCGCCATAACGGCCAATAAAGTCAGTGCTAAAGTCGGCATTAGCAAACGCTGGGTGCTCGGCAATGTTCGCCAAAAACTCAATGTTGTGCTTAAGACCGCTAATTTGATACGACTCTAAGGCATGCACTAAACGTTGCAGGGCGCGCGGGCGCGATTCATCCCAAACAATAAGCTTGGCAATCATAGGATCGTAGAAGTTACTGATCACATCGTTTTCACGAATACCCGAATCGATACGGACAAACTTACTTTGCTCAGGTTCACGCAAAAAGTTGAGCTTACCGCTGGCGGGTAAAAACTCATTTTGCGGATCTTCGGCGTAAATACGCACTTCAAAGGAATGGCCGTGAATACGCACTTCATCTTGCTTAAGGGGCAGTGGCTGACCGCTGGCGACCAGCAATTGCCATTTGACTAAATCTTGGCCTGTGACCATTTCGGTGACAGGGTGCTCAACCTGCAGACGGGTGTTCATCTCCATGAAATAGAAGCTATTGTCCGTATCTAACAGAAACTCTACCGTTCCCGCGCCAACATAATCGATGGCTTTAGCTGCCGCGACGGCCGCATCACCCATTTGGGCACGCAGTGCATCGCTTAAGCCTGGTGCTGGTGCCTCTTCGACCACTTTTTGGTGGCGACGTTGAATCGAGCAGTCGCGATCCGATAAGTAAATCGCGTTACCAAAGGTGTCGGCAAACACTTGTACTTCGACGTGGCGCGGCTGGCGTAAATAACGCTCCATCAATAACTTATCGTTACCAAAAGAAGAGGCCGCTTCACGGCGCGCCGAGTTAACGGCTTCCATGATTTCGCCTTCATTCTCGACGATACGCATGCCTTTACCGCCGCCGCCATACGCCGCTTTAATCAGCATAGGGAAGCCGATTTTCAGTGCCTCCGCTTTTAAGGTCGCATCGGTTTGGTCATCGCCGTGGTAACCCGGCACTAAGGGCACGTTTGCCGCCGTCATAATAGATTTGGCGGCGCTTTTGCTGCCCATGGCATCGATAGCATCACTACCTGGGCCAACAAAGGCGATGCCTGCGGCTTCACATTTACGGGCAAAGTCGGCGTTTTCAGATAAGAAACCATAACCTGGGTGGATGGCTTGGGCGCCGGCTTTTTTGGCGATGTCGATAATCAAATCGCCCTTTAAATAGGAGTCTGCCGGCGCACTGCCACCTAGATAGAAAGATTCGTCGGCCATGGCGACATGGCGCGCTTCTTTATCGGCATCGGAATATAGGGCAACGGTGCGAACACCCATGGCATGGGCGGTTTTGATGATGCGACAGGCGATTTCACCGCGGTTAGCAATCAATAGCTTGGTAAACATTTGCTTGGTTAACATCAAAGGGCTCCTTGGGTATCACTTGGCTTTTGCGTGGGGGGAGTTGAGAGCGCTTGTTGCCAGTTAGGCAGACGTTTCTCAAAAAAGGCGTTTAAGCCTTCTTGGCCCTCGGTTGATACCCGAATGCGGGCGATACGCTCGCTAGTGTAATCAATGGTGTTTTGGTCTATCACGCCATCTTCAAGATGCGACAGCAGTGTTTTTACCCACGCCATGCCTTGCGGACTATTGGCCAGTAGCGCGTCAATCATAGGCTTTGCGGCGGCGTCTAAGTCATCGCTGATCTCATGAATGACATTAAGCTTTAATGCTGTGTCGGCACTAAAACGCTCAGCCGTTAACATGTAGCGGCGTGATGCACGGTTACCCATAGCGCGGGCAACGTAAGGGCTTATCACCGCAGGAATCAATCCGAGTTTCACTTCGCTCAAGCAAAAACTGGCGCGCGTCGTTGCGATAGCGATATCGCTGGCGCAAATCAGCCCCAGTGCACCGCCAAAGGCAGCGCCTTGCACTAATGCAATGGTGGGTTTTGGAAAGGTATCTAAATCCTGCATCAGTTTTGCTAAGGCTTTGGCATCATTTAGATTTTGCTCAAAGTCCATTTTGGCTTGCTTGCGCATCCAATTGAGATCGGCGCCGGCGCTGAAGTTTTTGCCGTTTGCTTTGAGTACCAGCACTTGGCATTGCTTGTGCTTAGCAAAATAGCTAAGGACGCTAATCATCTCGCTAATCATCACTTCATCGAAGGCGTTGTGTACTTCTGCTCGGTCAAGAATAAGCTCGGCAACGCCGTTATTGAGCGCGTAAGTGACGTGCTGCAAGTTGCTTAAATCCTTTGTGCCGCTAGTGCTGTTTAATGTATCTGTCATTATTCTTTCCCCTATCTTCTTGTGTGACATATGTTTTTCACATGTGCCTTTACATACGGAACACACCAAAGCGGGTGTCTTCGATAGGGGCGTTTAACGCCGCTGATAGGGCAAGGCCGACCACATCGCGGGTTTGCGCTGGGTCAATAATGCCGTCATCCCATAACCGGGCGCTGGCATGATACGGATGACCTTCTTTGTCGTACTGGGCGACAATCGGCGCTTTAAAGGCTTTTTCATCCTTTAACGACCATTCTTCACTTTTACGGGCTAAACCGTCGCGGCGCACTGTGGCGAGTACGCCAGCCGCTTGCTCACCACCCATCACAGAGATACGGGCGTTAGGCCACATCCACATCATGGTCGGTTCGAACGCGCGGCCACACATGCCGTAGTTACCCGCGCCGTAGCTGCCGCCGATAATTACAGTGAATTTAGGCACATTGGCGCAAGAAACCGCGGTCACCATTTTAGCGCCGTGTTTGGCTATGCCTTCGTGTTCGTACTTTTTACCCACCATAAAGCCAGTAATATTTTGCAGGAACAGCAGCGGAATTTTGCGTTGGCAGCACAGTTCAATAAAGTGTGCGCCTTTTTGCGCCGACTCTGAGAACAAAATACCGTTGTTGGCGACGATGCCGACTGGGTAGCCGTGGATACGGGCAAAACCGCACACTAAGGTTGCGCCGTAGCTGGCTTTAAACTCATCAAAATCAGAATCATCGACGATACGGGCGATCACTTCTTTGACATCAAAAGGCTTTTTCAAATCAGTGCCGACAATGCCGTACAGTTCGCTAATGTCGAACTTCGGCGGTTTGACTGGGCTCAGCAGTGATTTGATTTCTTTTTGATGATTCAGGCGTGATACCGCGCGGCGGGCAAGCTCCAGCGCGTGCTCATCGTTTTGCGCTAAATGGTCCGCCACGCCGGAAATTTTGGTGTGCACTTCGGCGCCGCCCAGTTCTTCGGCGCTAACTTCTTCGCCAGTGGCCGCTTTCACTAATGGTGGGCCTGCTAAGAAAATAGTGCCTTGATCTTTTACGATAATGGATTCATCCGCCATGGCGGGCACGTAGGCACCACCTGCGGTACATAAGCCCATGACCACAGCGATTTGTGGGATACCTTTGGCGGACATTTGCGCTTGGTTGTAAAAGATACGGCCGAAATGGTCGCGGTCTGGGAACACTTCATCTTGGCGGGGCAGGTTAGCGCCGCCCGAGTCGACTAAATAAATACAAGGCAAGTGACAACGGCTGGCAATATCTTGGGCACGAAGGTGTTTTTTGACGGTAATCGGGTAGTAAGTGCCGCCCTTAACTGTAGCGTCGTTGGCGATGATCATGCACTCCACGCCACTCACTCGGCCGATACCAGCGATAATGCCCGCAGCGGGCACTTCTTCGTCGTAGACTTCAAACGCGGCAAATTGCGACAGTTCTAAAAAGGGTGAACCTGCATCGAGCAGCTTTTCAACCCGTTGACGTGGGAGTAATTTACCGCGAGATAAATGGCGCTCCAGCGCCACAGGGCCGCCGCCGAGTTCGATTTTATTGAGTTTAGTTTTAAGATCGGCCACTAGGGCGGCCATATCGTCGGATTTTGCTTTAAATTCATCGCTACGGGCGTTGATACGACTGCTTATTTGCGTCACTTTGATTGTCCTTATAAAGCGGAAACTCGGTATCACCTTGCTCGAATGGGTGGCGCAAACTGTAAATTACAGTGAGGGGCTACCCATTCACTTGTGAGAGATTATTGGAACTCGCGTTATTTCGACTCATTGAACAGTTCGCGACCAATCAGCATGCGGCGAATTTCTGAGGTGCCAGCGCCGATTTCATACAGCTTGGCATCGCGCAGTAAACGGCCTGTGGCGTATTCGTTGACATAGCCGTTACCGCCGAGCAGTTGAATTGCATCCAGTGCCATTTTGGTGGCGAGTTCTGCGCTATACAGAATGGCGCCCGCGGCATCTTTACGGGTGGTTTCACCGCGGTCACAGGATTTTGCCACTGCATACACGTAGGATTTGGCGGCATTCATGCCTGTGTACATGTCGGCTAACTTGCCTTGTACCAGTTGGAATTCACCAATCGATTTACCAAATTGCTCACGCTCGTGGATGTAAGGTACAACGATATCCATACAAGCGTTCATGATCCCCAGCGGGCCGCCAGATAGCACGACGCGCTCGTAATCTAAGCCGCTCATCAGCACTTTTACGCCGTTGTTGAGGCCGCCTAAAATGTTTTCTTCTGGCACTTCCACATCTTCAAACACCAGTTCGCAGGTGTTAGAGCCGCGCATGCCGAGTTTGTCGAGTTTTTGCGCTTGGCTAAAACCTTTCGAATCACGCTCAACGATAAAGGCGGTAATACCGTGTGCGCCTTTGGTTAAGTCGGTTTTAGCGTAAATCACATAGGTGTGTGCATCGGGGCCGTTGGTGATCCACATCTTGTTGCCGTTTAAGATGAAACGGTCGCCTTCTTTACGGGCGTGTAACTTCATTGATACTACGTCAGAACCTGCGTTTGGCTCACTCATGGCGAGTGCGCCAATATGTTCACCACTCACCAGTTTTGGCAGATACTTGGCTTTTTGCGCGGCATTACCGTTACGGTTGATTTGATTGACACACAGGTTTGAGTGGGCGCCATAACTTAGGCCGATAGAGGCCGATGCACGGGAGATTTCTTCCATCGCCACGACGTGGGCAAGGTAGCCCATGTTCGCGCCGCCAAACTCTTCGGGTACGGTTACGCCGAGCAGTCCCATTCCTCCTAGCACAGGCCAAAGTTCATTGGGGAAGGCGTTGTCGTGATCCACTTTCGCGGCAATTGGAGCGATTTCATTCGCGGCAAAATCCTGCACCGCATCGCGCAGCATGTCGACGTCTTCGCCTAGGCCAAAATTCAGACTTGTGTAGAGAGAGTTCATTGCTTGTGTCCTTTCAGATGTTCTAATTTCAGATTGTTATCGTTTTTATGATTTTTAGGTGCTTGAGTCTTTTCAATCTTGTACTTAATCCTAGTGCTAACATCCTGCGTCTTGAAATGCGCGAGTCAATCATATTGACTTGATCTTGTTGCCACTGGGATTTAGGCTTTTGCCGTTTTGTTATCTTCTAAGGCTAAGCGGCATTGCTGCTCGGCGGAATTGAGTTCCATCAACACCACTTTAATGTCGTCCATTTGCTGCTGTAGGGCGGATTTCTTTTCTTCCACTAGCGCCAGCATGGTATTGAGCTGTGAGGTGCTGCTCTTGTCGGCATCGTATAATTCGAACAGGCGACGGGTTTCTGCCAACGAAAAGCCCAAGCGTTTGCCGCGAAGAATGAGCTTGAGACGCACCCTGTCTTTGAGGCTATAAATACGGGTTTGGCCGCGGCGTTTAGGCTTAAGCAAACCTTGGTCTTCGTAAAAACGAATACTACGCGTAGTGATATCAAATTCTTTTGAGAGATCACTGATCGAGTAAGTCGTTTGTGGTGTGTTCGTTGCGCTCATTCATGCACCCTAAATAATCAGTTTTAAGCAAGATATATGAAGTTTACGTAAAGGTAAAGATTTTGACTTTTATTCTGTTGCCATAAAAGTGTCAATCCCAATTGCCATCAGCCTGTGCGGCCAGATTAAAACGGGTGCTTTAAATTAGTGTTCTCACATAAAACCACAAATATTTTCTGGTTATAGGCTAACGTCTAATAGTGGGCTGGATGCCCCCCTGTTAATAATGGTTGTTGGAAGGGGTAGTTATTGCGGCTGACGATTTTAGCCGCAGTCCTGATTGGAGGACATATGTTGACCGAACAGCAAAATGCATCTGTAGCGCAAGCCGCAAATCAAAAACAGAACCAACAAAAACATCAAGCGTTGCACCAAGCATCCTTGCTTAATAAAGCCGAATTCTGGGGAGAAGCGGCGAAGACGCTCGATTGGATTAAACCTGCGCAAACGGTGCTCGATGAATCGCAGGCGCCGTTTTATCATTGGTTCGCCGATGGTGAGATGAACACTTGTTATAACGCCGTTGATCGCCATGTGCTGGCTGGACGCGGTGACCAAGTGGCTATCCAATATGTGAGCCCTGTTACTGATACTGAATACGGCATTAGCTACGGGGAGTTACAGGCTCAAGTGAGCCGACTCGCGGGCTTTATGCAATCTATTGGTATAGGGAAGGGCGACCGTGTGGTGATTTATATGCCTATGGTGCCGGAAACCGCCTTCGCTATGCTGGCCTGTGCTCGCATAGGTGCGATTCATTCTGTGGTTTTTGGTGGTTTTGCCGCCAATGAACTCGCGACTCGGATTAATGATGCTAAGCCTAAATTGGTACTGTCGGCATCCTGCGGAATTGAGCCTTCGGGCGTCATTCCTTATAAACCTTTGCTAGACAAAGCGTTAGCTCAGTCAGTGCATCAGGTTGATCACTGCCTGATTTTAAATCGCAGCCAGTATCAGGCTGATTTACTTGAGGGCCGTGACTTAGATTGGCAAGCTGCATTAGCGACTGCGCCTAAGGCCGATTGTGCCGCGCTTAAGGCCACCGATCCCTTGTATGTGCTTTATACCTCAGGCACCACGGGTCAGCCTAAAGGTGTGGTGCGCGATAATGGCGGCCATGCTGTGGCTCTGGCTTGGTCGATGCAACATATTTACGATATTCAAGCGGGCGATGTGTTTTGGGCAGCGTCTGATGTGGGCTGGGTTGTGGGTCACTCTTATATTGTGTACGGACCGCTGCTGGTGGGCGCCACAACCTTAATGTATGAAGGCAAACCTGTCGGTACGCCCGATCCCGGCGCATTTTGGCGCACGATTGCCAAATATAAAGTTAAAAGCTTCTTCACCGCGCCGACGGCCATTCGCGCGATCAAGCGTGAAGATCCTGATGGTGAGTATTTACAAGGCGTTGATTTAACCTGTCTTAAAAATGTGTTTTTGGCAGGTGAACGTTGCGATCCCGATACTTTAGTTTGGGCACACACTAAACTCGCTAAACCTGTTATCGATCACTGGTGGCAAACCGAAACGGGTTGGCCAGTCGCGGCAAATTTGATGGGCACAGCGCCCGTCGCCATTAAGCCAGGCTCGCCCGCTTTACCTGTGCCGGGTTATGCGGTTGAAGTGGTGGACGAATTGGGTGAGCAAGTTGCGCCCAATACTTCAGGTAATGTGGTGATTAAATTGCCTCTACCGCCGGGAACCTTAACGACACTGTGGCAAAATGATCAACGCTACCAAGATAGTTACTTGTCTATGTATCCAGGTTATTACTTAACTGGCGATGCGGGTTATACCGATGAAGACGGTTATCTCTACATTATGAGTCGTATTGATGACATCATAAATGTGGCGGGGCACAGGTTATCGACCGGACGTTTTGAAGAAGTCTTGTGTCAACATCCTGATGTGGCCGAAGCGGCGGTGATTGGTGTGGATGATCAGCTCAAAGGTCAGGTGCCTTTAGGATTAGTGGTACTGAAAAAGGGCGTGACGATCAGTGATGAAGAGCTGCATAAACAGCTTATTACCCTAGTTCGTCAAGAGATTGGTCCCGTCGCCTCCTTTAGGTTAGTCAGTGCGATTCAAAAATTGCCTAAAACGCGCTCTGGGAAGATTTTACGCGGTACTATGCGAAAAATTGCCGATAATCAGCAATATACCGCACCAGCGACCATAGAAGATCCACAGACCTTAGAGCTAGTGCGCACCGCGCTCACTCGCATGGGTTATGCCGATGCCTTAATCTAAGCTTGCGTTTAGTGAATGGGGATTTCATGTAGGAAATTCCCATTCTAAAAATCGCTTGCTGTTGCGAATTGAAACAAATATCCCCGCTCAATTTGAGCAATAGTCCATTATGATTTGCTATTCTTGCCGCGTATTTATTGAATGTTTTTGCTACTCAATTGCATTATTTTGAGTTGTTTATATGCGGGAATTGAGCATTAGCAATTGTTTAATTCATTCAACTAAAATCACCACTAGAAGCAATGTGTATCTATGGATATTTTAGATACACATCACTGACGACTTTATATTCTCACCGGCTTAGGGACGACCCTAAACATGCCTTAATTTGGTAGGGGACGACCCCTAATTAGGAGTTCACTATGAGTTGGTTCTTATTAGTCCTTGCGGGTTTATTCGAAATTGGTTGGGCCATAGGGCTTAAATATACCGAAGGTTTCACGCGTTTGTGGCCAAGTATCTTTACAGTGGCGTCGATGGCCGTGAGTGTATTGTTACTCGGACTCGCAGTTAAGCAGCTGCCTATCGGTACGGCTTACGGCGTGTGGGTCGGTATTGGCGCTATGGGCACCGCTATCGCGGGAATTATCCTGTTAGGAGAAGGAGTTAGCTTACTTAAGATTGCCAGTTTGATACTGATATTACTGGGCGTTTTAGGGCTTAAACTCGCAAACTAAGTTGTCGATAAACGTGCCAATACAAGTATCACTTGGGCTAAGTCCTAACTAACCCGTTTCGCAATACGGGATTGGCAATCTCACTGTAATCGAGATTGCCAATCGTATGCATCGCCTTTTCTCTCTGGTAATTAAGTTACAAAGATCGGTATAATTACCCCTCAAAATTGGTTAGCTCTAACCTCTGTGACCCGTGGGAATTATATAATGCAAAACCACAGCAATCTTAATGATATCGGCGTAATTGGCCTTGGCGTTATGGGTAAAAACCTCGCGCTAAACATCGCGGATAACCAATATCACGTCAGCGCATTTGACCTCGATCCTGTTAAAGTTAATGGTGTTATACAGCAAGAAAAACAGGAACGCGCTGGACTCGAACCTCGCATTCTTGGCTGTGCTAATCTTACCGAAATGTTAGCCAGTCTCACAAAACCCCGCATTCTTGTGCTTTCTGTTCCCGCGGGCGCACCCGTCGATGGTGTCTGTAGTGCTTTGATTTCTGCCGGAATTGAGTCCGATGATATCGTTATCGATACCGGTAACAGCCTATGGACTGACACTGTTGAGCGTGAAGCGCGCTACAAAGGTCAGTTTGTATTTTTCAGCTCTGCGGTTTCGGGCGGTGAAGTCGGTGCGCGTTTCGGTCCATCACTTATGCCAAGCGGCGATATCGATGCATGGCATCACGTGGCACCTATTTGGAAAGCCATTGCCGCTAAGGTTGATGCGAGTACAGGTTTACCCATAGAGCGCTTCGAACCGGGTAATCCAGTGACAGAAGGCGAGCCATGCACGACTTATATTGGTCCTGCGGGTTCTGGCCATTACGTGAAGATGGTGCACAACGGTATTGAATACGCAGATATGCAGTTGATTTGCGAAGCCTATCAAATGCTGCATGACGGTTTAGGCATGAGCGCTGCAGAAGTGGGCGATGTGTTTGAACGCTGGAACAAAGGCAGCTTAAACAGCTATTTGATGGGGATCAGTGCCGAAGTCTTAAAACAGGCCGATCCATTAACGGGTAATCCGTTGGTGGAAATGATCTTAGATAAAGCGGGCCAAAAAGGCACGGGTTTGTGGACGGCCGTGAGCAGTTTACAAATTGGTTGTCCGGCACCGACGATTGCTGAAGCTGTATATGCTCGCGCCGTAAGTACCCAAAAATCCTTACGTTTACAACTTAGCCAGAAATTGGCTGGGCCAAATGCACCTGCTATCGATGATGCGCAAAAAGCGCAGTTGATTGAAGCCCTTGAAAGTGCGTTATATTGCGCGAAAGTGTGTTGTTACGCGCAAGGCTTCCAGTTGATGGCAATGACGGCCCATGAGCAAAAATGGCAGTTAGACTTTGCTGAAATTGCAAAAATTTGGCGTGCGGGTTGTATCATTCGCGCGACGTTCTTGCAATCAATCACTCAAGCCTATGAAGACAATGCCGAGCTTAGCAATCTGTTGATGGCTGACAGTTTTGCGTCAGCCTTATCTGAAAAGCAAGGCCTATGGCGCACTGCGGTAGCGACAGCGGTAATGCAAGGCATTCCAGCGCCGTGTATTAGCTCAGCACTGGCATATTACGACAGTTACCGCTGCGAAACATTACCAGCGAACTTGCTCCAAGGTCAGCGTGACTTTTTCGGCTCTCATACCTTTGAGCGTATCGATACGCCAGCTGGCGAGAAATATCACTTAGATTGGAGCGCCAAAGAGCGCACTTTAGTTAAGGTTTAATCTAAGGTTCTGCCCGCTGTCAAAATGAAAAACGCCCCCTTGATAAGGGGCGTTTTTGTTTATGGTCGATGATTATATAACGGCTTATGAATTTTTGACTTCAATTCATTTTAAGTCACTAAGCTAAATCTTAAGCTTGAATTCCTAAGCATTCAGCTCAGATGAAAAGGCGATCAGCTTTTGCCAGAGTGCTTGGGCGACAGGGCCCAAAGGTGAGTGGGGTTTTCGCATCACATAGTAATCGAGTTGAATGTTGTTTTGTCTTTCGCGTAGATCCAGTGCGATTAATGCACCTTGTTTGAGTGAATCTTCAATCATATAGTGCGGCAGCTTGCCCCAGCCCATACCACTTTGAATAAGCATTTTCTTGGTATAAAAATCATTAACATACCAACGTCGTTGCCCCGCCTGTACCCCAAACTCAATATTCGCAGTGCCTGAGCCCGTATCTTGGATCACGATTTGGTATTCGTTAACGAGTTCTCGTGCGTAAGTCAGTGTCGGATGTCGCTCAAGCATGCGCGGCGCGGCGACATCGAGCAGGCTACCGGAAAAAAGATAGGCTAATTCTAAATGACTCGAGCGTATGGGCTCAATTCCGCCCGCGGAGATGATGATTTCGGCTTTATCTTGATTCAGCGCTTCGAGCGCACCAGTTAAAAATTCTTGTTTGAGAATGATTTGGGTGTAGGGGAACTCATTTTGAGTCAGTTCTAAAATCGGTAGAATTCGAGCGAGATTGAAAGAGGCTTCAAAAGCTAAGGTGATACTCGCTTCGTTGCCTTTGGCTAAATGTTTCGCCACTTGCTTCATTTCCTGCGCTTCATTCAGCACCCGCTGGGTATGTTGCAGCAGTTTTCGGCCTTGCTCTGTGATGGCGAGTCGATAACCTTCACGGTTAAATAAGATGAGATCGAGTTGAGATTCTAACTGTTTGATACTTTGACTAATGGCGGGTTGGGTTTTATGTAGCTTGTCACTGGCGGCTTTGAGTGAGCCCGCCTCAGCCACGGTTTTAAACATCAGCAGTTGGTCTAAGGTCACTGGGATTGCTCGCAAGTAATAAATTATTAGTTTATGAGATATTAGATTTTATTCCATATTTATTTATCTTTTATCGGCTCATAATCTACTCCATTCTCGCTCGTCGTCTGCGCATTTATGCCCAAGACTGACGGCAATATTAAGATCAATGGGGTGTGTGCGATGCGATTTTCAAACTTATGTGGTGCTAAGGGCTCAAGTATCAATGGCTTAGTTGCTGAGGCCGATTCGCAGAAGC
Organism: Shewanella vaxholmensis; assembly: GCF_031932135.1. Classification (NCBI taxonomy): domain Bacteria; kingdom Pseudomonadati; phylum Pseudomonadota; class Gammaproteobacteria; order Alteromonadales; family Shewanellaceae; genus Shewanella; species Shewanella vaxholmensis. The sequence continues at coordinate 34,970 of NZ_JAUOEV010000030.1, forward strand.
TATTCCTTTGTGCCAATACACTCAATCGCGCCGCCGCAACCGTCACACTGGCGATGAGCATAGTGTTTTTTATCTCGGGATTTGCCAAGTTATTTGGCGTGCCTATGTTCCATGTTCCGTTTACTTTGATGAATCTTCCCACCGGATTTGGCTATTTTATTGGTTTGATGGAAGTGATTGGCGCCCTTGGATTGTGTCTACGTGACTACCGAGTGCTATCGGCGAGCGGTTTGCTGGCGATTATGATGGGGGCGATTTATTTCCACTTTAACTATGAAGCGGCGATTAATGCACTGCCTGCATTGAGTTTATCGGCTGGACTCTTTCTAGTTATCAAACTGGATGAAATTATTGAGCGTTTAGTGCAATTTCAGCGGCAGTTGGCGCTAAGTCGCTCCGCATTTTAAGTGATAAAAATAGAGTCTGAAGTCAGTCGTACCGATATAAGTTAATCAACAAGAGAAAGCCATGATGCAAGTTAAAGCGAGTCGTATGCCTGTGCTATTTGTGCCCCACGGTGGTGGTCCAATGCCTTTGCTAAATGATGCCAATCATAAAGAGTTGTGTGCTTTTTTAACCTCAGTGACCGCGCCCATTCCAACCCCTAGGGCGATTGTGCTGATCACCGCCCATTGGGAAGAATCTGTGGTGACCTTGTCGAGTAGCCCTAAGCCCGGCATTTTATATGACTACTATGGTTTTCCACCCGAAGCGTATCAGCTGACATATCCTGCACCGGGTGAGCCAGAATTAGCGGCGCAGATTGTGAATATGCTCGCGGATAAAGGTATCGCCGCCCGCTTAGATAGCGAGCGAGCATTTGATCACGGCACCTTTGTACCACTTAAGTTGATGTATCCCGAGGCGAATATTCCCGTAGTACAAATGTCGTTAGTCCACAGTCTCGATCCTGAAACCCATATAGCGATTGGCGAAGCTTTAGCGCCGCTACGGGATCAAGGGGTATTGATTGTGGGCTCTGGCATGTCATTTCACAATATGCGGGCATTTTTCTCAAGCGATCCCTCGGTACAAAGCCGCAGCGCAGAGTTTGACTATTGGCTGACGCAAACATTAACCGCAAGTGATAGTTCTGCTGAGGTAAAAACAGCATTAACTCATTGGCAATCAGCCCCAGAAGCGCGGTTTAGCCATCCACGTGAAGAACATTTATTGCCACTTCATGTGTGTTTCGGCGCTGGTCACAGTGATTCATCCCAAGCGCTATGTAACTTTAACGGCATTTTATTAAATACACTGATCTCAGGCTATATCTGGCAATAGTCTGGCAATAATCTGATGTTGGATTGCCGTGGCTGAACATGGCAGTAAACCTAAGGTTAAGCATATTCAGCCAATAAAAAAGGTTCGTATCTGTTGAGGATACGAACCTTTTTCGTATTTAGGATTAAGCTACGGCTGCTTGTAGCGACCAATTGATTAGCCTAGCGGTGTGACTCTTATGCGGTAAACACTAAACCCACGCTAAACAAGGTACTGAAAATCATGGTTAACTTAGCCGTGCGGCCGAGTAACGGATTTAATGCTTCACCGGACACCGCATAGAAATCGCTGCTGAGTTTACGGGCGATAAGCAGTGATAAGCCCGCAAGTAATACTGGTAACCCAGGTAAAATCCCCATTAGAAAGCCTGCAATCACTAAGCCGAAAGGCAGATAAATCAGCGCTTGATATAACACTTTTGATTGTGCTTCGCCGATACGAACTGCCAGTGTGTGCTTGCCCGCTTGGGTATCGGTGCGAATATCGCGGGTGTTATTGACCAGCATGATAGCCGCATTGAACAGCCCAATGGCGCAGCCTAATAACCAAGCATTAATTGTTGTGTCACCCGCCTGCAGATAATAACTCCCCACCACAGCAACTAAGCCAAAAAAGATAAAGGCCGCGACTTCGCCCAGCCCATGGGAAGCGAGGGGATAGGGGCCACCACTGTAACCGAGTGCACCTAAAATGGCGGCCGCGGCGAGAATCGCGATAGGCCAGCCGCCGTGCCAAATTAAATACGACCCCACAGCAAGCGCCATTAAGAGGCAAAATATCATGGCATTACGAACGCTTGTTGGCGAAATTAAGCCGCTTTGCGTCACGCGAACCGGTCCTAAGCGTTCGGCTGTGTCTATGCCGTTTTTAAAGTCAAAATAGTCGTTAGCGAGATTGACGGCAATTTGTAATAACACAGCGCACAACATAGAAGTGGCAGCGATTAACCAGCTGTAACTCTCAAGATGCAGAGCGAGAATATTGCCTATCAATAGGGGACCTATGGCCGCGGGTAGCGTACGGGGTCTTATAGCTAAAATCCAAGGATTCATGGCGTCCAGTCGTTATTGGTAAATGGGAAATGGTATCGAGCAAGGGCTCAATTAGCGCATAGCATAACAAGATTTAACACGAAAGTGAGCACTATCTAATAAACGCATTTAACAGAGTTTGAATTGGCGCACATATGTTCACTGATGTAGACGGAGATTTGTCGTCAAGCTCAAAGAAAATCAAAAAAGTCTGTGTTTCTATAGTTGATGTTGTTGGAGACACTGCGCCGCCCAAGACATAGGCGTAACGCTAAATCCTATGTTCAACTGGAAATACCACAGGTGCGAGTCGCCTTATGCGGGTTGTTTTTGAGCATTCATTGGCTGCGTTTTGCCGCTACTGTTATGCCGATAAGGATATATTTGGATGCGTTTCGATAATAAGGTGGCGTTAGTCACTGGGGCGGGAGCAGGGCTAGGTCGAGCCTATGCCATCATGTTGGCTGAGCGGGGCGCGAAGGTGGTGCTCGTTGATCAGCCGTTATCGTCATCCGAGTCTATTTCTACCTATGGTGCTCAAACAATGCCGGCCAACTTAGCATTGATGCAAACCTACTGCAGCATTATTAAACTCGGCGGTGACTGTCTCTACTTTGTGCTTGATGTTAGCCAGCGGGATGAAGTAAACCGCATGGTCGAAGAAGTGATCCTACGTTGGCATCGCATTGATATCTTGATTAATAACGCGGGGATCTACGGTGCTTGTCCGTTCGAGCACATTAAGCTTGAGCAGTGGCAACGGCAATTGGATGTCGATCTCAATGGCAGTTTTTATCTGACGCAAGCCGTTTGGCCCTATATGCAACAACAGGATTATGGTCGGATCATGATGACGACGGGAGCTTCGGCCTTGTTTGGTGATTTGCATCAAGTTGGTTTCAGCGCGAGTAAGATGGCGCTGGTGGGCATGGTAAATTGCTTATCGATAGAAGGAGAAATTCATAATATTCGTGTCAATAGTTTATGCCCGCAGGCCGTCACAGCGATGACCGCCAAACATTTAGCGAGTGCGATTCAGCCGTTATTTTCCTTTGAGTCATTAACCGCCACAACGGCTTTTTTGGTGAGTGAACAGGCGCCCAATGGTCAACACTTACTCGCAGGTGCGGGCAGTATCAGCCATGGCATGTTTGTCGAGTTTCAGCCGATGTATTTTAATGAGGGGCTTTTTACGCCAGATAATCTCGCGCAGCAGTGGCCCCAGCTATACCAATCCTTTCCTGTTACTTTGCACTCCAGTGGTGAGGATAAAGTCTTGTCTTGGTCTCAGTTAAGTGCGCTAGAACACCATATTAAAATTGATTGATTTCATTGTGAATAATCGATAGAAGACTGGTCAGCTTAAGGCGAACTGAGTTACCCTTTAGCATTAATGGCTAATTATGCAGTAGGATCCCATGAGTCAGGTATTAGACGATCTTTTATCATTACTTTCCCTTGAGCAAATTGAAATCGGCCTCTTTCGTGGTCAGAGCCAAGATCTGGGATTTGGGCATGTGTTCGGTGGTCAAGTGATGGGGCAAGCGCTGAGCGCCGCTAAACAAACCGTCCCCGCTGAGCGTAAGGTCCACTCATTACACTCCTACTTTTTACGTGCCGGTGACGAGAAGTTACCGATTGTGTATGAAGTCGAAAATATGCGAGATGGCGGCAGTTTTAGTGCCCGCCGCGTGAGTGCAATCCAAAAAGGTCGACCGATTTTCCACATGACCTGTTCCTTCCAAGAACCTGAAGAAGGATTTAGTCATCAAGCGATGATGCCGCAAGTACCTGGACCAGAAGGTTTATTGAATCAGCAGGAATTAGCGCTGACTATGCGGGATAAAGTGCCGCCGAGCATACTCGAAAAGTTTATGGCCGATGCGCCCATTGAGATGCGACTGGTTAATCCATTACATCCCTTTGCGCCTAAAGAAACTGAGCCGTACCGTCATGTGTGGATGAGGGCCAATGGTCCCATGCCAAATGACGCCCATATTCATGAATATTTACTCGCCTATGCCTCGGACTTTAACTTTCTCGTGACAGCGGCTCAGCCCCACGGCGTGTCGTTTTTAAGTCCTGGAGTGCGCATGGCGACGATAGATCATGCGATGTGGTTCCATCGCCCGATTAATATGGGAGAGTGGTTGCTTTACAGTATTGATAGCCCCAATGCCAGCGGTGGCAGAGGTTACGTCAGAGGGCAGTTTTTCAATCAACAAGGTGAATTAGTGGCTTCTTCTACCCAAGAAGGCCTGATCCGCATGGTAAAAGGACGTTAATATGTATCTGAAAATAAAGTCGTTTGTATTGTTCTCGCTCATGGCTATTCTACTCAATGGCTGCGTGACGGTGAAACCTGAACCCCCGATTATTATCAATGGCGCAGCGGGTTATTTAGAGAAAATTCCCTTGCCTCAAGGTTGCCAAATCACTATTGCAATTATTGATTTGAATACCCCGGGTATTATCGTCGCACAGAAAACCTTTAACATCGCCAGATCGCCAGTGCCGTTTAAATTTACGCTGCCTGCAAAATCGATCGATAAGAGTATCCAATATGGCGTAGTGGCGATGATCAAGTTCCAAGACCAAGTGATCTTCCAAACCTATGACAGGTTCCCTGTCGTCAATAATGATAAGTTCACGACAGAAGTGTTAATGAAGGCGGTCATGGCTAATTAACCACGCTTAATTATCGCCTCATATCGGTCTTGGATTGATAAAGATGTAGCCCTTTCAATTTATATTGGAAGGGCTTTTTAATGGTTAATATTCGGGTATTCATGCTGTAAATGTAAAATCAAATATGATTTTGCTTTACACAGAGCTAAGAATATTAATGCATAAGTTAGTATCTATTTATAAGTGGCGCCATTTTGTAAAAAGATATCCCCCTTGGCTTTGTTAATGGTTGGCTTTATTTTTGTTATTGAGTTGTTTGGTGTTTGTTTGTTTTTATTTGTTAAAATGTTTTATGTGTAACAGAAGGTTTTTACGAATAATAATATTTTTACAGTCACTCGCTCTGTTTTTTTATTGCACTATCTTGGTGCTATAAGATTTAAGTGTTCAAGTTAATTTACTGATTTTAAATAACTATTTATATTTAGCATTTTTGTTCATGAGCTTTAATTTACCGGCTATTTAACCTGCGAAACAATCTATTTCTCTTTTTTAAAATAAATAGAAGCTGATATACGATTTACTGAATTACGTTCTGTTAACTTGATGTTTTAATTTGTATCTTTGCGTGTTACAAATTGTAGCAATAAAACTCAGTGATCATCATCACAGTAAATTGAATGGTTATTCATAAAAAATGTCAGTTACAGGTGACGTTCTTGGTTGTTGCAATGTTTTCAAGCCACCAACCTGAGTTTTATAAATCATACAACTTATAAGAATTAGGGAAGTCACAATGAAAACTAAAATAGCACTAGCAGTGTCTATGGCGCTGTTATCGTCGGCGGCAAATGCGCAAACAGTTTTATCACCCACTGGTGAAACACTTCAGTTAGATATTCCAAGTGAACTACAAGCAATGTCATTACGCGGTAATGCTGCCGGGGCTGAAGTTAAGTTTGTACCAGAAGCAGATTTAGGTGAGGGTGAATATACTTATATCGTTCGTTTACGCGATAGTTCGGTTGCTAATTACCAAGGAACTATTCCAGGATTGAAAGCGACTAGTTCACAAAGAGTGCAGGTAAACGGTACTTCAAAAGTTGCTGTGAACGGTAAACTTGATGCTTCTAAAGCTGAAGTCAAAAGTTATGTTAGTTATTTGAAAGTAAAACAGAACCGATTTTTAGCTAACGCAAGTGCGGCTATTGGCACCAATCTGCAGCCATTAACGACCTATCAGTATGCGTTAAACGGTATGGCAGTTCGCATGACTCAAGCTCAAGCGAAGAAAATGGCTGAGTTACCTGAGGTTGCGTTTGTTGAGCGCGAGCGCATGGAACAAATGGAAACTGATGTCAGTCAAGCGCTTATCGGTTCGCCAAATGTATGGGATGGCAGTGCAACGGGCACTAAAGCCATGGGTGAAGGTGTGATTGTCGGTATCATCGACTCAGGTATTAACTCTGACCATGCTTCATTTGCGGATGTTGGCCAAGATGGTTATGACCACACTAACCCATTAGGTCAAGGCATCTATATTGGTGACTGTAAAACTGACTTCGCCAGCATGTGTAACGACAAACTGATCGGTGTCCGTAGCTATCCAGAAATCACCAATAACTTTGATGACGTAAAAGTGTATGGTGACACCCCTCCGGCAAAAAATGGTGAGGATTACGGCGGACACGGTTCGCATGTCGCCAGTACTGCAGCGGGTAACATTTTAGTGAATGTCCCTTATGTGCAAGGTGAAACAGGCAAGTTAGAAAGTGATGGCATTGCGACGGGCCTTGAGTTTGCGCAAATCTCAGGTGTTGCACCACATGCAAACATCATTGCCTATCAAATTTGTAATCCAGGTAATGCGGGCGACACTTATTCTGGCTGTCCAACTGCGCCGATTTTGAAAGCGTTAGATGATGCTATCAAAGATGGTGTCGATGTGATCAACTTTTCGATTAGTGGTGGTGGAAATCCGTGGAATAGTGCAACAGAACAAGGTTTCTTAGCTGCGCGTAATGCGGGTATTTTTGCTGCAGTCGCTGCGGGTAACACACGTGGCGCAACAAACACGAGTCCTGCAATTAATCAAACGCCTTACTCTACACCTAAAAATGCACCTTGGTATACGTCAGTTGCTAATTCGACTCACAATCGTGACATAGTACGTGCCGTTGAATTTAATGGTAAAAACTACAATTACACTGCGGGATCGGGTCCAGTTCAAACTGAAGTGCTCAAAGGTGTGCCTGTTTATGCTGGTACAATTGATGCGGCTAATTTTGAAGCCTGTAAACCATTTGCCGCAGATGCTTTTAAAGACAAGATCGCTGTTTTAAGACGCGGTACTTGCTCATTTGATATTAAAGTTGCTGCGGCGAAGGAAGCTGGCGCTAAAGGGGTGATTGTTTTCAATAGAGATGGTGAAAATAATGAACGCTTGACCATGTCAGGGCTAGAGAAATTGGATATTCCCGCAGTATTTATTGGCGATCTCGATGGCTTAGAACTGATTGCTGCTATGGCGGCAAATCCAGCGCTTGAAATCACCCTGTCGCCAACTCCTAAAGTCGTCAGCAAAGAATCGGATGTTTTAGCTGCCAGCTCATTGATCGGACCTAACTTAACTAACGATGTACTTGTGCCTTATGTTGCTGCACCGGGTAGTGATATCTACGCTGCTTATTCAGATCAACAATTCGGTCATGATGAAACAGGGACAGATCCTGCTGATTTCACGTTGATGTCAGGTACTTCAATGGCGAGTCCTCACGTTGCCGGTGCTGGCGCGTTACTTAAATCGCTGCATAAGGATTGGACGCCAGATAACATTCGTTCTGCGTTAATGATGACAGCAACGACAGCCCAAGCCATGAAAAAAGCCGATGGTAAAACCGTTGCAGATCCGTTTGACGTAGGCGCAGGCCGTATTCGTGTGGATTTAGCGGCAAAATCTGGCTTAGTGATGGATGAAAGTGCCTTAAACTACGAGATTGCTAACCCTACAACAGGTGGCGATCCACGTAAGCTAAACATTCCAAGCATGGCTGATTCACGTTGTATCGATACTTGTACTTGGACACGTACTGTCACTGCAACGGCTGACGGTAGCTGGGCTGCAAAAGGTGTTTCCGCAACCGATAAGTTCGCGTTAACTGTGACGCCAGAAAGCTTCAACCTGAAAAAAGGTGAGAGCCAAACTATCACAGTAACTGCGGATGTGACTGACGTCGGTGCAAGTTGGGGCTTTGGTAACTTAGTATTAGCTTCGGAAGCCTTCCCAACGGCTAACATGCCGATCGTAGCTAAGATTGCTAAACGCGATTTACCAACGGTTGTACCCGTTTTAGCCTCACGTGATGCCGATGAACTTAATTTGGCGCACTTGAAAGCGATTGATCTACCGGGTGTTGCGGCGACAGTGACTGCACTTAAGTTAAGCGCAACTTATGAATCCAGTGTGAAACAGGATTCAAATACCGATAGTGCATTTGATGATTTGGCCGATGGCGTAAAAGTATTTAGCTTTAACGTTGAAGACAAAGCGTTATATTTCAATGCATCAATCGGTAATACCACCTCTCCTGACTTAGACATGTTTGTGATACTCGATAAGAAAGATGGTAGTCCACTTTCTATCGCGGCATCTTCAGCGTTTGGTGGTTCAAAGGAAAGTGTATCTATTAAGAACCCAGTGAAAGGTGAGTATATTGTCGTGATACAAAACTATCAGGCATCTGCAGCCGATGCGGATGATGCCTTTAGTTTGAAACAAGTGACCTTATACGATGAAGCGGGTGATAACTTAACGGCAAATCTTACCGGTGATCATAAAGATTTCAACGTCAACTTAGCATGGAAACAAGCGATGTTAGTGGGCGATGCTGGCTTGGCAATGCTGACTCTGACCACTACTGATGACAAAGTCGCACCGGTTAAAATTCCGGTTATATTTGAGCGCGTCAATGATGATGTTTTACCGCCTCTAGGTAGCACTGTTTCTGGCGAGTTAACGCCAGGCGCCGCTAAAGTGATGAAGACCCGTGTCGAAGCGAACAAAACGCAAGAAACCCGCGTTTACACCTTAGAAGCGTTATTACCAGAAGGTCATGAAGTGGCTAATATCAGCCATCAAGGTACGCAAGTGGGCAATAAGATCACTTGGACTATCGAGATGGCCTCTGGTGCCGCGGCGCAAGATGTGACGTTTGACTTAGTGCCACGTAAGGCAAGCCAAGACAACCTTGTGACTTTGACCAACAAAGTGAACAACGAGTCGGCTGAAATCTTGAAGCAAGAATATCAATTTGATGTTCCAGAAGTAGCGCCAGTGGCAGTGATTGAAGCACCGGTGTCTGTTCAAGAAGGTAAACCACTGTTTATCGATGCGAGCAAGTCATCCGATGCCAACAATGATCCATTAACCTACAAATGGACTCAGTTAGGCGGCGCGAGCTTTAACTTCGACGCTAATGCAGCCAAGCTTAATCTCGTGGCGCCAGAAGTGAGTGGTACAGCTCAAACCGTGTCATTCCAACTTACTGTAGCGGACAACCATGGCAACAAAGATTCAAGTGTCGTGTCTGTGTCTGTGACTGAAACACCAGCTAAGAAAGATGATGGAGGTTCATTAGGTTGGTTAAGCTTGTTATTGCTACCATTTGCCTTTGGTCGTCGTAAACAAGGCTAATCGCTCAGGGTTAAATCGAGAAGTTTAACAGTAATTTAATGGTAAAAAGAGAAGGGCTGATATTGATATCAGCCCTTTTTGTTTTAATCGATTTAGGTCAGCGATTTGACATCAAAAAATCGACAAAGGCACGGTCTGCTTGACTGACGGGGCGTTGTTTTTTCCATGCGATATGCAGGTTCAAAAATACTGGTGGATCGAAGGGTTTCGCTAAAATGTCATCTTTTGAGCTTATTGCCATTTCGAGCACGCTGGTGATCCCAAATCCTTGGGAAACAATCTGTTTGATAAGGTTAATCAAATTAGTCTCGAAGGCGACATTGGGCTTTTTCCCCAGATCCTTGGCTTGCGATAGGATCCACTCGCGGTGGAAATAACCTGTCTTGAACATGACTAATTCATGGTCGAAAAAGTCATTGAGACTGACGGCGTTATGTTCCGCTAAAGGGTGTTCGGCTCCCATAGCTATCACCATTTGCTCACGGATCAACAGCTGACTATCAAATTCGGGTTGTAGGTCTTGGGCGGTAATGATCGCAATATCCACTTCTTCCTGTTGCAACATACGCAACGCGTCGCGCGTCCCGCCTTCAAACAGTGATAGTTTTAACTCGGGGTATTTATGCCGAAAAGCCATTAAGCGCGAGGGCAGGTAGAAAGACCCCAGCATGCCCGGCACGGCAATGCGGACTTCCCCCGAGGTGAGATTGGCCATGGCACGGATTTGCGCTTCGGCCTGCTTAATCTGTTTCAGGATCAAAGTGGCATGTTGATGCAAGACTAAACCTTCGGCCGTGAGTGCGAGCAGCTTGTCATTCTTGTTGCTCGTACGATTGACTAAAGTCACGCCGAGTGCAACTTCTAAGCGCTTGATACTTTGGCTTAACGCCGGTTGAGCCATATTCAGTTTCTTGGCTGCAGCGGTAAAGCTACCAGTACTGGCAAGGGCATCTAAATGTTTGAGTTGGCGGATATCCATCAATCGGGCCCATACTGTTGAATAGTGGTAAGGTCGGTGCGTTGTGGCCATAACAAAAATCAATGATAGCGATAGATATTATCTATTATTGTTATGTTATGCCCAGTGATAACCTTTGTCTATCCTATGAGTGATGCTTTGTCGAGGCTCCTGTGCAAGCCGTGTTAGATACTATGATTGATCATAAACAGCGTGATACCCGACTGATGTGGGCGCTATGTGTTGCCTCTGTGGTGGTGTATATCAACTTGTATCTGATGCAAGGCATGCTGCCGCTGATTGCGGAGCATTTTGCGGTATCAGGGTCTAAAGCGACGTTAATCCTGTCGGTAACCAGTTTTTCTTTAGCCTTTTCATTGCTCTTGTATGCGGTACTGTCAGACCGTATCGGTCGACACACACCGATTATTGTCAGCTTGTGGTTGTTGGCGCTATCTAACTTACTGTTAATTTGGGCACCGGATTTTAACGGGCTAGTGCTAGTGCGATTGCTGCAAGGTGCGTTACTCGCTGCCGTGCCAGCAATTGCTATGGCGTACTTTAAAGAGCAGTTGTCACCGAGCACTATGCTCAAAGCCGCGGGCATTTACATTATGGCGAATAGCATTGGTGGCATTGTTGGCCGTTTACTCGGCGGCGTTATGTCGCAGTTTTTATCTTGGCAAGAATCCATGTGGCTGTTGTTTTTAGTCACCTTAGCGGGCGTGGCTTTAGTGAACTATTTGCTGCCTTCACTTGCCGATTCGCAGGCCATGTCACAGAGTAAAACCGAGCCCTCTTTATCAAAACGCGCCCGTTTAGCCCAAGATCTTCATGGCTTTAGCCATCATCTCACCGATGCACAAATGCGCTTGGTCTACGCGATTGGCGGCTTAACCTTTATGATGATGGTGAATCAATTTAGTTTTATTCAGCTGCATTTGATGGCGGCGCCCTATGAATGGAGCCGCTTTCAAGCAACCTTGATTTTCCTGTGTTATTCCAGCGGCACTATTGCGTCGTATTTTACCGCGAAATGGCTCGCCAAATTTGGCCAACATAAGTTATATCAGTGGTCTTGGTGCGTGATGTTGCTCGGAAGCTTACTGACCCTGTTTGATACCACTTTAACCATTAGCTTAGGTTTTTTGATGACAGCCTGTGGCTTCTTCCTCACCCACAGTTGCTGTAATTCCTTTGTCGCGATGCGCGCCAGTCGCGATCGGGCTAAGGCGACATCACTGTATTTATGCTGTTACTACTTAGGTGCGGCGATTGGCGGCCCTTATTTGATGATGTTTTGGCATGAGGCGCAGTGGCGCGGCGTGGTGATGGGCTCGTTAACCTTACTGGCCTTGATTGCCTTAGCCATCACCCGTTTGCATTACCATCAAACGCATGTCAAACGGGTATTAGTCTAGCTTTCAATTTGTTGTTTAGTCATCGGAATTAATGTACTGCTTGCGGTCTAAATCATATTTACGCATTTTGTCGTAGAGGGTTTTGCGGGGCAGTTCCAACTGTTCCATTGTCTGCTTAATGCTGCCCTTGTTGTGGCTGAGCGCTTCTTCAATCAGTACCCTTTCAAAAAACTCGACTCGTTGCAGTAATGACATGCTCGAGTGCAGGCTTGGGGTATTGCCCAAAGTGCCAGCAAAGGCGGCTTCTCCGCCCAGCAGTACAAAGCGTTCGGCGAGATTACGTAACTCACGCACATTGCCCGGCCAGTCGTGGGAAGTGAGTATCGCGTTTTGCTCGGCATTTAAGGCGATAAGCGCTTTGTGATAGCGTGCCGATGCAACTCGAGCAAAGTGCAGGAAGAGTAACGGAATATCTTCACGGCGATCCCGCAGGGGAGGGATAGGCACAGTCACCAGATTTAAGCGATACAACAAGTCTTGGCGAAATTCCCCCGTGTCACACAAGCTTTTTAAATCCACCTTAGTGGCGGCAATCACACGTATATCTAAGTTGATGCTTTTGTTTGACCCTAAGCGTTCAACTTTACGATCTTCAAGTACCCGCAGCAGTTTTACTTGCAGCGATAGTGGTGTACTTTCAATTTCATCTAAAAATAATGTGCCGCCGTTGGCGTATTCAAACTTACCCATGCGCATCTTATCGACGCCGGTAAAGGCACCTGCTTCGGCGCCAAAGAGCTCACTCTCAATTAAGTTTTCAGGGATCGCCCCACAGTTGATGGCGACAAAGTTGGCTTGGCTGCGGCTGCTGTGATCGTGTAAATAGCGGGCGACGAGTTCTTTACCTGTGCCTGTTTCACCTTCGATTAACACGTCAGCTGGGGTATCTATCACTTGATCTATGATGTGGCGCATGCGGTTGATGCCGACGCTGTTACCCAAAATGCGCGGGCCTGGTACGCTCTGGCTTTCGAGATCCTTTTTAAGCTTACGGTTTTCTAAGGTCAGGCTGCGTTTATCTAAGGCGCGCTTCACCACATCGAGTATATGTTCGTTATTAAAGGGCTTTTCGAGAAAGTCGTAGGCACCTTGCTTTAATGCATTGACTGCCATGGCGATATCCCCAAACCCTGTCAATAACACAACGGGGAGGTCGGGGTCCTGCAGGCGGATTTGTTGCATTAAGCTGATGCCATCTAATTGCGGCATGTTGACATCTGATATCACCATTCCCGCCCAATCCTTATGCAGGAGTTTAGCGATCCCTTTCGGCTCTGTGGTAGCGAGCGCCTTAATGCCCTCAAGTTCAAATAGCTGAACGAGAACTGTGCCTATGTGCGGCTCATCGTCGATGATGAGTACAGAATAATCTTGGATAGAATTGGGCACACTCATGAGACTAACATTCCTCAAGCAAATAAATAGGTAAAATAATCTGGAAAATGGCGCCACCTTCTTCGGCATTGGCGACGTTAATTTGGCCTTGCATAGATTCGATAATACGCTGAGAAATGGATAAGCCAAGCCCTAGGCCATGCCGCTCGTTGGTGGTGAAATAAGGTTCGAAGATTTTCTCCATTTGGCTTTCACGTACGCCAGGACCTGAATCTTGGATACTGATGCAGAACTTATCTTCACTGGTTACGCGGATAATCAAGCGGCGTTTATCCGATTGCTGCATAGCGACAATGGCGTTACTCATGATGTTGACAAATACTTGCTGCAATCGGACCTTATCGCCCCAAACTTGATAGCTACCATTGGGAAGTTGCACATCGAGCTCAACACCTTGTTTGTCTATTTCTGGCTGAACGATAGTGAGCGCTTGCTGAATGCAGCGCCCAATATCGGTAGCGCTATCTGTGCCTTGGCTCTTGCGGGTGAAGCTTTTAAATTGGCCGACAATATCGGCCAATCTATCGGTCAGCTCAATAATAATCTTGATATTATCCAGTGCTTTATCTTGCATATTACGGGCTAGAAAGGTTTGAGTGTTTTGGGCATAGCTGCGAATCGCGGCAAGTGGTTGATTAAGCTCATGGTTAATACTGGCGGATAAACTGCCGATCACTGTGAGTTTAGCCGCTTGAATGAGTTCATCCTGAGTATCTTTAAGCTGATTGTTCGCCTGCTGCAAGTCTTGAGTTCGTTCTTCTACGCGTTGTTCTAACAGGCTTTGTGCCAGTTGCATGCGCTGTAGGTTGCGCCGCCGCTCGGCACTAAACAAGATGCTGAGTGCCAGCAATAGATAAATACTGGCCGACAGTAACATCAGCGCAGGTAAAGACGACAGCAAGGGTTTGATGGGGGCTAAGATATGCACCCGCCAGCCAGCTTTGGCCATTAACTGATGATTATCCATGTATTGCTCATGATCTCTACCTGTTTGCAATTGGTAGAGCATAGCTTGGCTGCCACTCTCATAGGGTGGCTTCATTAACAGCTCACCTATGGGGCGTTCTGCGTAACGCTTTGATGCATTGAGCATATACTGTTTGGCTTGGGTAAGTGGGGTGAGTGACTTTAACCGCCACTCATCGACACTGGAGATAAAAACAATGTCCTCTGGGTCGCTGATAAGGAATTGATACTGGCCCGCAATGGCCATGCTTGTGCTTTGCTGCTCGATACCGCTAATGTCCACTTTGACAATGATCGCGCCGAGTATGCCTTTACCGCCTTGCTGATAAATAGGGTAGGAGAAATAAAAGCCACGCTTATCTGAGCTGGTACCCACGGCATAATAACGGCCTAAATTACCCGAGATAGCATCGGTGTAATAGGGCCTAAAGGAATAGTCCTTGCCGATAAAGGAGAAACTCTGTTGCCAGTTGCTGGCGGCAATGGCGATCCCTAAGGCATCAATCAGATAGATATCTGACGCCTCAGTGACATGCTGGATTTCTTCCAGATATAAATTAAGCTCTTGGACTTTATCAGGATTTTGTTGATCGTTCAGTACATTGGCGAGCATAGGGTTAGTTGAGAGCACATGGGGAATACTTTCGTAGCGCGATAACGCCCCATCAAGGAAACTGATTAATTCTTTTAGTTGTTTCTCAGATTGAGTTTGGATCTCGATTTTACCTTGATGCAAATGCACCCAATAGGTCAGTTTGAGTGTTGCAAATAGACCTGCAAGTAACACTACAGTGAGAAAGAGGCGTTTCTTGGCCTTAGGCGTCATGGGCAACATGGTGGCTATCCTGATAAAGCGACGGTATCAATCATTGAGACTGTACATCATAAAACAAAGCGAGCCTGACTAGGCTCGCTTAAAAACTAACTGTAATCAAGGGGTAATCTCATTACCTTGAATTTCAGCTTAATATCCACGCATCGAATCCAACCATTCTGGTAAGAAGAGCGAAATCTGCGGCACGTAAGTGATCAAGGTTAAGAAGGCTAACATCAATAGTAACCAAGGCAGAACCGATTGAATGACCCAACCAATACTCTTACCTGTGATCCCTGCGGTAACAAAGAGGTTGAGCCCCACCGGCGGCGTGAGCATACCTATCTCCATGTTCACCACCATTATGATACCTAAGTGAATAGGATCTATGCCTAAGTGAGTCGCGATAGGGAAGAGGATCGGCGCCATAATCAGGACAATCGCCGATGGCTCCATAAAGTTACCAGCAGCAAGTAGCAGTAAGTTAACAATGATCAGGAAGCCCCAAGCGGGTAAACCCATATTAACAATATGCTCAGCGATAATATGCGGGATACGCTCAGTGGTTAAGACATGCGCGAACAACATAGCGTTAGCTATGATAAACAGCAGCATGATACTGACCTTAGCGCCATCACGCACTACGTTACGTATGTCTTTGTCGATAGGCGTTTTAATCAGTCCTAGGAACATGTGACCTAAGTTACGTGCCGCGGCTTTAGGTAAGCTTTCACCTTGGTTGCGCCAAGCCACCTCTTTTAATGGTCCAATGTCACGGTAACCAAATACCGCAATAAAATACGCATACATACAAGCTACCGCTGAAGCTTCAGTCGGGCTCGCAACGCCGCCATAGATAGAGCCTAGAACGATAAGGATGAGTGCTAATCCACCCAAAGCTTTAGCGCTTGAAATCCCTAGTTGTTTAAAGCCTGGAAAAGGACGCGAAGGCAGGTTCTTAAAGCGGGCGACGATGTAGATAACGATCATCAGGATGAATCCCATCATTAAGCCTGGAATTAAACCTGCCATAAACATTCTTGCTGCGGACACTTCGGTCGCTGCCGCATACACCAACATCACAATGGACGGTGGGATCAAAATACCAAGTGTGCCTGAGGTGGTGATAACCCCCGCCGCAAACTTCTCGGGATAACCCGCTTTAACCATGCCCACAATCACGATTGAACCAATCGCCGCTACGGTCGCGGGTGATGATCCTGAAACCGCCGCAAACAGCATACACGCCATAACAGATGCCATCGCTAATCCACCACGGACATGTCCAATACTGTCCATGGCAAAATCGATAATCCGTCTCGCGACGCCACCAGTTGAGAGGAAGGCGGATGACAGAATAAAGAAGGGGATAGCGAGTAGAGTGTAATGCTCCGATGAAGACTCATACAGTTTGAGTGCCACTGAGGCTAAGGAGTCATTCGAGAAAAACAAAATGGTGAGCATGCTGGAAAAACCTAACGCGATAGCGATAGGCATACCGAGAAACATACACACTAATAGGGCGGTAAATAGGGTTGCAATCGCCATTATTTAGTCTCCTTTTCGTCAGAGACGGGTTCTTCATTGGCGTTTTTAACGCTTTCATCGATTAAATGCATACTTTCTTTCGCTTCATCAGCAAATTGGAAGCCAGTGACTTGGTCACGTAGGATGGCAATAAAGAGTTCGGCGAATCGCCAAGTCAACATCGAAAAACCAATGATCAAAATACTCTGAGATAGCCAAATAGGGACTGCGCCATCTTCAACATCAATCCGTAAGGTGTTCCAAGCAAAGTCTGGATCGAGGCTTTTTAACAAAAATTGGGGGAAATTAATATCTTCCATAGGCACACCAATTTGATACATCTGGCTTAAGTAATCCCAACTGCCTTTTAAAAAGAGTCCGCAATAGACAATACAGACAAAGGCGGTAACGAGGGACGTTATCTTTTTGGCCCGAGGCGCTAAGTTTTTAACGAAGGCATCGACACCAATGTGCGCGCCAACTTTTACCCCATAAGACATACCAAACAACACAAACCAACCGCAAAAGGTCAGTGTGAGTTCTTGGATCCACAGAAAACCCGTATTGAAGAAGAATCGTGCGACGACTTCTGAAAACACTAACAACGTCATCAGAGTGATCAATAAATTGAGCACACCTTCTTCAAAATAACCAAATATTCGCGATATCACAGCCATAATCCCCTCGCTGAAATGGCCGCTTAACCTCGGTTGAGGTTAAGCGGCTATCATCATTATTATTTATTTGCAGCTACAGCAGCTTCAATCACATCTTTACCGATTTGCTCTTCAAATTTAGCCCAAACTGGTTTCATCACATCGACCCATTTTTGACGTTCAGCAGGCGTTAAAGTCACTAACTGTGAACGTTTAGAATCTAGGATTAACTGTTTGTCTTGGTTATCTTTCTCAGCGGCAATTTTGTTACCTAATGCGATAGATTCATCTAATGCTTCTTTGATGATCTTACGTTTGTCAGCAGGTAAGCCTTTCCAGAAAGTGTCAGAGGTCACGACCATGTAGTCGAGTACACCGTGATTACTTTCAGTGATTTGGCTTTGCACTTCATAGAACTTTTGTGAGTAAGTATTTGACCATGTGTTTTCTTGACCATCGATAGCGCGGGTTTGCAGCAGGGTAAATACTTCAGAGAAAGGTTTTTTCACTGGAATAGCGCCGACAGCATCAAACTGAGCCGCCAAAACATCAGATGCCATTACGCGGAACTTCAAGCCCTTTGCATCAGCAGGATTTTTAAGTGGCGTGTTAGCCGAGAACTGTTTCAGGCCATTGTGCAAATAACCTAGACCGACAATCCCTTTACGGGTCATAGAGTTCAGCAGTGTTTGACCTGCTTCACCTTGTTGGAAACGGTTTACCGCATCCATATCATTGAAGAGGAAAGGTAAATCGAATACTTGTAGGCGTTTAGTGTAACGTTCAAATTTTGAGAGTGACGGCGCAACAAATTGCACGTCGTTTAACAGTAGTGCCGCTAACTCGTTGTTATCCCCAAATAACTGTGAGTTAGGAAATACACTGACCTTGTATTCACCCGGTAAACGTTGTTCAACGAGTTCTTTAAACTTAAGTGCCATTTGGCCTTTGGGCGTATTTTCTGCCACAACGTGCGAAAACTTAATTTCAATAGGTTCTGCAAATACGTTAAAGCTGGTTGCGAACACGGAGGCAACGGCGAGCATTTTGACTAAGGTTTTGAGTGGACGGGTCAATCCAGTTTGTTGATTCAATGTCATCTTGAGTTCCTTTTTCTGTTGTTAGGATTTGTCCTCAGTCTTGGTTAGTTTGTTACCAAGTTTGAGTAGGAATACAGCCTTGATTTCCCTGAGGTCTGTCTTACTAAAGGCAAATACCACGCCAACTTACACTGACTTCTGTAAGTGTTTGGTTACTAAAGTGTAGTTCATTTGATGTTTGTCACACTTTTAGTTTTGTGGGTGAGATCTCGCTCACAGTGATTTTGTATTTGGGTGGGAACCCACCCATGGCGCGGATCTGCCTCAAATAGATAGCCCTTGGCGGTGCAGGTTTATTAAACAAACTTAGTTATTTTGAGATCAAAAAATGCCGCAAAAGTATGCGCTACGCTGAAACATGCGTGATGGATTATTTTGGGATAAGCAGTGTAGGCTGATTGTGTGGTTAATTGTGGTCAAGTCGATGGTGTTTGTCGTCAATCAAGACAAGGAGTCAGTTGGCGCAGTTAATCATCATCTAAAAGGATACGTTTTAGGATCGCATCGCTAGGCAACAACTCTAAGTGGCCTTGTTCGTCAAAGTACCAACCGGTAATAAAGCCCTTTTGGCGCATACTGACGAGATTATGCATGACTTCCCGTGCTTCCTTGAGTGCCGTTTGCTCATCGCAAGCGTGGGTATGCTTTAAATAAGCGGCAATATTGGCAAGAGAAGCGGATTGACTGACGCTGGCCATAATGTTGATCTCCAAACAATGCTAAAAGCAGAATGAAATCAGGCTGAGTGTCGATAGAGCTTGGTATTTTACGGATTATAAAAGGCGAAAGAGTAAAATTTAGCACTCGCTGATTGAGATCAAGCATAGTTGAGTCAGCGTGTTGGTAAAGTTTATTGGGGGGATAAATATGGTGGTCGCTACTGGGCTCGAACCAGTGACCCCCTCCTTGTAAGGGAGGTGCTCTCCCAGCTGAGCTAAGCGACCTGGGATGTAACTTGTGTATTGCAGAATATG